>DATKDF010000121.1:0-8428 GCA_035512795.1 Vicinamibacterales bacterium
CTGGGGCCTGATGACCTACCTCGAACACCGGAGCGCCGGCCTGGCGGCCGAGCCGCCGATCACCCGTGCGCAGGCACCGGCCGCGTTCGACAGTGCCCGGGCGTGGGGCCACCTGAACGAGCTCGTGTCGATCGGCCCCCGGCCGGCCGGATCGCCCGGCCTCCGGCAGACGCGCGCGTACATCACGCGCCAGATGGCGACCCTCGGCCTGACGGTCCAGGAACAGACGTTCACGGCGCCGACGCCCCAGGGACCGGTCGAGATGTCCAACCTCGTCGTCCGGCTGCCGGGCCGGCGCGCCGACAAGATCCTGATCACCGGCCACTACGACACCAAGCCCCTGCGGGGCATCACGTTCGTCGGCGCCAACGACGGCGGGTCGAGTGCCGCGTTTCTCATCGAACTGGCGCGCGCCGTCAAGGACCTGCCGCGCGAGTTCACGTGGGAACTGGTCTGGTTCGACGGCGAAGAGGCGTTCTGCCTGAACTGGGACGACTGCCGCACGCCCGATGGCGGTCCCGACAACACCTACGGCAGCCGCCACTACGTGAAGGCAGCGCAGGAGGCCGGCCAGATCGGATCCATCCGCGCGATGATCCTGGTCGACATGATCGCCGAGCGCGGCGCGCGTTTCCCGCGCGAGTCCTACTCGACGGCCTGGTTGAAGGACATCATCTGGGGTGCGGCCGGCCAGCTTGGCCACGCGGCCACCTTCCCCGACCGCGAGTACGGCCAGATCGAGGACGACCACGTGCCGTTTCTCGAGGCCGGCGTGCCGTCGGTCGACATCATCGACATCGATTACCCGGCCTGGCACACCGCGGCCGACACGATCGACAAGCTGTCGGCCCAGAGCCTGCAGATCGTCGGGGATGTGCTCATCGCGAGCCTGCCGCGCATCGAACAGCACCTGCAGCGGTAGCGGCGCGTGCCCGGCCGGCTCACGCGTCGAACTGCGCGAGCCGCTGCACGTCGTCGTCGGTGAGCGTCGCCCCCGCCTGCTTGGCCGCAGTGAAGATGCGGTCGACGCGTTCATCGGTCGCGTCGATGCCTCGCCGTTCCAGCCAGTAGACGACGTTCGACTTGCCGGACATCGGGCCGATGTCGATCTGCTGCTCGCGGCCGACGAGGCTGGCCGGCACGCCCGAGTACACCGCGTCGACCAGCTCGGGCTCGCCCTTCTTGAAGGCCTTGATGACGGCCGCCGCGTGGACGCCGGTGGCCGTGCGGAAGGCATCGCGGCCCAGCACCGGATAGTTGGCGGGAATCGGGACGCCGGTGGCCGCCGACACGAGCGCCGCGTAGGGCACGAGCTTCGTCAGATCGGCCTCGCGCTGGCCGAGCAGCACGAGATTGACGAGCAGCACGTCCATCGGCGTGTTGCCCACGCGCTCCCCGATGCCGATGGCGGCGCCATGCAGGCGTGTGGCGCCGGCCGCCCACGCGGCCAGCGCGTTGCCCACGGCCAGATCGCGGTCGCGATGGCCGTGCCAGTCGATACCCACGCCGCCGCCGCACTCGTCGACGACCGACTGCACGAACCGGACGACGGCCGCCGCGCCGGCCGGCGTGGCATGGCCGACCGTGTCGGCGATGCAGACGCGTGAGGCCCCGGCCCGGATGGCCGTCGAGTAGAGCGCCCGGAGCGAGTCGGGATCGGCGCGCGTCGTGTCCTCGGTCACGTACATCACCGGCAACCCGGCCTTGACGGCGAACCGCACGGCCTCATCGGTCAGCCGCTGCAGCCGATCGAGCGTCCAGTCCTCTGCGTACTGCCGGATCGGGCTCGATCCGATGAACGTGCAGCACTCGATGGCGAGGCCCGTCCGCTGGGCAATCTCGACGACCGGAATGATGTCAGCCAGCACCGTCCGGGCCGCGCAGTTGGCCCGCACGCCGAGCTTCCCGTCCACGATCTCGCGGGCCAGCCGCTCGACATCGCGGACCACATGGGGCCCGGCACCCGGCAACCCGATGTCGGCCGTCTCGATTCCGAGCGCGTCGATGAGGTGAAGAATCTCGACCTTCTGCTCGAGGGTCGGCGTCCGCACCGACGGCGACTGCAGGCCATCGCGCAGCGTCTCGTCGTCGAGCATGACGGGCGGGCCGGTCACCCCGTCGACGCGGTTCCAGTCGTAGATGAGGGGGTGCATCGGCTAGTGGCCCGTACACGACGGACGCGCAGCGGATTGCCGGCGCGGCGCCCGGCTGGCAAGGCGCGACGACCGGGAATACCGGGTGTATTTGAGGGAGGAGTAACGCAGCGAGGCGGGATGCCCCGCCGGCAAGGCGCGGCACGTCCGTCGTGTACGGGCCACTAGGCGTGCCCTTTGTAGCGGATGGCCAGGACGGTGATGTCATCGCTCTGCGGGGCGCCCTTGGTGAACTCCCGCACTTCGGCGACGATCTCGTCGACGACCGTCGCCGCCGATCCGGCCCCAGCGGTCTGGAGCAGGCGCTCGAGGCGTTCCTCGCCGAACTCCTCGCCCGCCGCGTCGAGGGCCTCCGAGACGCCGTCGCTGAACACGACAATGAGATCGCCTGGATTGAGCGTCACGGTCTCCTGGTCGTAGGGCGCGTACTCGAGCAGCCCCACGACCGGCCCGCCCACTTCGAGGCGCCGGATGCCCGTCGGGCCGACGATGAGGGGCGGGTTGTGACCGGCGTTGCAGTAGGTCAGCTGGCCCTCGGCCGTGAGCGCCCCGAACATCAGCGTCACGAACCGCGACTCGAGCCCCCGCCGGCAGAGCGCCAGGTTCATCGTCGTCACGGCCGACGCCGGCCCTTCAGCGAACTTCACGTGCGCGGCGAACATGCCCTGCATCAGCGCGCTCATCAGCGCCGCCGGTGGCCCCTTGCCCGAGACGTCCCCGAGCGTGAAGCCGAACGTCTTGCCGGCATCGTCCAGGTAGTCGAAGAAATCGCCGCCGATCGACCGGCACGGAATGCTCGACGCGGCGGCTTCGACAAACGCGGTCGTCACGGTCGGGTTCGGGAGCAGCGCCTGCTGGATCTCGGCCGCGATCCGCATCTCGCTCTCCATCTTCACCTTCTCGAGCTTCTCGCGATAGAGCCGCGCGTTCTCGATGGCGACCGAGGCTTCGGCCGCGAGCGTCTCGAGCGCCATCCGCGTCGCATCGGTCAGGAACGTGCCCCGTTCGCGGCTGTCGAGGTAGAGCACGCCGATGCGGCGGTCTTCGGCCTTCGACTCGATCGACTCGACGTACTGCACGAAGTTGAGCGGGACGCAGACGACGTGGCGGATGCCGAGCGCCATCGTGCCCATGTGCACGTCGGCGTGGCCGCCGTCGAGCAGGTCGGCCACCACCCGGGTCCGGCCGGTCGTGAAGACCTCGCGGGGGATCTTCTGGCTCGTGGCGAACGTGTTGTCGGTGAGCGGGCGCTTGTTCCGGCCGCGCGCCAGCGTGAACTCGAGGTCGCCCGCGCCGTTCGAGAGCATGATGAAGGCCCGCTCGGCGCCCGAGACCTCGACGGCCGCGTCGAGCACGAGCGCCAGCACCTCCTGCAGCACCCGCCCCGACCCGAGCGCCCGGAACCCCTCGAGCAGGGCCGTCAGCTGGCGCAGGTCGTCGCGCGCCCCCGTGGTGGACCGGCCCGACAGGCTCTGCGAAGGCTCGTCGGCGCGCACGAACACCAGGTCGGCCCCACCGCCACGCCCGAGCCGGATCTGGTCACCCGGCTTCAGCTCGCACTCGGTCACCGGCTCGCCATTGACGAAGGTGCCGTAGCGCGACTGGGCGTCCCGAACCCGGTAGGTCCCGCTGTCGTCGACGATCTCGGCATGCTCGCGCGAGACCTCGCTGCCGCCGAGGCGCAGGCTGTTGGTCTCGCGGCGACCTATCGAGAACGGCAGTTTGTCAATCGTGACCGTGCGCTCGCCGAGCAGGTCACGGACGTGCAAACGATAATCCGCCATTCCTCAGCGGATCAGTCTACCCCAGGCGGCCGGTTCGTGGCGCGATGGCGCAGCACCCACCAGCCCGTCACGGCCGCCTCGACCGCCAGCGCGATCCAGAGGCCGCGCTCCCAGTCGCCCAGCGCATACCCGGCGCCGACGATGCCGCCCGCGACCAGCAGGCCGACCAGGGGCACCCGGACACTCCGACGGGCGGGCCGGCTGGCTTGGGGCACGGTGCGCGCGGCGGCCAGATCCATCGTCGGCGTCCCGCACCGGAAGCACACGATCGCCTTGTCGGCGATTCTCGTTCCACACGATCGACACTCCATCGGTCCGCGCTCCAGCCTCGCTCTATACTGCCTCAGGCATGATCCCGCTTCGGGACGTGATCCCGACCCGGACGACGCCGTGGGTCACGCTGTCCCTCGTCGCCCTGAACGTCGCCGTGTTCGGACGGTGGGTCCTCGTACCCGCCGACGACCCGTACGCCGACGCCTTCCTGTTCCGATGGGGTCTGGTGGCCGCTGACCGATGGTGGCCGGGTGTCGTCACGTCACTGTTCGTCCACACAAGCCTGCTCCACCTTGGCACGAACGTCCTGGCGCTCTGGATCTATGGCGAGAACGTCGAGGACCGGTTGGGACACGGCCGGTTCCTGCTGCTCTATCTTGCCACCGGTGCCCTGGCCGCGGGGGCCGACGCGCTCCTCGCGCCGGCCGGGCCCGTCCTGCTCACCGGCGCCAACGGGGCCATCGCCGGCGTCATGGGCGCGTACCTGATTCTCTTTCCCCGCTCGAAGGTCCTCGTCCTCGTCCCGCTCATCGTCACGCGCGACGTGGTGGAGATCTCGGCGCTCTTCGTCGTCTGCGCCTGGCTGGCCGTGCAGGTGATGGGGGACTTCGTTCACCCGGTCGGCACGTTCCCGCGGCTGGCGATCGGCCTGCACGGAGGCGGACTGGCAGCCGGCACGGTGCTCGTCTTGGCCCTGCGACGACGCGCGCGCGAACGGGTGGAGTGGTGGGGTGGATGAACGACGGCGCTCAGCCGCCGCCGTGCTCCCGAATCTGCCGCGAGACGAGCGCCAGGTCGATGGCGAGCTTCTCGAACTCGCGGTCGTAATCGGCCTCGCTCATCGACGCCCGACGCCGTTTGAGCGCGTCGATCTCGTTGAGCAGGACCTGCCGGCGCAGGAGGAGCTTCTGCAGCTCCGGGTCGGACGAGGTCGGCGCGGCGGTCGTGTCGAGATAGGTGGCCTCGGCCACCGCGCCATCGTCGCCGTCGGCGCCCGCCCGCCGGCCCTGCCCCTTGCCGGTGTCATCGAGCACGGCGTGTTCGGTGGCCATCGTGCCGGCGCGCTCGAAGTGCTGGCCGACCAGCCGCGAGGCATGCGTAAAGGCTTCGAACATCGAAATGCGGCCGTTCTGGTCCGCATCGGCCGCCCGGTCGGTCAGCGCTGCGATGAACCCTTCGGCAAACTGTGTGTGATAGCGCTGCGCCGGCGTGTTGGTCGCCGTGATGACCACGCGGCCCGCCTCGGCCAGTGACTCGAGGAAGCCGAAACTGGCGCTCGTGCTGTTGACGATCACGAGCCGGCCGGGCACGGCGTCGAACAGGACACGCCATTCGGCAGCCGTCAGGTCCGGCCCGACCAGATTGAACTTGGCCTCCGGTCCGGCACCGCTGCCGTGGCCGATCAGCATGACGAACAGCAGGTCGTCGGCCGTCATCGCACCGGCCAGCCGCCCCAGGGCCGCCCGCACGGCGTCGGCCGTCGAGCGCTCTTCGTCCGGCCCGGGGCGCTCGGCCAGGACAGTGACCGAGGCCGGCTCGAACTTCATGTCGTCGGCGAGGACCGCAGCCAGCCGGTCGAGCCATTGGCGGTGCAGCGACGCGTACTCGGCGCCGCCCGATGCGCCCTGAACGAGCAGGGCGTAGCGCTGGCCCTGGGCGAACCCGGGCGCCGGCAGAGCCAGGCCGACGACGAGCGACACGCCCGCCAGCCAGCCCCTGCCGATGCGACCGGGACTCATCGGCCGCTCACCGCCAGCAGCAGGTTCTGCGCGCGGTCCCAGGTGGGCGCCACCTTCGCGGCGGCCAGCGCATGCGTGCGCGCCTCGTCGCGCCGGCCCAGACGGAGCAGCGACTCGCCGAGATCGACGTGGGCTTCGGCCGGATTGGCAGGCCCGACGGCCAGGGCCACCTGGAATTCCACGAGCGCCTCGGTATGCTGTCCGCGAGCGGTGAGTAGCCGGCCGAGTCGCCCGTGCGCGTCGGCATCGTACGGATCGAGGTCGGCGACCAGACGCAGGCCGAATTCGAGGTCCGCCTCGGCGTCGGCGGCCGTGGCCAGCGCGGCGAGGCGCCGGGCGGCCTCGACGTTCGTGTGGTCGTGCTCGAGCAGGGCGCGCCATTCGCGCCGGGCCCGCTCGGCGTCGCCCCGTTTCTCGGCGATCTGCGCGAGGAAGCTCCGGGGACTCGCTTCGCCGGTCGCCTGCGGCGCCAGCCGCGCCGCGCGCTCGAGCGGCTCGACGGCACGCTCCATGTCGCCGAGGCGCAGGAGCGCCCGGCCGTAGGCCAACTGGCTCACGAAACTGCCCGGATGCGCCTCGACACGCGCGCGCAGCCCGGGCAGGTCATCGGGATCGGCCACGCGCGGGACCTCGCGCATCGCGTCACGCAGGGAGCCGTACCGCTCGTTGACAAAGGCCTTGAAGGACGCGTCAGCGGCATCGACCGTCGTCTCGAACGCCCGTGTGAAGGCCTCTTCGTCGGTGACGCCGCTCGCGTAGGCCTGAACCAGCCGCCGCAGGCCGGCGTCGCCATGCTCGTCGACGAGGTGCTCGACGACGAGCGAGGCCTCGAAGTACCCGAGCGCGAGGCTCTCGGGTCGCTTGAAGGCGGCCGGCAGCCCCTTCAGCCCGAACGCCTGATCGCGCGCGAGCGCGTGGGCGTACTCGAGATTCAGCTCGCGGCCCCACGCGGCCCGGCGCCGGTGCTCTTCGTAGCCGGACACGCCCTCGGTCAGCCAGCGCGGCACGTTGTAGTCGGACAATTGCAGCGTGAACACGTGCGCCAACTCGTGCCAGAGCGTGGCGTGCCAGCTGAACGTGCCGGGCGGCCGCGCCGCCGGCGAGTCCATCGTGATGACGCGGCCGAAGCACGCGCCGAGCGCGCCGACCAGTCCCGGCAGGCCGAGCGTGCGCACGGCAAAGTCATCGTGCTTGGAGAAGACCTCGATCAGGATCGGCCCCTCGGGCGTGAAGCCGTACCGCTCGACGAACGTGCGATAGGCGTCCTCGGCAAGCGGCACCGCGTACGGCGCGAGGATGTCGGCTTCCTTCGGGTCGAACTTGAAGACGAGATTGCCGCGCTCGACAACCGTGAACGTGTCCAGCGAGTCGAGCATGGTGAGCAGGTTGAGCGTGGGCCGATGGCTCCCGTTGAGGTTGAACGACCGCTCCAGAGCAACACGCGCCTCGGCCTCGTCGCCGGTCCGCAACAGGTACAGGCCCAGGTCCGAGAGGGCCAGCGCATCCTCCACGTCACGTTCGACGCCGCGGCGGGCAAACGCCGCCGCGTCGGCGAACCGGTACTTGCGCGCCGCCGCCTGCCCCACGAGCCGGAACGGCAGGGCCGAGTGCGCGTTGACCGCGACGGCCGCCGCAAGCGACGGTTCGACGTCGTCGCGCCGGCCCGAGCCGTACGCCAGGGCCGCGCGGAGGGCCGCCTCCTCGAGCGACCCGGCACGGACGGCCGCGACCCGGTCGAGCGACTCGACAACCGAGTCGAACTCGTCACGGACCAGCTGGCGCCCGGCCGTGAGCAACCAGACGTCCGGATGGGCGGGCGCGAGCGTGCGGGCGGCGTCGAGTGCCGCATCGGCCGCGTCCGGATCGCCGTCGGCGTAAGCCAGCGCCAGCCCCAGATGCGCCGGCACCCAGCGGGGATCGATCTCGATCGCCGCCTGGTAGTCGGTGGCCGCCTCGGCCGGCTGATTGGTCACCATGAAGAGGTCGCCGCGTTCGGTCTTCAGGTCGGCGCGCGGCACCTCGGCGATCCGCTGAAATGCGTCGTTGGCCAAGAGGCGCTCGCCGATCCCGCGCGCGGCACGGGCGAGGCGCAGGTAGTCGTCCGGGCCGGCGAACTGGCGCACCGCCGCCAGCGGATCGAGCCACCGGCGGGCTTCGTCGCGACGGCCCTCCCGGAGGGCGAGCAGCCCGAGCTCGAGCGCGGCATCGCCCAGCGGCACGGCCGTCGCGAGCGGCGTCAGCCGCCCACGCGCCTCGGCCGATCGGCCCGTGAACAAATCGACGAGCGCCAGCCCCAGCTCGCGGTCGGCTCCGGTCGCCGCTGCGGCCGCCCGCCGCGCGCGATCGAGGTCGCCGTGCCCGATGGCCGTTCGCACGGCGGCCACGGGTCCGTCGGCGCGCACCGCCTGCGCCGCCAGATCGATCGGCGTCACGGCCAGACAGGCCGCCAGCACCAGCACCCGCGTCACGAGCCGCTCTA
>DATKDF010000122.1:0-8727 GCA_035512795.1 Vicinamibacterales bacterium
ATCGGGATCTCACTCAGGTGCTCGGCTGCGAGTCTCTTCAGGATCCGCCGATCGGCCGCCTTCAGGCGCGCGTCGCTCAGAAACGGTCGCAGCGCGCGAACCAGCGCCTTGCGGCTGGCGGTCACCTGCGTCAGTCGTGGAACGATGTGCTCGGCCTGGAATACGAGATCCGCTTCGAGCTTGCGCTTGCGCGTTTCGAGCTGCATTCGGAGCTTTTCGACCCTCCGGACGAGGCGATTGAACGCCTGCTGCCCCTTCGTGAGCGGTCGTCCCGGTTGCGGCACCACGATCAGGCCGCGCGCGTTGGGACGGGGCTGCGATTCGTCGTCGAAGAACGATGGCTGGGGCTCACTCGACCGCATATCCAAGTGCTTCTGCGTTTTCGCGAATCCGAACGTCTCGTGTCACGACGACGATCAACTGCGGTGGCTCACCAAGCAACTCCGTTGTAGCCAGGTGCACCGCGTCGAGCGTACGAATCGGCTCGATCGGAAACGGTCTCCGCACCCGGGCGAGAATGGCGTCTGTGACGCCTGCCAGGTAGCATCGACGCTCGAGACGGCGGAGGGCACGCACGGCCGCTCGCTCTTCATCGGCGGTCAGCCGTGCCAGTGCCCTTGCGCGAAGAATGGCACGCCCGGCTTCAGCGATCGTCAACGCGGAAGTGACCTTGCGTCCTCGGGTGCGGACCGACTTGAGCGCGTCGGCGTCATGCTCCAGGAGGGCCGCGACCAATGCGCTCGACTCGATGTATCGGACACTGACGGCTCCCGCCGTCGAAGCCGGCGCTCTGGCGCTACGCTTCGCCACGATCGGCGTCAATCAGTTCGGCGGCAGTTCCCGCCGGAAGGCGGATATCCGGCCACCCTTCCGTCGGGTCGCCGGCTTCGAGTGGCGGCCGGATCATTCCTGAGGCGACGAGCTCGTCGAAGCGGCTTGACGTGCCCCTGGTCGTTGCACCCGGCGGGACGAGCTCCGCGACCACACGACCATGGGCCGTGATGGCAATACGCTCGCCGGCCTCAATCCGCCGGATGTAGCGACTCAAGTTGTCTTTCAGTTCGCGGATACCTGCAGAGGCCATTCGCAGATTATAGCCATATGTGGCCACATTCGACAAGGGCGTGCGCCTTTCGGGCGCGCGCCTCAGGGCGCCTGACGGCCGGCGGCGGACGCCGCGTCGGGGTACGCCGGCAGCCGGAGAGTGCCGGCGGCGAGCGCCGAGGCCAGCCGGACGGCGCCGAGCGCGGGCTCGACGTCGAGCAGGTGCGCCGACACAGCGGGCAGTTCCTGGGCCAGGCGGCGGCTCACGTGCTCGCGAATCGCCGGCACGGCCCTGAAGACGCTGCCCGACAGCACGACCGGCCCCCGGTCGAGCGCGAGCTGGCGCGCGACCGAGAGCCCGGCGCCCGCCAGCTCCTCCGATGCCTGTTCGAGAATCCCGCGCGCAACCTCGTCGCCCGCGTCGGCAGCCGTCTGGATCACCGGCGCGAGCGACGCGGTCGTCGTCGGCCGCGGATCGGCGGCATAGATGTGCTGCACGAGGTCCGGGGGCCGGGTGACGCGCCAGTGTGCCAGGACGTGGCCGGTCAGAAGCGTCGCCGGTCCGCGGCCGTCGTGCGCGCGAACCACGGCGCGGAGGGCCTGCCGGGCGAGCCAGTAGCCGCTGCCCTCGTCGGCGAGCAGGTGGCCCCAGCCCCCGGCGCGCGCCGCGTGGCCTGCCGCGTCGCGGCCGAAGGCCACCGACCCCGTGCCCGCAATGATGACGACGCCCGCCGCGCCAGGCGCACCGGCCTCGAGCGCGATGAGCGCATCGCTCACGACGAGCACGCGCGCGCCCCGGGCGAGGCTGGCCAGCACGCCGCGCACGCGGTCGGCTTCGCCCGGCCGGTCGACGCCGCCCATGCCGATGCAGACGGCCGCGAGGCCGGCGACGCCCTGCGTGCCGAGCACGTCGGCGATGACGCCGCCGAGCGCGCGCGCGACGTCGGCGTCGGGCATGACGTGCAGCGTGGCACCCGGGCCGCGCGACGCGGCCAGCACACGGCCGGTCCGGTCGGCGAGCTGGCACACCGTCTTGGTGCCGCCGGCGTCGATGCCAATCAGATGCACGTCTGCCTAATCGTCAGGCCCGCGGTCCGGTGAACACGCGCTGCCAGTACCCGACGTCCACCCAGCGCCCGAACTTGAAGCCGACCTCGGCGAAGTGCGCGACCTTGCGCAGGCCGAACTTCTCGTGCAGCGCAATGCTGCCGTCATTCGGCAGCGCGATGCCGGCGATCACGGCATGGAGCTTCCTGTCTTCGAGCAGCGGGAAAAGCGCGGCGTAGAGCGCCGACCCGAGGCCCCGGCCGACGAGGGCCGGATCCAGATAGACCGAGACCTCGGCCGTATGGCGGTAGGCGCAGCGACCCTTCCACGGGCTCGCGTGCGCGAATCCGACGAGCTCGTCGTCGGAGGCGGCGACGAGGAAGGGCAACCCGGCGCGGCTGATCTCGTCGAGCCGCGTGGCCATCTCGACCCCAGCGACGGCGCCTTCTTCGAAGGTCACCGTGGTTCCGGCGACGTAGTGGTTGTAGATCCTGGCGATGGCCTCGCCGTCGTCCCGGGTGGCGGGCCGGCAGGTTGCGTTCATGTGTTGCGCCTCGCAACTGTTCAACGCCGGCGGGCGGGACGGCCGGGTTCCCGGCGGGCGCGGGACACCGCCCCGATGGCTTCGAGCGACTCGACGACGCGACAACCGCATGGCCGCGGCTCGATGACTGTACGGCTTCACGGTTGCGGTATGCAACCATCTCGCCCGGCCTTCGCTCCGCTCGCATCGTGCCCCCGGTCTGGGCCACAATGGTCCGCATGGACACCGCCCTCACCCGCCGCTCGCTTCTCACCGGCCTCGTGGCCGGCGTGGCCGCCATCGCCGGCGGTTCGCGCCTGTTCGGCGCCCAGCAGAAGCCGTCGATGACCGTCTACAAGGACGCCAGTTGCGGCTGCTGCCAGCACTGGGTGAACTACATGCAGACCAAGGGCTACCGGTCGGCGGTGCACAACGTCGACCTGGCCCCGATCAAGGCGCAGTACGGCATCAACGCGAATCTCGAGAGCTGCCATACGACGCTCGTGGCCGGCTACATCATCGAAGGCCACGTGCCCGAGGTCGACATCGCGCGGCTGCTGAAAGAGAAGCCAGCCGGCGTCGCGGGCCTCACGATCCCGGGCATGCCGGCCAGCGCACCGGGCATGGACGGGCGGCCCTTCCAGCCCTACACCGTGCTCGCCTTCGACAAGGCCGGCAAGACCACCGTCTACGCGCGCCACACGGCGCCCGAGTAGCGGCCTGGAGGGACTACGTATGGCTGGCGCTGGCAATGCCCGTGTCGTCGCGGCGCTCTCGCGCCTGCTCGCCGACAGCTACACGCTGTACCTGAAGTCGCACAACTACCACTGGAACGTCACTGGGCCGATGTTCACGACGCTCCACGTGCTCTTCGAGCAGCAGTACACCGAGCTGGCCATGGCCATTGACGAGATCGCCGAGCGCATCCGAACCCTCGGCGCCCGCGCGCCGGCCAGCTTCAGCGAGTTCGCCTCGCTCGCGAAGGTCCAGGAAGACACGAGCTCACCCGTGGCGGCCGTGATGGTGCAGACCCTCGTTGCCGACCAGCAGACCGTCGTCCTGGCGGCCCGCGCCGTCATCAAAGCCGGTGACGCGTCGGGCGATCAGGCGACGGTGGACCTGGCGACCCGGCGCACCGAGGTCCACCAGAAGAACGCGTGGATGCTGCGGAGCCACCTGGAGTAGCGCGCGCGACGCGCGCCCCGGCCTCAGGACGAGCGCAGCGCCGCCCCGACGACGACGCCGGCGACCAGCGTCCGGACCCCCTCTGCCAGCACGAGCCGCACGATGTCGGTCGCGCGCGCGCCAATCGCCATCCGCAGGCCCAGCTCCCGGTGGCGGCGCGCGACGTCCGGCGTCACGTCGACGACGACTGATCGGCCGCTCAGCCGACGGTGAACGGTACGGTCGCGCTGGCCGTGCCCCATTCAATCCGGAGCGTCGCGCCGGCCGCCGTGTCGTCGATCGAGATGGTGAGCTGTTCGACCGGCGCGGCCGTGCGGCCGAGCGCCATCGGCACGCGGCCCAGATCCTGCGACGCGTCGTACATCGTGCCCCACTGCCCCGTCTGCCTGCTGACGATGAGGGTCCACGCCGCCTCGCCGGGGATCGTGAAGAGCGTGTAGGTGCCCGCCGGAACGGTCAGCGTGCCAAACGTCAGGGCGCGATCGGTCTCGAGCGTGGTGGCTTCATCGGCGCCGGTCCGCCACGGCTGCCCCGGCGGCATCAACTGCGCCTCGGGACGCCCCCTCAACGAGGGACGGCCGTAGGTGACGGAAATCGCGGCGCCGTCGATCGTCCAGGCGGTCCGAACGTGGGGACTGCCGCCCTTGCCGGGGTGCACCTGCGTGGTCTGCTGGGCGGCGGGGAGTCCCGCAAGCGCCAGCGTCATCGTCGTCAGCGTCAGCCAGAACGTCTTTCGCATCGTATCGAGTACCTCCGAAGATTGGTCCGAATCCGAGCATATCGCAACCGGCCGGTCGAACCAGCGTCCCGAGTCCGAAGTTCGGCGACCGATATTCCGGAGCGCGGCGCCCGGAATATGTCGGCAAACTTCGGACCCGGGACTAGAATCGAGGTGCCCGGTGGCTGGGCGACCCATGACTGGTGCCTCCTTCCCCGCGTCCGACGATCACGGTGTCGTGCTCTTCGACGGCACGTGTGCGTTCTGCGAACGGGCCGTGATCTTCATCGCGTCGCGCGACCCGGGCGGGTACTTCCGGTTCGGCGCGTCGCAATCACCCCAGGCGGCTTCGCTCCTGGCCGCGCACGGCCTGACGCGCGAAACCGCGCGCAGCATCATCCTGCTCGAGGGTGGACAGGTCCACCTCCGCTCGACGGCCTCGCTCCGCATCGCCGGCCGGCTCACCTGGCCGTGGTCGCTCCTCCGGATGTTCCTGGTGGTGCCGGCGCCCCTGCGCGATGCCGTCTACCGGGTCGTGGCGGCCATCCGGCACCGCGTGGCCGGACGCTCGAATGCCTGTGAGATCCCGCCACCGGAGATTCGCGCCCGCCTGCTCTGACCGGCCGGGAAGATCCGGGCAATTCTGACAGGGATCCCGGAGGCTTCTGGCCGATAGTCGATCCGATGAGGCTGGGAATCCTCCGAAAGACGCCCTCAGGCGGCGAGCGCCGCCCGGCACGGTCCTTGCTCTTTCAGCAGTAAGCGAATGGCCCCCCACACCGAGCCCTCCGGGCCGCAGTTCTTCGACATCGGGTTGCCCACCCCGCCGCCGAGGTCTGCCAGTTGGATGCCGAAGGGCCCGGGGCCGCACTTTGTCGACATGCGCCTGCTCTGCCGTGCGCTTGCCGACGAGTTGTCGCCGCGCGCCTCACGACAAGGTGTCGCCGTTGATCTGACGCTCTGCTCCGAGCGCGCCACCGCGATCGGCTTCGCCGACCGGCTGTATCGTGCCGTGCGGCTGGTGGTCAAGCGCGCCCTGGACAGCATGCCGAACGGTGGCCGGCTCATCCTCCGCGTCGATCGCGATCCGTATGTCGTCGTCGAATGCGCCGACACGGGCCCGGAACGTCCCGCATCGGACTCGGCCGAGGCCCGCACCATCATCGAAGCCCACCGCGGCTACGTCTGGCACCGCCGCCAGCCCGGCGGCGGCACGTGCGTCATCATCGAACTGCCCGCCTCGAGCGGCTCGGCCCGCCGCGGCTGATACACTCGTCTCATGTCCATTCGCTCCGTCAAGCACCTGTCGCGCGCGCAGCCCGCGCTCGAGGGCGCCGGTGTGCACCTGCACCGGGCGTTCGGGTTCGGCAAGACGACGGACTTCGATCCGTTCCTGCTGTTCGACGACTTCAGGAACGACCGCCCGGAGGACTACCGGGCCGGCTTTCCCTGGCATCCGCACCGCGGCATCGAGACGGTGACCTACGTGCTCGCCGGCGACGTCGAGCATCGCGACAGCCTCGGCAATCACGGCAACCTCGGCGCCGGTGACGTCCAGTGGATGACGGCTGGCAGCGGCATCATCCATCAGGAGATGCCGAAGGGTGACGCCGCCGGCCGGATGCACGGCTTCCAGCTCTGGGCCAACCTGCCGGCCGCGCAGAAAATGACGACGCCGCGCTATCAGGACGTGAAGTCGCCCGACATCCCCGAAGTCACCGACGATGACGGCACGACCGTGCGGGTGGTGTGCGGAGAGTTCTGGGGCCGTCGCGGGCCGGTCGACGGCATCGCGGCCGAGCCGCAGTACCTCGACGTGTTCGTCCCGCCCAACCGGCGGCGCAGCCTGCCGGTCGAAACGACGCGCCATGCGTTCGCGTACGTGTTTGCCGGATCGGGCACCTTCGGCAACGCGTCGGGCCCACGGCCGGTCCTGACCGACCCGCTGGGCGATCACGACACGGCCAAGCCGGTCCTCGCCGGCAACCGATCGCTCGTCCTCTTCGACCGGGGCGACGAGGTCACCGTCGAGGCCGGCGACGAGGGCGTACGATTTCTGCTCGTGTCCGGCAAGCCGCTGGGCGAGCCGGTGGCCTGGTACGGCCCGATCGTGATGAACACGCCGGAAGAACTGGAAACGGCGTTCCAGGAATTCCGGGAGGGACGGTTCCTGAAGACGTAGGGGGCGGAACCGCTCAGCGAAGCGTCGCGAGCTTGGCTCTCGCGAGCGGCGCGACGAGCGGACCCTCGGTCGAAATGCGGGCTTCGGCCGCCTCGGCGGCGGCCGCGAAGGCCGTGCGGGCCTCGCTCAGCCGGCCGGCTGACTCGAGACAGAGCCCCCGGAGGTACTGGACGGTCCCGGCCGAGACGCCCGCGCCCTCGGGCAACTGCACCTGCCCGAACGCCGCCAGCGCATCGTCCCAGTTCCCGAGCCGCAGATGCACGACACCCAGGTTCAGGTGCGTGGCCGCGCGGTCGGCGGCGGCCGTCGCCGTGGCCGCGCGCTGGCGCAGTTCGATGAGCGCGCGGTTGTAGAGCAGCGCCGGATCGCGCAGCGGAATCGTATCGATGACCATCGTCGCCGATGTCGGGACAGCGCGCGTCTCACCCGCAGCGTTCCGGACGTCCACCGTGACCGGTGTGGACGCATCGAGCGCCGCGACGGCCGCGCGCACATCGGCGACCGACACGACGGGCTGGCCGGCCAGGCCGACAATCGCGTCGCCGGCGGCATAGCCGGCCGCCGCCGCCGCACCTGACGCTCGGACGACGACCGCGCCGCTGACACCGGCGACGTCGACCGTCGACAACTCGAGCGACGGGCGCACGATGGGCGGGAGTGGGGCGCCGATCGCCTCGGCCACGCGCCGCTGGGAAGCGGGGTCAGCCGTGTTGACGACCAGCCGGTCCGGGTCGCCACTGCCCGAGGCGAGCAGCAGCACTTCGGCCTGATACGGCTCGGTGCCGACACCGACGGCCGACAGGCCCTGAGCCCCGAGGTCAGCGGCGATCCGCTGTCCGAGGTCGCGAACCGCCTCGCGCGGCAGGGCCGGACCGACCGTGCCGCCCTGCCGGCCGCCCAGCCAGTTGGCCGGCGCGTTGTTTTTCTGCAGCACGGCCTCGAGTTCGCTCTGGACCGGCGCGTAGACGAGAAGCTCCGGCGCCGCCGAAAGCGCCTGCTCGACCGCCTCGCGCAGTTGCTCGACGGGCATCGCGGCGCTGCCGGTCGCCGCCACAATGGGGAACGCGCTCTTCAGCTCGGCCTGCAATGTCTCGGTCGCGCCGCGACGCCAGTCGCGCCGATCGACGAAGCGCCCATCGGCGCCCCTGACCTCGATGACGCGACGTCCTTCGCAGACCGACAGCGTGGACCGCTCGCGCAGCGGACCCTGCGAGACGCCGTCGACAAACACCATGGCGTCGGCCGCGCGACTGTCGAGCCGAACGGTCGCCACCGCGCGCATGAGTTCGATCGGCTCGGTCTCGATGTCCTGCGTGACGTTCATCGGCAGGCTGAGCTCGGCGTAGCAGTCACGCCGGAGCTCGAGCCGATGCTGGCCGAGCGGCACGTCGGTCAGCACGAGCGGCGACGACACACCGATGGACGTCGAACCGGCCGGGGTCTCGCCGCGTGGCGTGCCGTCGAGCACGACCGACACGCCTGCCGGCACGGTGATAATCGACAGCGTCGCCGACACCCGCTCGAGCGCGAGCGCCACTTCGGTCTCGGCGCCGGCCGTGATCGTGATCGACTGATCGACCGGCCCGAACCCCTGCCGATCGACCGTGAGCCGGTGCGTGCCGGCCACGAGATCGATCACGACAGCTTCGCCCGGCACGGTGAACACCCGGTCGCCGACCTGGATCTCACCCGGGGGGGTGGACGAAATGACGAGCTGGCCGATCGTCAGTTGCCGGACGCCCTCGAGGATGGCGACGACGCGCGGAGAGATGCCGGCGCCCAGGCGGAAGTCGGGCCGCACGCCGAGCAGCGCCGCAAAGTCCTGTTCGGCGCCGGTCGTGTTGCCAAGTGCGAACCGCGCACGAGCCCGCATCTCGTAGGTCTGCACGAGCAGATCCTCCCGGCCCTGCTGCCCGCTCGTCGCCATTGTCGCAATCAACTGGTCGAAGAGCGGCACCGCCTGGTCGTACTGGAACGCGTCGAACATCCGCTTGCCCTGCTCGAAGAGCAGGTCGAGGGCGCCGGTCT
>DATKDF010000123.1:0-3995 GCA_035512795.1 Vicinamibacterales bacterium
GGCGCTCGAGCGTGCGCTGGAGCTGTCGCCCACAAGTGGCGTGATCCTGCGGGAGCTGGCGGCTGTTGAACGCGAGCGGGGCGATCTGGACGAGGCGCTCGTGCACGCCCGCGGCGCCGTCGCGCTCGATGCCGCCGATCCCGAAGCCCACGCGATGCTCGCCAGCGTGCTCGAAGCCCGCGGGGATCTTGCCGGCGCGGCCGACGCGTTCGCCCGGGCCGCGTCGATTGACGACCGGGGGGGATGGGCGCGGCGCAGTGCGGAACTGGCCGGCCGGGCGCACCTTGCGGCCTTGCCGCCCGAGATGCAGACGGTGGCCGACGCGCCCACGATCAGCCGCGCGCAGGCGGCCACGCTCATCGGCCTGCGCCTCGAAGCGCTGCTGACGGCGGCGCCCCGTCGCGTGACGGCCGTGGCGACCGACGTGCGGGGGCACTGGGCGGCGTCGTGGATTCTGCCCGTGACCGAAGCGGGTGTGATGGAGATTTTCCCGAATCACACCTTTCAGCCCTCGAGCCCGGTGCGGCGCAGCGACCTGGCCCGCATCGTCAACGAGCTACTGGGCCTGGCGGCCGTCAGCCGCCCCTCGGACCTGGCCCGGTGGCGCGCGGCGACGGTCCGCTTCGTCGACCTGCCCGCGACGCACCTGATCTATCGCGCGGCCGCGACGTCGGTGGCGGCTGGTGCCATGACGCTCGACGCCGACCGCTTTCAGCCGACGCGAGAGGTGACCGGCGCGGAACTGCTGGCCGCTGTCGCCCGGATCGAGCAACTCGCCGACCGCTAGTCCGCGCATGTCGGTCTTCACCCCGGCCAACCAGCTCACGCTACTGCGGCTGGCGCTCGTGCCGGTCTTCGTCCTGTGTGTCTTGTACGGCCTCCACGGCTGGGCGCTCGTGACGTTCGTCACGGCGGGGGTGACCGACCTGTTCGACGGCCTGCTGGCCCGCCGGCTCGGACAGCCCACCGTGCTTGGCGCGTGGCTCGATCCCGCTGCCGACAAGGTGCTGGTGTTGACGATGTTCGTGATCCTGACCGTGCCGGGGCTGGGCGAGCCGAACCGGCTGCCGCTCTGGCTGACGGTGCTCGTCATCAGTCGCGACGTGGCGATCGTGTTGACGGTCGCGATCTTCAACCTGGCCGTCGCCCGGCGGACGTTCCGCCCGACACTGCTCGGCAAGCTGGCGACTGTGACGTACGTCACCACGGGCGTCGTGGCCCTCTTCGGCAACTATCGCGGCGAACGCCTCGTGCTGGTGGACGTCTGCGCCTACAGCGCGCTGGCCATCACGCTGATTTCCGGGTTCCACTACGCCGTGACCGTCATGCGGCCGGCCGACCCCGGCGACGCCGAGCGCTGAGCCGGCCGGCGCCCGCTCAGATCTTCGACCGGAAGTAGTCGATCGTCGACGTCAGGCCCTCGTCGAGGCTGACGGTCGGCTCCCAGCCGAGCAGCGTTCGGGCCCGGGTGATGTCGGGCTGGCGGACCTTCGGGTCGTCGGTGGGCAGTGGCCGCTGCACGATCCGGCTCGACGACCCCGTCATGCGGATGATGAGCCTGGCGATCGCCTCGATGGTCATCTCGTGCGGGTTGCCGATGTTGACCGGATCGTTGACCGACGAGTGCAGGAGCGCGATGATGCCGCGGACCAGGTCGCTCACATAACAGAAGCTGCGGGTCTGCGACCCGTCGCCGAAGATCGTGATGTCTTCGCCGCGCAGCGCCTGTGCGATGAACGTCGGCACGGCGCGGCCGTCATGGATACGCATCCGGGGGCCGTAGGTGTTGAAGATGCGGACGATCTTCGCGTCGAGACGATGAAAGCGATGGTAGGCCACCGTGATGGCCTCGGCGAAGCGCTTGGCCTCGTCGTAGACGCCGCGCGGGCCGACGGGGTTGACGTTGCCCCAGTAGGTTTCCTTCTGCGGGTGTTCGAGGGGGTCGCCGTACACCTCCGAGGTCGACGCGAGCACGAAGCGCGCGCCCTTCGCCTTGGCCAGGCCGAGGGCGTTGTGGGTGCCGAGCGCCCCGACCTTGAGTGTCGGAATCGGCAGCTCGAGGTAGTCGATGGGGCTGGCCGGACTGGCCCAGTGGAGCACGGCGTCGACCGGCCCGTCGACCGAGATGTAGTTGGTGACATCGTGCTTGAGGAACACGAAGTCGCGGCCCGTCAGGTGGGCGATGTTGGCGATGTCGCCGGTCAGCAGATTGTCGATGCCGACGACCGAGTGGCCCTGGTCGAGGAGCGTCTCGGACAGGTGAGAGCCGATGAAGCCAGCGGCGCCGGTGATGACGATTCGCATGGGTCTCCGGGTCAGGCAGTTTTCTGCAGGCCGCGCACGAGCGTCAGCCACATGATCTTGAAGTCCAGCTTCAGCGACCAGTTCTCGATGTAGTAGAGGTCGAACTCGATGCGCTTCTCGAGCGACGTATTCCCGCGCCAGCCGTTGACCTGTGCCCAGCCGGTGATGCCGGTCTTCACCTTGTGGCGCAGCATGTACTGCGGGATCCGGTGCTTGAACTGCTCGACGAAGAAGGGCCGCTCCGGGCGCGGCCCGACAATCGACATGTCGCCCTTCAGGACGTTCCAGAACTGCGGGAGTTCGTCGACGTCGAAGCGGCGGAGCCAGCGACCCACCGGCGTCGCCCGCGGGTCGTCGTCGCGGGCCCAGATGGGGCCGCTCGCGTCCTCGGCGTCGAGGGGCATCGAGCGGAACTTGTGGACCGTGAACCGCTTGCCGTCGAGGCCCATGCGCTCCTGCGAGTAGAAGGCCGGCCCCGGCGAACTCCGGCGGATCAGCCAGACCAGGATCAGGGCCGGAACCGCTCCGGCCACGACCACCGCGGCCGACAACGCCACGTCGACCATGCGCTTGAGCAGGCTGTTCAGTCCCTGCAGCGGCACGTCGTTCACCCGGATGATCGGGAGACCGTCGAGGTCTTCGAGTCGCGCCCGGAGGGCGATGAACTGCAGCAGATCGGGCACGACGTGGATGTCGATGCACTCGCGCCCGGCGAACTCGACGACGCCGAGCATCTTGACGTGCTCTTCGATCGGCAGCGCAATGTAGATCTCGTCCACCTGTTCGTGGAGCGTGATGTCGGGCACCTGGGCGAGGCTGCCGAGCAGGGGCAGGCCCCGATAGCCGATGCCGTCTCCCGACAGGACCCGGTCGTCGGCAAAGCCGATGATCTTGAAGCCGAGTTCGCCGTGCTCGATCAATCGGTCGGCCACCATCCGGCCCAGGTCGCCCGCGCCGACGATGAGCACGCGCTTGAGTCCCACGCCGCGTCGCCAGCGCTGGCGCAGCAGGCCGCGCACCGTCTCGCGCGACGCGTAGGTGAACACCACGGTCAGGGCGAGAAACAGCACCCAGACGGCGCGCGAGATCTCGAGGAACCCTTCAGCCTTGAGGGCGTCGCTCAGATGGTAGGTGTTGACATAGAGCGTGCCCATCACGCCGAAGAGTACGGCGAGGATGCTGCCGACGAGCACGCCGAAGAAGTCGTCGACGCGGGTGCGTCCCCGGCGGAGCCGGTAGAGGCCCTGCAGCCGGAACGCCAGCGGCACGAGCAGCGCGACGACGGGCGCGAGCGCCGCGTAGCGGACGAGCGGCGGCTGGCCGTCGACGACGGCCAGCAGCCCGCTCTCGAACCGCAGCAGATACGCGAGGATGAAGGCCGCCGACCCGGCCAGCAGATCGGCCACGACGTAGGTGGCGACGAGAAGGCGGTTATGGCGTCGCAGCATCAGTCGTCAGTGGCGGACCGCCAGGGCGTCAGTGAGCAGGCCGTGCATCGCCCTCTCGAACCGGGCCGTGTCGTACGACTCGGCGTGCCGCCGGATCGCCGCCCGGTCGAACGAGAGCCGGGTGACGCGGGCCATCGCCTCGGCCAGATTCTCGACCGATTCGCCCTCGACGAGCAGGCCCGTGACGCCCGGGACGACGGTCTCGAGGGCGCCGCCTCGGCCGAGCGCCACCACGGGCCGGCC
>DATKDF010000124.1:0-2743 GCA_035512795.1 Vicinamibacterales bacterium
AGAGGATCTCGTCCCAACAGAAGTGGCCGAAAGAGCTCCTCGATCGCCGGCTTCGCCACCGCCCGGGCCCGGCGGACGCACTCGCCCCAACCGACGATCCTCTCGTCGGTCGCGACGCGCACGATCGCGTGCTCGTTCGCCAGTATCAAACACTCCACATCGGTGATCTGCAATCGCGGCCTCCTGTGCGGCACCCGCACCTTACTCCAGCATCTGAGCCTCGCGAGCGGCTCACAGCCGACAGCTCAAACCGGCCGCCGAGTGACTCAGGGCAGCGCCACTGTTCGGATAGGATCAGCCACCAGTGGCGATGAACACATTCGACGTGGTCGTGGTCGGAGCCGGCAACGCCGCGTTCTGCGCCGCCCACGCGGCGCGCGAGCGCGTCGACAGCGTGCTGATGCTCGAAAAGGCGCCGCGTGCCTGGATCGGCGGCAACAGCTACTTCTCTGCCGGGGCGTTCCGGACGACCTACCGAGGCCTGGACGACCTGCGTCCGCTGCTGGACTTGCGCGAGGACGAGGCCGCCCGCATCGACCTGCCGGCGTACACGCCTGACGACTTCCGGGCCGACATGCTGCGGGTCACCGAGGGGCGCTGTGATCCGGAGCTCACCGAGATCCTGGTCGGCGAGGTGGCCGAGACCGCCCGGTGGATGCGCGACAGAGGCGTGCGTTGGAAGCTGCAGTTCGAGCGCCAGTCGTTCGAGGTGGATGGGCGGCGGCGTTTCTGGGGCAACCTCCCGCTCGGGACTGTTCGCGAGGGCGTCGGCATGATCGAGCAGCACCTGTCCGCCGCCGGCGGCAGCGGAGTCGAGCTACGCTGCGAGTCGCCGGCGCGCCGATTGTTGCGCGAAGGACGGCGCGTCGTGGGCGTGGTCGTCGAGGGGCCCGACGGCCTGTACGAGGTGCGCGCCGGCGCCGTCGTGCTGGCATGCGGCGGCTTCGAGGCCGACCCGCGGATGCGCGCGATGTATCTCGGGCCCGGCTGGGATGTCGCCAGGGTGCGCGGGACTCCCTACAACACGGGCGAGGGCCTGACGATGGCGATCGAGGCCGGCGCACAGCCGTACGGCCACTGGAGTGGGTGCCACGCGATCCAATGGGACGCGGCGGCACCCCCGACCGGCGATCGGGAGCTTCTCCATCGACTATCCAAACAGTCGTATCCGCTCGGGATCATGGTCAACCGTGAAGGCCAGCGGTTCGTCGACGAGGGCGCCGATTTCCGCAACTACACGTACGCGAAGTACGGAGCCGAGGTGCTGAAGCAGCCAGGCGCGACCGCGTTTCAGCTCTTCGACGCCAGGACCGTGCCACTCTTGCGCCAGGACGAGTACTCCGCCCCCGGCGTCTCTCGGCACGAGGCTGGCACGGTCGAAGACCTCGCCGACGCACTCGGCATCGACCGGGCCAGTCTGACGCGAACGGTCGACGGGTTCAACGCCGCGGTGCAGTCGGGGCCGTTCGACCCGACCATCAAGGACGGCAAGCGCACGACGGGGATCGACCCGCCCAAGAGCAATTGGGCTCTGCCGCTCGATACGCCGCCGTTCGTTGCCTTCGCCGTCACGTGTGGCATCACATTCACGTTCGGTGGCATTCGAATCGATCGCGACGCGCGGGTGCTCGACGAGCGCGGCACGCCGATTCCCGGGCTCTACGCGGCCGGCGAGCTGGTCGGCGGCCTCTTCTATCACAACTATCCGGGCGGCAGCGGCCTTGCGAGCGGCTCAGTGTTTGGCCGCCGCGCCGGTGCAGCGGCCGGCGATCAGGTGAGTCAGCGGCACGGCTGACGGAAGGCCGATTTCGTTCTCGTCCGCGGCGGGCGCGGGATCACGTCGTCGTTCCTGCCGGCCCTATCGGCACCCCACGCCCCGCCAGCTCGGCCGCCCGTGAGAGCACCGCGTCGAGCATCGGCTCCGTCAGCCGTCCGGTGAACGTGTTCTGCTGGCTCGGGTGGAACGAGCACAGGACCACCCGCCCGTCCGGCAGCGGCACCTCCAGCCCGTGTCCGAACGGCGGACGTCGGACCATCGACAGCAGCCTGCCCAGGTTCTCGTAGGCATACGAGCCAAGGCACACGAAGACCTGCACCTGGGCGAGCAGGCGCAGCTCGCGCTCGAGGTATGGCCGGCAGTTGTCGCGCTCGTCGACCGCCGGATGGTTGCCGGGCGGTGCGCAGCGGACCACCGCCGTAACGTACGCGCCGTCGAGCGCCAGCCCGTCATCCCGGTGCGTGCTCGTCGGCTGACTGGCGAAGCCAGCGCGATAGAGCGCTCGGTAGAGCCAGTCGCCCGAGCGGTCGCCCGTGAACACGCGACCCGTCCGATTGCCGCCGTGCGCCGCCGGCGCCAGCCCGACCACCATCAGGCGCGCGTCGGGATCGCCGAACCCCGGCACCGGCCGTCCCCAGTAGGTCCAGTCGCGATAGGCGGGCCGCTTCGTCTGTGCGACGTGCTCGCGCCACGCGACCAGGCGTGGGCATTTCCGGCAGACCACGACCTCGGCCGTCACCGCGGCAAGCGAATCCGCGGCGGTCACCGATCTCCGCTCACGGAGGTGAGCCCGGCACCACCTCGAGCCGATAGGCGATCGCCTGGCCAGGGTCGTAGTTGTGGACCTGCACCACGTATTGCCCCGGTTTGGTGTGGATCACGTTAGCCGAAACGTTCGGCCTCCGGCCTGGCTGCGGGCCGCCTTTGACGATCTCCTCGCCATCTGGCCCGTATACGACGAACCCG
>DATKDF010000125.1:0-25097 GCA_035512795.1 Vicinamibacterales bacterium
ATCCCGTTGCTTGATCCATCTCGACGAATCCAACAACCTCGGCGTCACGTCCGCCCATTAGTAACCGAGGTTGGGTGTAGAGGATCCAGGAACCCGACTCGGTCTCAAACGAACGCCCAGACAATCCGCCGCAAGATGCCAGTACCACTGCCATCGCAGATGTCAGCAGCCTCCGAGCAGCCGGCCGACGTACCTCTCTCCGAACCAATCTGTGTGCAAACGACACCGATCCCACGCACTCTTAGACGTTTCAACCAGTCGATGTGTTCCAGGTCGTCCTTAGGGAGAGGTTTGAACCTCCTCCGAGGGCGTCCCAGGTCAACAGTTCTGTCCCGGTCTCGCTCATATCAGAGACCGCCCGATATCGCCACTTCGGCGTGCGATTCGGATCATCATCCCGCGGCTATCTCGATGGGAGGCACCTCTCTGCCGTCGAACAGCTTGCGGTCGCCTAATGGTGAGTCGAGTTGGACTGTCCAGGCGAACTCTGGGTTTCCGGGACAGGTGGCGTCACCGGATACCGGTTCGACAAATACGACGATGTCCCCGATTCGTCGCACAGCAACGACAAGACAGAAGCAGAGGTCCAGGCAGCAATCGCGAGCTTCCTGGAATTCGGCGACTTCGACTTGGACGGAGAGGACGTACGCTTCGAAGCGCCAACGCAATCAGGTGGCCGCAATGCTGGTCCACGCCATCGTCGGTACTCTTGCGCCATGCGACCCCTTCGGTATTCCATCAACGTGACATTGGACGGGTGCTGCGATCATCGTGAAATGTTGGCGGACGAAGACTTGCATCGTCACGCGGTCGAGAACCTCGCGCAGGCCGATGCCCTCCTCTTTGGCCGGGTGACCTACGAAATGATGGAGACAGCGTGGCGGCCGCCGTCGCCGACGGGAGCGAGGCCTGATTGGATGGAACCCTTCGCCCACACGATCGACGCGGCGAAGAAGTACGTCGTGTCGAGCACCCTGGACCGGGTCGATTGGAACGCGGAGATCGTACGCGGGGATCGGGGGACGGCCGTTCAGCAGCTCAAGCGGGAGTCGGGTAAGGGACTGTTCGTGGGAGGCGTGACGCTCCCACTGGCGTTGGCGGCGCTGGGATTGATCGATGAGTACGAGTTCGTGGTGCACCCCACGCTGGCGGGCCACGGGCCGACGTTGTTCGCGGGGCTATCGAAGCGTATCGACTTGAAGCTCGTAGGCAGACTGGAGTTCGGCTCGGGGGCGGTGGCGATGCGGTATGAGCCGCGAAGGTAGCCAGGGCGAATCAGCCCGGCCCTTCGACGACGGCCGTCGCTTCGATCTCGACGAGCGCGCCGGGCTCGATGAGGCCGGCCACGACGACGACGGACATCGCCGGAAAGTGGCGGCCGACGAGCGCGCGGTAGCTTTCGCCAATCTCCTTGCGGTGGCCGAGATACAGGTCGCGGTCGGTGACGTACCACGTGAGGCGCGCGATCTGGTCGGGCCGCGCGCCCGCGGCCGCGAGCGCGGCGACGACGTTCGCGAGCGCCTGGTGCACCTGATCGGGAAACCGGTTGCTCGCAAACTGCGCGGTCGCCGGATCCCAGCCGACCTGCCCCGAGACGAAGACCGTCCGGCCCGTGGCGCTCGCGGCGTTGGCGTACCCGATCGGCCGCGCCCAGCCGTCGGGCTCGTGGACGTGCACCGCGGGCGGCGACGCCGGAGGGCGCGCCTCCCCCGCCGCGGTGGCCGCGGCATGATCCTGCCGCAGGCGGAAGCGCTGGATCTTCCCCGTGAGCGTCCGCGGCAGGCTCTCGACGAACTGGATCGCGCGCGGATACTTGTACGGCGCGATCTCCGACTTGACGTACTCCTGCAGCGTCCGCGCGAGCTGATCGGACACCGTCACGCCGGCCGCGGGCACGATCACCGCCTTGACGATGTGCCCGCGCGCCTCGTCGGGCACGCCGACGACCGCACACTCGGCGACCGCCGGGTGCGTGAGGAGCACGTTCTCGACCTCTGCGCCGGCGATGTTGTACCCGGACGAGATGATCATGTCGTCCGTGCGGCTCTGGTACCAGAAATACCCGTCCTCGTCCTGCACGTACGCGTCGCCGGTGAGGTTCCATCCGCCCTGCACGTACTTCTGCTGGTTCTCGGGGTCGTCGAGGTACCGGCAGCCGGTCGGCCCGTAGACAGCGAGGCGACCGACCGTGCGCCGTGGCACCTCGACGCCGGCCTCGTCGATCACCCGGGCCTGATACCCGGGCACGACGCGGCCGGTCGAGCCGGGCTTCGCCTCGTCAGGCGGTGACCCGATAAACATGTGCAGGAGCTCGGTCGAGCCGATGCCGTCCATCACCCGGATGCCGGTGGCCTTCTCCCAGGCGTCGAACACGGCGGCCGGAAGCGTCTCGCCCGCGGAGATGCAGCGCCGGAGGCTCGTGAGATCGAACTGACCGGCCTGCTGAAGCATCGCGCGATAGGCCGTCGGTGACGTCACCGTCACGGTGGCGCGGTACTGCTGAATGCCTTCGAGCAGGTGCGGCGGCGTCGCCTGTTCGAGGAGCGCCGTCGACGCCCCGAACCGCATCGGAAACAGGACGAGGCCACCGAGCGCGTACGTGAACGCGAGCGGCGGCGTGCCGATGAAGATGTCGTCAGGCGTCGGCTTCAGCACGTGCCGCGCGTAGGTGTCCGTGACGGCGAGGATGTCGCGATGGAAATGCACGGTCGCCTTGGCGCGGCCCGTCGTGCCCGACGTGAAGGCGATGATGGCCGGGTCGGTCGCGGCAGTGGAGACGGCCGTGAACGCGGGTGGCAGATCGGCGGCCCGGCTGTCGAGCGAATCCGGCGCGTCGCTGTTGAAGTGCAGGATTCGCATGTCCGGACGGCCGGCGACGGCCGCTTGCAGGTCGGCCGCCACGCGCGCGTCGCAGAGCGCCAGCCGCACGTCCGCCCGCTCGAGGATCTCCGTGAGCTCCCGCTGCCGCAGAAGCGGCATCGTCGTCACCGCGACGCCGCCGGCCCTCAGCACGGCGAACCAGCACGCGACCAGCATCGGATGGTTGGGCGCGCGCAGCAGCACGCGCCCGCCGGGCACGAGGCCCAGCTCGTCGACCAGGACGTCGGCGATGCGATTGGCCGTCTCGAAGACCCGCCGGTAGCTCCAGACGCCGCCGGCATGGTGGAACGCCGGGCAGTCACCCTGACCGGCCTCGATCCACGAGTCGAGCAAAGCCGCCGTGCAGTTCAGGCGGGCGGGATAGTTCAACTCCGAAAGACTCGACCAGTCCAGCTGTGGCCACAACCCGCGCGCCGGCAGACGGTCGAGCACGAACCGGTCGACGAAGGCGGTTTCAGTCACCGAGCACCTGTCCGGCAATGACGATCTTCTGGATCTCGCTCGTGCCCTCGTAGATGCGGAGGGCCCGGATCTCACGGTAGAGGCGCTCGACGGGCTCGCCGGACACGACACCGCGCGCGCCGAGGAGCTGTACGGCGCGGTCGATGACCTGTTGCGCCGACTCGGTGGCGACCAGTTTGGCCATCGCCGCCTCGCGCGTCACGCGCGCGCTCCCCTGATCGCGCGCCCAGGCCGAGCGATACACGAGGAGCGCCGACGCGTCGATTGCCGTCGCCATGTCGGCGATGCTGGCCTGAGTCATCTGGAAGTCGGCGAGCGGCTTGCCAAACGCCGTGCGGTGTCGCACATGCCGGACGGCCTCGTCGAGGGCCCGCCGCGCGAACCCCAGCGCCGCCGCGCCCACCGTCGTCCGGAAGACGTCGAGCGTACCCAGGGCCACCCGCAGGCCTTTGCCCGGTTCGCCCACGATCTGTTCGGCCGGCACGCGGCAGTCCGAGAACGTCAGGGTGCCGAGCGGATGCGGCGCGATCACGTCGATCATCGGGCCCACCGTCAGGCCAGGCGTCTCGGCGTCGACCATGACCGCGACGAAGCTCTTCTCGCCGCCCTCGGGCCACCGGCAGAAGACGACGTAGTGCGCGGCGATGCCGGCATTGGAGATCCAGGTCTTGGTTCCGCTGATGACGATGGCGGCGCCGTCGCGACGGGCGGTGGTCTGCATCGCCGCCAGGTCGGACCCCGCATCGGCCTCTGAAATGGCGAACGCCGCGATGTGGGTGCCGGCGGCGACCGCTGGCAGGTACCTGGCCTTCAGCGCGTCAGAACCGAACAGGGAGACCGGTCCCGAGCCAAGCCCCTGCATGGCGAACGCGAACTCCGCGAGACCCGATGCGTAGCCGAGCGTCTCGCGCATCAGGCAGATCGACCGCACGTCGAGGGCCGCGTGGACGCCGCCCCACGCGCGGGGCACCGTGTACTTCAGCCATCCGGCCTGGCCCAGTTGCTCGACGTAGGACCGGCAGGCCGCCCCGGGATCGTGGTCGTCCTCGGGCCGCAGGTGGGCGTCGCGCCACGCCTCGAAATCACCGTGCAGCCGGCGATGCGCGTCGGCGAAGAACGGCCACTGCAGGTACGTCCGCTCGGCCACGTCAGTCTCCCTCGAACACGACGGGCGTCTTGGCGACAAACGCGCGATAGGCGCGCGCGAAGTCCTCTGTCTGCATGCACGCCGCCTGCGCCTCGGCCTCGGCGGCAATCGCCTCGTCGACGCTCATCTCCCATTCGAGGTGCAGGCACCGCTTCGTGGTGGCGTGCGCCACCGACGGACCGTCGGCGAGCGACCGCGCCAGCGCCTGCGCGTCCTCCAGCACGGCTTCGGGCGCGACGAGCCGGTTGAAGAACCCCCAGCGCTCGGCCTCCGCACCGTCCATCGTCCGTCCGGTGTACAGCAGTTCGCTCGCTCGCCCCTGGCCGATGAGGCGCGGCAGGATGGCGCACGCACCCATGTCGGCGCCCGACAACCCGACCCGCACGAAGAGAAACGCGACTTTGCTTCGCTCCGTTCCGACGCGGATGTCGCTGGCCATCGCCAGAATCGCGCCGGCGCCCACACAGACGCCATCGACGGCTGCGACAATCGGCTGCGGACACGCGCGCATGGCCGTGACCAGATCCCCGGTCATCCGTGTGAAGCGCCGCAGGCCTTCGTGATCACCGGCGTCGCGCATCGCGACAAGCGGACCGATGATCTCGTGAACATCGCCGCCGGAGCAGAAGTTGCCGCCGGCGCCGGTCAGGACCAACGCACGGACGTCGCGGGTCTCGCCGAGCGCCCTGAACGTGGCCGTCAGTTCGGCATACGACTCGAACGTCAGTGGATTCCTGCGTTCGGGCCGGTTGAGCGTGATCGTGGCCACTCGGCCGTCGACCGACCACCCGAAGTGCTGCGGTCGAATCCCGGCGGTCATGGCATCACCTCACCGGCCGCCACCGGGATCGCCTGACCGGTAATCGCAGACGCCGTGGGCGAACAGAGCCAGACCACGGCATCGGCCACCTCAGCCGGCGTCACGAACGTGCCGCGTGGCGACAGGCGGGCGAGCATGGCGCGCGCCTCGTCCGGGGAGCGCCCTGTCGTCTGTCTGACGTTGTCGATGGCCGATTTCAACATGTCAGTGTCGTCGGTGTAGCCGGGACACACGGCATTGACCGTCACACCGGACCTGGCGGTCTCGAGGGCCAGCGCGCGCGTCAGCCCCACGACGCCGTGTTTCGACGCGCAATAGGCGGCAGTCCTCGGGTACCCCTTCAGGGCCGCCGTCGACGCGACCGTGACGATCCGTCCACGGCGGGCCGCCAGCATGGCCGGCAGCACCTGACGGATGCAGAGGAACGGGCCCGTGAGGTTGACGCGCAGCAGCCGATCCCAGCCCTCGAGGGTGATGTCCTCGAACGGTCCGGCGTCGGCCTGCCCGGCGTTGTTGACGAGAATCTCGATCGCGCCGGTCTCGGCGATGGCCTCGGCAAACGCCCGGCTCACCTGGGCCGGTTCGCTGACGTCGACGACCACGGCGCGCGCGCGTCCGCCGTACGTGCGCCCGATGATTCCAGCGCGCTCCTCGAGCGCGGCAGCCGTCCGACCCATCAGCGTGAGATGTGCGCCCTGGGCGGCGAGCGCACCGGCGATCGCGGCGCCGAGCCCACGTCCCCCACCGGTCACGACCGCATGACGACCCTGCAGGAGGCCGCCGCCCGGCTCGGTCCGGGTCATGACGTCGCCGCCTTCCGTGCGACCTCACGCTCGAGTTGTCGTCGGCCGGTCAGATACTGCACGGGCCACGCCTGGTCCGCAAACCCCGACTCGGCGGCCGCGTGCAGCGTCCAGAACGGATCGCTCAAGTGCGGACGCGCCAGCGCGCACAGGTCTGCCCGGCCGGCCGCGATGATGCTGTTCACCTGATCGGGTTCGGTGATGTTGCCGACCGCGATGGTGGGCACGCGCGCCTCATTTCGCACGTGGTCGCTGAACGGCGTCTGATACATGCGGCCGTAGACGGGCGTCGCGTCGAGCGAGGTCTGCCCGGTCGAGACATGGACGATGTCGACGCCGGCCTCGACGAAGGCACGGGCGATGACAACCGCGTCGGCCCCGGAGACGCCGCCCTCGACCCAGTCGGTCGCCGAGATGCGAACCGACATCGGACGCGCGGCCGGCCAGACCGCCCGCATCGCGCCGAACACCTCGAGGGGATAGCGCAGCCGGTTCTGGAGCGCCCCCCCGAACTCGTCCGTGCGCTGATTGGACAACGGCGTGATAAAGCTCGACAACAGGTACCCGTGCGCCGCGTGCAACTCGAGCATGTCGAATCCGCAGTCGACCGCCATGCGGGCCGCCGTCACGAAGTCATCGCGGACGCCATCCATGTCGGCGCGGGTCATCGCGCGCGGCACCGGCAGGGTGGGCCGGTAGCGGACCGCCGACGGCCCGATCACGTCCCATCCGTGTTCGGCGAGCGGAATGTCGGTGCCTTCCCACGGCAGCCGGATGGATCCCTTGGGCCCGGCGTGCCCGAGCTGCAGGCAGATGCGCGCCTCGCTGTGCCGATGCACGAAGTCCACGATGCGCCGCCAGGTGGCGGCGTGCGCCGGCGTGTACATGCCGGTGCAGCCAGGCGTGATGCGCGCGTCCGGGGACACGCACGTCATCTCGGTCATGACGAGGCCGGCGCCGCCGAGGGCCCGGGTCCCGAGGTGCACCAGGTGAAAATCCGTGGGCGTGCCCTCCACGGCGCTGTACATGTCCATCGGGGCCACGACGACTCGATTGACAAGCGTCAGCTCGCGTAGCGCGAACGGCGTGAACATGGGACGCGGCGCCGCGTCCGCCGGCACGGCCGGGGTGCCGGCCGCAAACCATCGCTCGACGCCCTGGAGATACCCGGGATCGCGCAGGCGGAGGTTCTCGTGACTGACGCGCTGACTGCGCGTCAACAGGGAGTAGGTGAACTGCTCGGGATCGAGATGCACGTAGCGCTTGACGTGCTCGAACCACTCCATCGAGTTGCGGGCCGCATTCTGGAGGCGGAGCGCTTCGGTCATCCGCTCGGCTTGATAATCGGCCAGCGCGTCGGCCGCCGGCCGGTCGCTCGCGAGTGCCCGCGCGAGCGCAATCGCATCCTCCATCGCGAGCTTGGTGCCCGATCCAATGGAAAAGTGGGCGGTGTGCGCGGCGTCGCCGACGAGGACGACCCGGCCGTGACACCACGACTGGTTGCGGACCCGGACGAAGGTGGACCAGGGCGGCGCCGCCGGTGGCGCGTTGGACTGGAGCCGGTGCCCCTTCAACCAGGACGCGAAGAGCGCCTCGCAGGCGGCCACCGTCCCCGCCATGTCGAGCCGGTCGAAGCCGGCCTGCCGCCACGAGGCCTCGTCGCACTCGACGATGAACGTCGACGTGTCGGCGTCGAACCGGTAACAGTGCGCCTGGAACACGCCGTGCGCGTTCTCGACGAAGTAGAACGTGAACGCCTCGAACGGAAACGTGGTCCCGAGCCAGATGTACCTGGCGGTCCGCACGTCCAGCTCGGGTCCGAACGCGGCGGCATGACGCGCCCGCCAGGCGCTGTTGACTCCGTCGGCCGCCACGATGAGATCGGCGTCGGCCAGCCCGTGGCGCGCCAGGTCCGCATCGTCCCGCACCTCGGCCTGGAAGCGCAGAACGACACCGGTCTCTTCACATCGAGCCTGCAGGATGTTCAGGAGCTTCTTGCGCGCGATCCCGGAAAAGCCGTGGCCGCGGGACGTGATCACGCGATCGCGCACGTGCACGTCGATGTCGTCCCACTGCGCGAGGCTCGCCGTGATGCGCTCGAACGTGGCCGCGTCGGCGGTGCGGAAGTTCCCCAGCGTCTGATCGGAGAACACCACGCCCCACCCGAAGGTGTCGTCGCGCCGGTTGCGCTCGACCACCGTGATGTCGAAGGCCGGCCGGGCCTTCTTCAAGAGCAGGGCGAAGTACAGCCCGGCTGGGCCCCCGCCAACGACCGCGATTTTCACCGGTGCAGTTTACGGCATGTGAGACATCGCCCTCTGAGCCGCCCCGGCCCGAGCCGGCGCTGCCTCCTATCGCACTCGTTCGGCCCTCAGGATGGCGATGGGCGGCGTGAGACGCTGCTCCTGCACCGGCTGCTGCTGAATGGCCCGTACCACCTCGAGCCCATGGACCACGCGTCCGAACGCGGCCGCGCCCTGGCCATCGTCGAATCGCAGGCCCTCGAAGTCGAGCGACGGCTGATCGTCGAGCAGGATGAAGAAGTCCGACGTGGCCGAATCGGGCGCGCCCCGCGCCATCGACACGGTGCCGGCGACGTGCCGCAGGCCCGTGTCGCGTGTGCGCTCGATCATGATCGGCGGCCATGACTCGGCCCGGCGCGCCGGATCGATCCCGCCCTGGATCAGTTCCATCATCGGACGGTTCGGCAGGCTCGGCGTGTAGTTGTCGGATCTGGTCGCTCGATGGAAGCGCCCGTTGGTGTAGAGGCCCGCCTCGACGTACCGCAGGAAGTTCGTCGACGTCAGCGGCGCGCGCTCGAGGTTGACCGCAACATCGATTTCGCCGAGTGACGTCTCGACGTGCACGAGCGCCTCGGCGGCCCGCAGGTCACGCCGGGGATGCTGCGGGGCGGCCGTCACGCGCTTGACGACCTCCCCGTCGCGGACGACCAGCCGTACGTCGTGGAGCGCCTCGAGGTCCTCGTCCGGCCGTCCCGCGACGACGATGATGTCGGCTAGCTTGCCCGGTTCGAGCGTGCCGAGATCGGCCTCGAGCCCGAGCGCCCGTGCGCCGTTCCGGGTAGCACAGACGAGCAGCTCGGCCGGCGTGAAGCCGGCGTCGAGGAGCACGCGCATCTCATTCACCGGCATCTCACTGCCGCGCTGGTATGGATGATCCGTGCCGATGGCCACGACGCCGCCTCGCTCGTGAACGCGCCGCAGGGTGCCGGCGACGACGCGCCCACGGGCGGCGCCCCAGATGTTGGCCGTCGACGTGAAGATCATGCCGGCGTCCACCGCGCGCTGGATGAGGTCATCGGGGACCGGGTGAATGGGCGTATGCGCCAGCACATCGATGCCGGCCACGAGCGCGGCCTCCAGCTCGCCGGGGTTCGACACGTGCGCGCGCACACGGACCCCGCGCTCGTGCGCGGCACGCACGATGGCTGCCAGTTCGTCGGGCGACAGCGTCGGCCAGCCCGTGTCACGGTAGTCGGTCTGGAAGCCCGTTTCAATCGCGACCTTGACGAGATCCACACCCTCGTTCTCGATCAGCCGGACGACCGTGGCATAGGCGTCGTCGGCGCCGCGCACCTCCCAGGTGATGAGTCCCGCATCGGCCTCACGACGGGTCCCGGGGTAGCCGCCGGGAACGGTCAGCATGGGACCGGCCATGAAGAGGCGCGGCGGATGCGGAACGGTGGACGCGAGCGCGCGTGCGGCGCGCGTCATGTATCGCACCGATCCGGTATCCACCATCGTCGTCACGCCGGCCTGGATCCAGGGCGTCACGATGTCCTGGCCGCGCGCGAACCGCTGAGTCAGGGTCGGAAAGAGATGGACGTGGCTGTCGATGACGCCCGGCATGATTGTGCCGCCAGCGGCGTCGAGACGAAGGGCGCCGCGGGGAATCTCGACCTCCCCCACCCGGCCGACGGCTGCAATGCGATTCCCCGCGACCACCACGACGCCCCGATCGACGACGGGGCCGCCGGTGCCATCCACAATCCGGCCGTTGACGATGGCGAGAGCGGCGCTGACCGCGACGCCAGGTGTGCGAAGCCCGGACGACTGTGGCGCCGGCGCGGCAGTCCGGCAGGCCCGCGCCGGGTCGGGATCCGTTCCGGACGCCGCAACCATCGCGCCCGGAAACGTCGCGAGCATCGCGCCGGCGCAGGCCGGTCCGCCGGCCACGCCGACGGCTGTTGCCAGCGCATCGGCGGTCGCGGCGGTCGCGGCCAGGACGTGCACGGTCACGTCGTGTGTGAGGCCGATGCCGCTCGCCGGGTCGACGACGTGCGAGTACCGGACGCCGTCGATGTCCACAAACTGCGCGGCGCGGCCGGACGTGGCAAGCGCCGCCTCCACGAGCGCAGCCGCGCGCGCGGCAAACGGACCGGTCGCGCCAGGCACGTCCACGCGCCAGCCCGGGCGCCCCGGCGGCGCGGCGCCAGCCAGAATATCGCCACCGGCTTCGAGGAGCGCCTGCGTCACGCCATGCGCGCGAAGTGCAGCCAGCGCCTCGTCCAGCACGAATCCCTTGGCGACCCCGCCGAGGTCGAGCCGCATCCCGGTCGCCGCCAGCCGGACGGCCCGCCGGCGCGGATCGAGTTCGACGAGTTGCCAGCCGACACGCGCGCGCGCGTCGGCCATGGCATCCGACGCGGGCAGCCGGCCGCTCTGCCGCGCCTCCCGCCACAACCGGACGAACGGTCCCATCGTGGGGTCGAACGCGCCATCGGTCGCGCGCGCCATGTCCCGGGCCTTGTCGAGAACCGCAAAGAGATCTGCGGAGACGGCAACCCACTGCTTCGCGGTTGTCGACAAGCGGTTCAGTTCGCTGTCAGGACGGTAGTCGCTCAGCGCACGGTCGAGCGCGGCCACCCGGGCAAACGCCGCGCTGGCCGCCGCACGCGCGGTTCGTGCGTCGCCGGCATGGAACACCAGTCGCACGGGCACGCCCATGTGCACTTCACTGAACTCCCAGCGGGGGGCGTCCTGGCGGGTGGTCGCGTGGCCTTGTGCGAAGAGGACGCCCACAACGAGCGCGGGCACCGATGCCGTGGCTGCGCGGATCGAGCGTCGTCCCATAAGATGCGCTCCGTGCGGGTATCTTAGCGCCGATGCAGCCCGTCTCCGGGAGGCCGGCACCAGCGGCGACGGATTCACGCGTGCCGTTCCCCCCAGCCCCAAAACGATCAAAGATGACGCCGATGTCACGGTTACCCGGGTTCCGGCTCGTCGCCGGCTGCGTCGTGCTTGGCCTCGCCGGCGCCGTACCTGCCGGTGCGCGCCAGGCCGCCGCGCCCGCGGCAGGCTACCGGGAGTCGATCGCCGGCACGCTCGTCGCGTTCGAGATGGTCCGGGTGTCGGCCGGCAGCGCGATCGTCGACACCGGCGCGGGCCCGCGCACGGTCGACGTCCCGGCCTTCCACATCGGCCGGACGGAAGTCACCTGGGATCTCTACGACGTGTTCGCCCTCGGCCTCGACCAGCCCCGCGAGGGCGATGCCACGGCGCGCCCGTCGAACCCGTACGGCGCGCCGGACCGGGGCTGGGGCCACACCGGCTTTCCGGTGATGAGCGTGACGCGGGACGCGGCTGACGCGTTCTGCGCCTGGCTGTCCGCGACGACGGGCCGGGCGTATCGCCTGCCCACCGAGGCCGAATGGAGCCGCGCCGCCGCACTCGCGTCGGGTGGCGGTCTCGACGCCGGGCGGCTCGACGCCATCGCGTGGTGGCAAGGCAACGCGGCGGGCCGGACGCACGACGTGTCGTCCCGGCAACCCGACGCGCTCGGCCTCTTCGATCTGTTCGGCAACGTCGCCGAGTGGGTGACGACCGACACCGACGAACGCGTCACGCGCGGCGGCTCGTTCCGCGATCCGGCCGATCGGGTCGGGCCGCACGCGCGCGCCGTGCAGCATCCGTCCTGGAACGAATCCGACCCGCAACTGCCGAAGAGCCGCTGGTGGCTGTCCGACGCGCCGTTTGTCGGCGTCCGTCTGGCGCTCACGGCCGAAGGAGAAGAGCGATGACCATCCCAGACACCGATCCCGTTTCCCGCCGTGCGTTTCTCGGCACGACGGCCGCGGCCGCCGCGGCCCTGGCGATGCCCGGCGGCCTGTTCGCCCAGGGGTCCGACCGCCTCCGCCTTGGCCTCGTGGGCTGCGGCGGCCGCGGCACGGGCGCCGCGCGCGACGCGCTTCGCGCGTCACCGGGCGTTGAACTGGTGGCCATGGGCGACCTGCTGCCCGAACGGCTTGCTCAGAGCCGCGGCGAGCTGGCGAAAGCGGCGGCCGAGAATGCGGACATCGCCGCCGGGTACCGCGTCACCGACGACCGGTGTTTCACCGGCTTTGATGCGTACGCACGCGTGCTCGCGAGCGACATCGACCTGGTGATCCTCGCGACGCCGCCGGGCTTCCGCCCGGCTCACCTGGCCGCCGCAGTGGCCGCCGGCAAGCACATCTTCGCGGAGAAGCCCGTGGCGGTCGATCCGGCCGGCGTCCGTTCGGTGCTCGAGACCTACGAACGGGCGCGCCAGCGGGGGCTCGGCATCGGCGTCGGCACGCAGCGCCGACACGAAGCGCCGTACCTCGAGACGATCCGGCGCATCCACGACGGCGCGATCGGCGACGTGCTGACCGGACAGGTCTTCTGGAACCAGGGCGGTCTGTGGAGCCGCGAACACCGCGAGGGCTGGAGCGACGGCGAGTGGCAGATTCGCAACTGGCTCTACTTCGCCTGGCTCTCGGGCGACCACATCGTCGAGCAGCACGTGCACAACATCGACGTGGCCAACTGGGTGCTGGGCGCCCATCCGGTCCGTGCGGTGGGCGTCGGCGGCCGGCAGTCGCGCGTGGAACCACGCTACGGCCACATCTACGACCACTTCGCCGTGGATTTCGAGTACGCCAGTGGCGCGCGCGTGGTCAGCATGTGCCGGCAGATCCAGGGCACCCGCAGCCGCATCGGCGAGCACTTCATTGGCACACGCGGCCGCTCGAATGCCGCCGGGTCGATCGCGGGCGCGTCGGCCTGGACGTTCGAAGCGGCCACACGGCCCGTGCCGTCGATGGTGCAGGAACACACCGACCTCGTCGCCAGCATCCGCGCCGGCGCACCGATCAACGAGCTGAAGCAGATCGCTGAAAGCACGCTGACGGCGATCATGGGACGCGAAGCGGCTTACACGGGACAGGAGCTGACCTGGGACGAGGTCCTCAACGCCGACCAGGCCCTGGCGCCACCCGACGTCGGATTCGTCCCGATGGACGTGCCGCCGGTCGCGATGCCGGGCCGGACGAAACTGACCCGCACGTGGAACGAGGGGTAGCCATGCGTACTGATCGACGCACGTTCGTCCGATCGGCGCTCGCGGCCGGCGCGGCGGCCGCCGCCTGGCCCCTCCCCGGCCTGCCGGTCTCGTCGGTGGGTCATGCCAGCGCGCGCCAGGCCCGCCGGTTCAAGCTGGCGTACGCGCCGCATTTCGGCATGTTCCGCCAGCATGCGGGCCAGGACCTGGTCGCAGAGCTCGAGTTCATGGCGGCTGAAGGCTTCACGGCGCTCGAGGACAACGGCCTGCGCGAGCGGCCGGTGGAGGTCCAGGAACAGATCGGCCGCACGCTCGCCCGGCTCAACATGCGCATGGGCGTGTTCGTCGGGCACGCGATCAACTGGACCGAGGCCACGCTCACGTCGAGCGACGTGGCCCGGCGCGACGGCTTCGTGGAGCAGATTCGTGCCTCGGTCGACGTCGCCCGGCGCGTGGGCGCGACCTGGATGACCGTGGTCCCCGGACACGTCGACCGGCGCCCGCACCTCGACTACCAGACGGCCAACGTCGTCGAGGCCTTGAAGCGCGCGGCGGCCGTCCTCGAACCGCACGGCGTGGTGATGGTGCTCGAGCCGCTCAACACGTTGCGCAACCACCCCGGCATGTTCCTGACGACGACCCCGCAGGCGTACCTCATCTGCAAGGCCGTGGCGAGCCCGTCATGCAAGATCCTCTACGACGTCTATCACCAGCAGATCACGGAGGGCAATCTCCTGCCGAACATCGACGCGGCATGGGATGAGATTGCCTACTTCCAGGTGGGGGACAACCCGGGGCGGAACGAGCCGGGCACCGGGGAGATCAACTACCGCAACGTGTTCCGGCACATTCACGGCAAGGGCTACGCGGGCATCGTCGGCATGGAACACGGCAACTCGCAGCGGGGACGCGAGGGCGAGCGGGCCGTGATTGAGGCGTACGTGGCGGCCGATGGCTTCTGACGCGCGATTACGGGAACCAGCCGGCCACTTCGGGCTTGATCACCTTGCCCATGGCGTTTCGCGGCAGGGCGTCGACGGTGCGGACTGTCCGGGGGTGCTTGTAGGGCGCGAGCCGGTCGGCCAGCCATGCCTTGAACGCCTCGGCCGGCAGTTCCGCACCTGACCGCAGTTCCACGGCCGCGCACACCCGCTGTCCCCACTCCACATCGCCAATCCCGACGACGGCGCAGTCCTGGATGGCCGGATGCTCGCGCAGTGCGTCCTCGACCTCGAGCGCCGAGACCTTGAAGCCGCCGGTCTTCAGGATGTCGACGTTCGTGCGGCCGAGCAGACGGTAGGCGCCGCGCTCGACGACAGCCGTGTCACCGGTGCGGAACCAGCCGTCGCGAAACGCGTCGGCCGTCGCCTCGGCGCGTTGCCAGTACTCCCGGAACACGGTCGGCCCCTTCACCTCGACCTCGCCGGCCTGCCCCTCGCCGGCCGGCTCTCCGCGGTCGTCGACGACCCGCACCGACACGCCCGGCAGCGGCTGGCCGACACAGCCCGGTCGCCGCTCACCGTCGAGCGGGTTGGCCAGCGCCATGCCGATCTCCGTCATGCCGTACCGCTCGAGCAGCGTGTGGCCCGTGATGGCGCGCCATCGATCGAGTGTCGCGCGCGGCAGGGCTGCCGAGCCGGACATCATGAGCCGGGCCCGCCCGGCGCCGGCCGATCGGCCGGCTTGCCGATCGGGCTCGGCCTCCCAGTGCTGAATGAGGTGATGGTAGATCGTCGGCACCGCCGTGAAGACCGTGATCTCGCCCGACGCGAGCCGGTCCCAGGTCTGCAGCGGATCGAATCGCGGCGGCATCTCGCACGTCGCGCCCGCACGGAGGGCCGAACAGACGACGTTGATGAGGCCGTGAACGTGATGGAGCGGCAGGACGAGCAGCGTGCGATCGCGGCCGGTCCACCGCCACGCCTCGATGAGCGACCGCACCTGCGCGTCGAGATTCGCGTGCGTCGTCACGACGCCCTTGGCGCGCCCGGTGGTGCCGCTCGTGTAGAGCATCAGCGCGCGGCGATCGGGCGCGACGACCGGGGTGGGGCCGACCGCCACGTCGGCGTCGAACTCGGATGGCGCCACCACTCGCGCGTCCATCGCCGCAGCCGTCACCGCGACGCGATCGACCAACGCCGGGTCGGCGACAATCGTGGTCACGCCCGCGTCGCGGAGCACGTAGTCGAGTTCGGCCGTTGGGTGCGAGAGCGCAAGCGGCACGGCCACGCCACCGGCCGTCCAGGTCCCGACGAGCGACGCCACGAACCCGCGCCCCGGCGGCACGAGGATGCCGACGCGAGCTTCGGCCAGATCGGCCTGGCCGCCGAGCAGGTGCGACGAGGCGCGCCCGACGAGCGCGTCGAGGGCGTCGGCCACCAGCGCGCCCGCAGCGTCGAGGATGGAAGCGGGCATGAATTCAATGGACGCCATGCCCCATTTGCAGCATGTGCGGATCGGCGCCGAGACGACGGATGGCCATTTCCCACGCAGCGGCCGACGGGATCTCGAAGATGAGGTCGAGTTCGACGGGCATCATCAACCAGGCGGACTGCTCGAGCTCGGCATCGAGCTGGCCCGGTCCCCAGCCGGCGTACCCGGCCAGCACGACGGTGCGTCGCGGCTGGGGCCGGGTCGTCAGGACGCGGCGCAGGAGCGTCGGCGACGCCGACAGGTACAGGCCGGCGCCAATCGGCCGGCTGTCAACCGCCTCGGGTGGCTGGGACGTGAGAATCCACCCGCGTTCGGGTTCGACGGGCCCGCCGAGGAGCAGGGGCATGTCATTGGCCGGACCGATCTCCGGCTCGAGCTGAACGGCCTCCGAGGCCAGGAGCTCCGACGGCCGGTTGACGACCAGGCCGAACGCCCCTTCTGCCGCGTGTTCGCAGAGCAGCACGACGGACCTCGCAAAATTCGGGTCGGTCAACTGCGGCATCGAGAGCAGAAGCGTCGGGGCCAGCCCCATGCGGTGATTCTACCAAGGAGCTTCACGGACCAGCCCGCGCGGCGACGATCGCGGCCGCGACCCGCGGATCGGTCGCCGACGGCTGCGATTCGAGAGCGTCGAGCGCGGCAGCGCGGTCGGTCGCCGGCAGGTGCGCGGCGGCACAGGCGAGGTTGCGGCGCAGGCGCGCCAGACCGGCGCGCCGCAGCGCGCTCTGGCGCAGCAGGAGGCGCCAGCCCTCGTCGGACAACCGGCAGAGGTCGACGAGCTTCGGATACAGGAGCGCGCGCCGCGGCTGCCAATCCGGATCGTCGCTCGTCGCCGCCCGCGCGTTCCACGGACAGACGTCCTGACAGATGTCGCAGCCGAACACGCGGTCGCGCACCGCACCCTGCATCGCGGGATCGATCTGGCCGCGCGCCTCAATCGTCAGGTACGACAGACACCGCGTGGCATCGAGGCGGTACGGCTCGACAAACGCACCCGTCGGACAGGCATCGAGGCACCGCGTACACGTGCCGCACTGGTCGACGCCCGGCGTGTCGGGCTCGAGGTCGGCGTTGGTGACGATCGCCGCCAGGAAGACCCACGACCCGAGGCGCGGGTTGATGAGGCAGGTGTTCTTGCCGATCCAGCCGAGCCCGGCCGCCTCGGCAAACACGCGCTCCTGGACGGGACCGTCGTCGACCGACGACAGGGCCTCGAGCCCCGGACCATGCTCGGCGTCCATCCACATGACGAGATCGCGCAGGCGCGGACGCAGCACGTCGTGGTAGTCGGCGCCCCACGCGTACCGGGACACGGCGACGGCGCCGTCGGCCACGGCCGCCGTCGAGTACGGCTGCGCGGAGTTGTAGACGACGGCGAGCGAGACGACCGTACGGGCCGTCGGCAGGAGCGCGCGTGGATCGGCCCGCTCGCCGCGGACGTCGGCCAGGTACACCATGTCGCCGGCCTGGCCGGAGGCATACCAGTCGGCCAGCCGCGACAGCTTCGGATGCCTGACAGCCCGCGACACACCGCACAGATCGAAGCCCAGCTCGAGGGCGCGGCGCCTCAGGGCGGGCGAGGTCAGCATCGCCAGACCGGCCAGCGGCCTACCGTCCCAAGTCGGAGCTTCGGGACACTACGGCCTCGCCGCCAGTCTCCGCAGCACGTAGGGCAGGATGCCGCCGTGCTGATAGGCCGTCAGCTCGTCCGGCGTATCGATGCGTACGATCACGTCGAACGTCCGCACCACGCCATCCTCGCCCCGCGCGGTGACCGGCATGTGTCCGCGCGGCGTGACAGTGTCGGCCTGAAGGTCGATGACCTCGCGTCCGGTCAACCCGAGTGATGCAGCCGACTCGCCTGCGGGAAACTGCAGGGGCAGGACACCCATGTTGACCAGATTGCTCCGGTGAATGCGCTCGAAGCTCTCGGCGATGACGGCGCGCACGCCGAGCAGCAACGTGCCCTTGGCCGCCCAGTCGCGCGATGAACCTGACCCGTACTCCTGGCCGGCCAGCACGACGAGCGGGACGCCCGTGGCGAGGTAGCGCATCGCCGCGTCGAAGATCGGCATGACGTCGCCATCGGGCAGATAAGTCGTCACGCCGCCTTCGGTCCCCGGGGCGAGCCGGTTGCGCAGCCGCACGTTGGCGAACGTGCCGCGCATCATCACTTCGTGGTTGCCGCGCCGCGCGCCGTATGAATTGAAGTCGGCCGGCGCGACGCCGTGCGCCATCAGGTACGCCCCGGCCGGGCTGTCGGCCTTGATGGCCCCGGCCGGTGAGATGTGGTCGGTCGTGATGCTGTCGCCGAGGAGCGCGAGTACGCGTGCGCCCCGCACAGGCGCCGGCGCGGCAGGCTCGCGCGCGATCCCCTCGAGAAACGGCGGCCGCCGCACGTAGGTCGACGCCTCGTCCCAGGTGAACTGCTCGCCGTCGGGAACGGGCAGCGCCCGCCAGCGCTCGTCGCCATCGAAGACACTCGCATACTGGCGGCGGAACATCTGGGCGGAGACGGCCGACAGCATCGTCTGCTGAATCTCCTGCTGGCTCGGCCAGAGATCGCGCAGGTAGACCGGCCGGCCCTCCCGATCCGCCCCGAGCGGATCGGTCGTCAGGTCCACGTTGATCGTGCCGGCCAGCGCGTAGGCCACGACGAGCGGCGGCGAGGCCAGGTAGTTGGCCCGCACGTCCTGCTGGATGCGGCCCTCGAAGTTGCGGTTGCCCGAGAGCACGGAGCAGACGACCAGCCCGCGCTCACGGACTTCGGCTGCCACTTCGTCGGGCAGCGGGCCGCTGTTGCCGATGCACGTCGTGCAGCCGTACCCCACCAGATTGAAGCCCAGGGCGTTCAGGTAGGGCGTCAGCCCCGCCTCGTCGAGGTACTCGGTGACGACCTTCGACCCGGGCGCCAGGCTCGTCTTCACCCAGGGCTTGCGCTCGAGGCCGCGCTCGGCGGCCTTCTTCGCGAGCAGGCCCGCGCCGATCATCACGCTCGGATTCGACGTGTTCGTGCAGCTCGTGATCGCCGCGATCACGACCGAGCCGTCTTCGATGGTGGTCTCAACGGCCACCCCGCCGCCGGCCGCCGGCGTCGTCGGGATCCCCTTCCGGAGGTCGGGCAGCGCCGCCGCAAACGCCGTGCGCGCGCGCCCGAGGGGCACCCGATCCTGCGGGCGTCGCGGGCCCGCCAGACTCGGTTCCACGGTCGACAGATCCAGCTCGAGCGTATCGCTGTACTCGGCGTCAGGCGTCTCGTCCGTCCGGAACAGCCCCTGCGCACGCGAGTAGGCCTCGACGAGCGCCACCTGCGACTCGTCGCGTCCGGTCAGCCGGAGATAGTCGAGCGTCATCGCGTCAATCGGAAAGATGGCCACCGTCGCGCCGTACTCCGGGCACATGTTCCCGAGCGTCACCCGGTCGGCAATCGTCAGATGCGCCAGCCCGGACCCGAAGAACTCGACGAACGTGCCGACGACGCCCTTCCGGCGCAACGCCTCGGTGATGGTCAACACGAGATCGGTCGCCGTCGCGCCTTCCGGCACGCGGCCCACCAACCGGTAGCCGATGACGGGCGGAATGAGCATCGAACTCGGTTGCCCGAGCATGGCCGCCTCGGCCTCGATCCCGCCCACGCCCCAGCCGACCACGCCCAGGCCGTTGACCATCGTCGTGTGCGAGTCGGTGCCGAAGACGGTGTCGGGATACGCCACCGGCACACCGCCGGCTGCGGCGTCGGCCACCACCACGCGGGCCAGGTACTCGATGTTCACCTGATGGACGATGCCCGTTTCGGGCGGCACGACGCGGAAGTTGTCGAACGCGCGCTGCCCCCACCGGAGGAAGGTGTAGCGCTCGCGATTCCGGTGATACTCGAGCGCGGAGTTGAGCGCCAGCGCGTCGGACCGGCCGAAATGGTCCACCTGGACCGAATGGTCGATCACCAGTTCCACCGGCTGCAGCGGATTGACCTGATCGGCCCGCCCGCCCAGGCCGACCATCGCATCGCGCATGGCCGCCATGTCGACCACGCACGGCACCCCCGTGAAGTCCTGGAGGAGCACTCGCGCCGGCATGAACGAGATCTCGCGATCGACCCGCCGCCGCGTGTCCCACGTCGCCAGGGCGCGGACATCGTCAGCCGTCACCGTCCGGCCGTCCTCGCGGCGCAGCAGATTCTCGAGCAGAATCCGCAGCGAGAACGGCAGACGCGCCACGTCGCCCACGCCGGCCTCGGCCAGGGCCGGCAGGCTGAAATACTCGACGGTGTCGGCGCCGACGCTCAACCGCCGGCGAGTCTCGAACGAATCGGTCATCCCGCTGTCCTCTGGCCTCTGTCCTCTGCCCTCTTCAAAACTTCACCACCGCCGAGGCCGCCGCAGCCGGCCAGAGCCGGAAGCCCCCATCGTCGAGGGGAATGCCGTCGCGGCGATTGAGGACCCGCATCTCGACCCGGATGCCGAACTGGTCCTGACCGGTCGCGCGTCGCGCCATCCAGTACTTGAAGCCCAAGCCGCCGCCGAAGACGAGTCCGTTCTCGGCCAACGACATGTCGCCGACGACCTCGCGCATCCAGCCGGCCGATCCGCGCAGGAACCACGCCAGACGCCCCTGCTCGGCAAACCGCCAGGCGACGCCCCCTTCCACCGAGTAGCGCGACAGCGCCTCGCTGACCGTCACGTCGGGCACGTCCTCGATGTCACCCCGAATCACCGTCCGGACATCGAACCGCGTCCAGCCGCCGGAGAGCTCCACGTCGATCCGCCGGGCAACCGCCTGCGAGACGATCACTTCGAGCCCGAGGCCCGCCCCGGCCTCGATGTCGGCACGGAAGAACGGTACCGGCGTCCCGTCGGCGTCAAGCAGGTTGGCGTCGACCGACCCGAGCGCCCGCGGCGCGGTCCAGACGATGCCGCCCGACAGTTCCAGCGGGCGGCGCGTCGACTGCTGCGCCTCGGCGGGCACCGCGGTGACGAGCGTGGCGAGCAGACACGCGGCGGGCAGACGGCAGCCCGGCCTCACTTGGCGACCACCGTGACATCGATGCGCCTGCCGGCGCCGCCGGCCGGAACGCCGACGAGCTGGGGATGGTAGGCCGGACGAAAGTCCACGTTCACCTCGGTGTCCTCATCAAACACACTCTCGAGATCCACGTCGTCGAGCGGCTCGGCCCGCACGACGTACAGGCCCGGCTCGAGGCCGGCGATGACGAACTCCCCCTCGCCGGACAGGGCGTAGCCGGACACGAGCGCGCCGGTGCGGATGTTGAGCACCGTCACGTGCGCCCCGAACACCCCCGACCCGCCCAGCCGGACACGGCCGCTGATGGCGCCCAGGTCACGGTTGAAGTCGGACGTGGAGTAGATGTCGCCGAGGCCGGCGATGTCGTCGGCCTCGAGCGTCCGGTCCTCGATCGAGCCGCGCGAGTAAGCGATCGGGAACATCACCGCGCGCTTGCCGACGAGCGAACGGCCCTCGCCGACGATTTCCGTTTCGCCGAGCGCCGAGTGCCCCAGCCCGAGCAGATGCCCGAGTTCGTGGAGCACCACCGACTCGAGGTCGAAGCGCCCGGCCTGGCCGTCCGGCGCGACCGACCAGTCGAAGATCGTGTTGAAGAAGATGTCCGACGACACGAGGCGCCCCGTGCTCACCTCGAACTCGAACACCGCGGCGCCGAGCGTCCGGTCCTCGTCCGGCTGCGACTGGAACCCGATCACCGACAACCCGTCGTCGGCGAACGGCTCAGCACTGGTGAACCCGGCAAATGAGGCCGACAGGCTCGCCGTCGGCACCGACGTCCACGTCTCGAAGGCCGTGCGCACGGTCTGTTCCAGCTCCGCCGCGCTCACGTGCTCGTCGTCACGGTCGGTGATGAAGTACTGGACGGGAAACGACACCCAACGCAGCGAGATGATCCGGCCATCCACCTCGACGCCGAGCTTCAGGTAGGCATCGACCCGCGGGGCGAGGGCCAGGACGACCAGGGCGACGGCGAGCATCCAGCGCGGGCCGGTCATCGAATCCGCCGGTCAATCGGCTGCACGCGCGACGGCAGCGAGCGGCCGGCCACGACGAGCCGGACCAGTGACTCGAACTCCGGTATCGCCACCGACTGGCGCCGGACATCGCCGCGGACGACCGGACCGGTCGTGGCCGTGCTCCACCCGGCGACGACCGGCGGCTCGACACGTGCGCGGCCGGTCTGGCGGTCGCGGTGCACGCGGTAGACGCCCATGCCCAGGTGAACCGGGCGCCATTGCCCCGCGGCATCCCGGCGAAGAAACAGCACGGCCTCCTGCCCCGGCCGGAACGTCGGCGCGCCGGTGCGGACAAACCGCCGGTCGCCCACCTGCCCACCGGGCACGAGGACCGACACAAACGCGGCCGCCTCGCCCTTCATGACCGACGCAACGGCCACCGTGGCCACCGATTCGACACGGCGTTCCGGCGTCGTGATCGTGCGGACGTCGGTCACTGTCCCACGGACGATGAGCGTCGCGCCGGTCACCACTTCACGAAACTCGGCCGGAATGATCAGGTTGGCGTGCAGAGAGGTGGCGGCCGCCACCAGAACGACCGTGACGAGCCAGCGGGTTCGCAGCATGCCTTCAGTCTAGCTTACGGCTGCCGCCAACACGGCCTCGGCGGCACGATCGGACGCGCCTGGCGTGCCGAGCTTCGCACGGACGTCAGCCAGGTCCTGGCGCATCGCGTCGGCCCGTGCCTGGTCGGTCAGGAGCGACACGGCTTCGCCGGCGACGCGCTCTGGCGTGCAGGCCTCCTGAATGAGTTCCGGGACGACCGGACGACCCGCCACGAGGTTGGCCATCCCGTAGGTCGAGACCCGCACCAGCCGGCGCCCGAGCGCGTAGGTCGATGGTGACACCTTGTAGACGATGACCATCGGGCATCCGTGCAGCGCCGCCTGGACCGTCGCGGTGCCCGACGCGGTGACCGCGACGTCGGCGGCCGCCAGCACGCTGTCGGTATCGCCCGAGATCACCGCCATGGGCAGGCGCGTCGTCGAGGCGACCGGCTCGAACACCCGGTCGTCGAGCGCCGGCGCGCGCGCGACGACAAACTGTGCACCGGGTACGCGTGTGCAAATCAGGCCCGCCGCGTCGACCAGCACCGGCAGCAGGCGCACGACCTCGTTCGGGCGACTGCCTGGCAGGAGCGCCACGATCGGTAACGCCGGGTCGAGCCCATGGGCCCGGGCGAGCGCCGTCCGATCGGTCGTCACCGGGGCGAGGTCCACGAGCGGATGGCCGACAAAGGTGACCGGGACGCCGGCCCGCTCGTAGATCGCCGCCTCGAAGGGGAAGATCACGAGCATCTTCGCGACATGGCGCCTGAGCGTCTTCATCCGGCCGGCGCGCCAGGCCCAGAGCTGCGGACTGACGTAGTAGACGACAGGCACGCCGAGCCCGTGCAACACGGGCAGCAGGCGGAAGTTGAAGTCCGGAAAGTCGATGGCGACGAAGACATCCGGGCGATCGGCGCGCGCGGCCGCCTCGATCGTGCGCAGCATGCGCCAGGAGCGCGGCAGCACGGTCAACGCTTCGGACAGGCCCGTGACGGCAAAGCCGCGATAGTCACCGAGGAGCGTCGCCCCGGCGCCGGCGAGCGCCGCGCCGCCAAAACCCGAGACCCGGACGCCGGGCGCGCGCGATCGGAGCGCCGAGACGAGGGCACCGGCGTAGAGATCGCCGGACGCCTCACCACAGGAGACGAGGACGCGCGGCCCGGGCGTGTCGATCACGCGGGCGGCAGGCCCTCACCGGGCGCCTCGCGCCCGGACGCCGCACCGCGCCGGAGCGTGGGGGACGCGACGTCGAGTTCGGCAATCGGAATGAGATCGAATTCCTCGAAGCCGAGCGCCTTCAACTGATCGACGAACCGGGACGCATCGCCGACGAGCACGATCGACAACCGGTCGGGCCGCATGATCTGTTTCGCCACGCGCTGAATGTCCTCGGGCGTGACGGCTTCGACCTTGTCCCGATACGATTCGATCTCCTTTGGATCGAGGCCGTAGAAGATGTACGCGAGCACCTGCGTCGCGATCGCCGCCGGCGTCTCGATGGTCAACGGAAAGCTGCCCGCCAGATAGTCCTGCGCGCCGCGCAGTTCCGGAAAGCGAACGGCCTCGCGCTGCAGGCGCCAGAACTCGTCGACCATCAGGCGTAGCGACTCGCCGGTGGTCTCCGTGCGGGTATCCGTTTCGGCCACCACCTGCCCGCCGCCCCGGTACGTCCTGAACGCGGCCGACGCGCCGTAGGTCAGGCCACGATCGGAACGCAATACACCGAACAGCCGGTTGGCCCCCTCCCCGCCCAGGATCCGGACGGCGAGGTCGAACGGCACGAAGTCCGGACTGGTGCGCGCAATGGCCAGGTGCCCCACGCGGATCTCGGTCTGTGCCGAGCCGGGCCGGTCGACGACGACAATGCGGCGGGCGGCGGCCGGCAACGCCGGCAGTGTGATCTCCGGGACGTCGCGCATGGGCCAGGATCCGAACGCCCGCTCGGCCGCGGCAAACGCCTCGTCGGCCGACAGATCGCCGACAATCGCCAGGAGCGCGTTGTTCGGCACGAACCACGTGCGATGAAACGCCACGAGATCGTCGCGCGTCACCCGCGCCACCGATTCCGGGGTGCCATCGCCCGGGCGTCCGTACGGATGCCCCCCGAAGACGAGCCGGTTGAAGACCACGCCGGCGACATAGTCGGGGTCGTCGTAGCCGACCTGCATGGCCGACATCGCCTGGCGGCGATGCCGCTCGATTTCCTCGGGCGCAAACGCCGGATTCCGCACGAGATCGGCCGCCAGCTCGAGCGCCTGCACCGTGCGGTCCTTGAGCACGGCGCCCGCGACGAACGACAGCTCGTTGGCCGACCCGGCGTTGATCAGGCCGCCCGCCGAATCGATGAGCGTCGCAATCTCGCCGGAGGATCGGGTCGTCGTGCCCTGCGTCAGGAGCGCCGCGACGAAACTGGCGACCCCGAACCGGGCGGGCGCTTCGTTCACCGATCCGGCGGTGACGATCAGGCGGAAGCTCACTGACGGCTGCTCGTGGTGCGGCACGACGAGCACCTGGAGGCCGTTCGGCAGCGTGCGCAGGTCGTAGGACGGAAAGTCCACCGGCCGTGGCGGCCGCGGCCGCGGCGGCCGCGCCGCCGGCCCCCACGGGGCGGGCAACCCCGCGACGCGGGGCAGGACGAGGGGGGGG
>DATKDF010000126.1:0-20037 GCA_035512795.1 Vicinamibacterales bacterium
TCGGCCGCCCGCGATCGGTAGTAATCGACCACCTGTTCGGTCGGCAGAATCAGCCACGGCGCCATCGGCGAGGTGCCGTTCTTGGTGAGCAGGAGATCGTCGGCCAGGTACACGGCCGCGTGGTAGAGGTCGCCCTCGGCATCGAGAAACGCCACGACGTCACCGAGTTGGAATCCGGACTCGACCACGTAGTAGTCCGTCTTGAGCGTCTCCAGCGCATGCCCGACGTCGAGGAATCGGCTGTCCGGGTGGGGCTCGAAGAAGTTCAAGGCGGTCCACAGGCAGTTCGCAATGACGGGCTTGTCGAAGTCGGCCGCCGTGAGCTTCGGGTAGCGATAGAGAAAGTTGCGCGCGAAGGCCGGCAACAGGTGGACGACATCGATCGAGCCGTCCGGTCCGGCACCGGCAACCGACTCGAGCAGGGGGCGGAGGTCGGTCTTGCGGCCGCCGCGTCCCCAGTACTCGGCAAGCCCACCCACCTCGTCGGCCGCATCCACTCCCAGGCGCACGAGCACGGTGGACTGTCGCAGCAACGTCTTTCTCAGCCGACGCCGCTCCTCGTCGTCCCCAAGCCCCGCCTCGACCAGGCCGAGGTCTGCAAAGTGCCACACGGCGCCGTCCCGATACATGAGCGGCTCGACCAGAGCCCGCGTCGCCGGCCGCATGAGCGTGCCGTCCAGCCACCTGTCGACCGACCCACCCAGAAACCGGTACGAGTGCGCCTGCGGAGCGTTGTATGGCACGCTCGCGAGCAGGCCGTAGACGCGCGCGCGCGCTTCCGGCGACAACGCCCGCACGACCTCCGGGTCGGGCGAGGCCACGACACCCGCCAGCCTTGGTTCGGGCCGGAGCGTGGCGCGGATGCGGGCGGCAGTCGACACCTCGAGACCCGAGGAGACGAGCAGGGCCTGCACCTGATCGGGTGAGGCCCCCGGGAAGTACCATCGCGGCGGTCCGTCCGGCCCATCGTCGGTCGACACGTACTCGAGCGGCGGCGAGATGACGATCGGCGTGACTGTGAGCGAGCCCCAGGGGCCTGGTTCGGCACCGATCGTAGGTGTGATGGCCGCCCGATGGCTGGCAGGTGCCAGGGGCGCTTCCCCGAAGTAGACACCGGCCACGATCAGCCACGGCACGACGACCAGCCCAGTCAGCGCGATCAGCCACGAACGGGGCACGACGGCGGCGGGACGGACGTGGGCCTCAGGACTCGGTCGTTTTGACATCGACGCACGCATTCCGGCCGGCGCTGGGGCAGGACTCGACGGCTCGTTCGGTGTTACGACCGCAGGCCACCCTTCGTTGCAGTAATGGCTTGTGACGACTGGAGTTAGTGACCGATGTTACTCAACGTGAGTAGGGCTGACCACAGGACCAGAGTACTCCTGCCGCGACGCGCGGGGCGCCGTGCCGGCGGGCCGGACCATCAGATTGTGGGTGGAAGTGAGTGGTCGGGGCGAGTGGATTCGAACCACCGACCCCTCGGTCCCGAACCGAGTGCTCTACCAGGCTGAGCCACGCCCCGACAACCGAATCAGTCTACGTGGTCCCGCCCGCTTTCGCAAACAGCGTCGCCGCGAGGCCGTCGGCCAGCCGTTCGACGGGACCGAGCGCCTGATGATCGGTCAGGTCCGGCTGGAGCGGCGTGACGGAGACGAATCCGTCGGCAATGGCCTGCCTGTCCGACCGATCGTGCGGCTCCCACTCGTCCATCGCCTCGTCAATCCAGAAGTACGGGCGCTGCCGCGGATCCAGCCGGCGGTCGACATGCGTGATGTGGTTGCGCCGGGCCTGCACGGTCACGCGCACGCCGCGCAAGGGCCCCTGTGGCACGTTGACGTTCAGAAAGGTCCGCGGCGCCATCGGCCGGGCCAGCAGGCGCTCGGCCAGTGCCAGCGCAACGGCCGCCGCCGGTTCGAAGTCCCAGGCGTCGCTGGTCGCCTGCAGGGACACGGCGATCGCCGGATAGCCCAGCAAGGCCCCTTCGAGGGCCCCGGCGACCGTTCCCGAGTAGGTCACGTCGTCGCCGACGTTCAGCCCCTTGTTGATGCCCGAGACGACCAGGTCCGGCCGCGCGTCGAGCACCTTGTCGATGGCGATGTTCACGCAGTCGGTGGGCGTGCCATCGACGGCGTAGATCCGCTCCCCCACCTGCTCGAGCCGCAGCGGTCGCCGCAGTGTCAGCGCGTGCCCCACGGCGCTCGCCTCGGTCTGCGGGGCGACGACGGTCACCCGGCCGAGCGAGCCGAGCGCGCGGGCCAGCGCGGCGATGCCCGGCGAGAAGTGGCCGTCATCATTGGTCACGAGGATCTGTCGCATGTCGGTCATCCATTGTAGCTGCCCTGCCCGCCGGGCCGTCGCGCATCCGGTATGATCGCAGCACCGTGACGACGCCCTCGTCCTCGGCCGGTCTGGCCGCGCTTTTCATGGCGGCGTCGGTGGCGGCATCGCTGCCGGCCCGACCGGGCCAGGCGGAGACCTCGATGCCGATTACCCTCGTCGACCGAATCACCGTCGGGCATCACACGCTGGACGCGCGGCCCACCGGGTGTACCGTCATCCTGGCCGGGGACGGCGCCGTCGGCGCCGTCGACGTCCGGGGTGGGGCGCCCGGCACCCGCGAAACGGATCTGCTCGCGCCAGACAATGTCGTCGACGAGGTCCACGCCATCGTGCTCGCCGGCGGCAGTGCCTTCGGTCTCGACGCGGCGAGCGGAGTGGTGCGCTACCTGGCCGAACGCGGCATCGGGTTCAAGACGGCCGGCGGTCCCGTGCCGATCGTCCCCGCCGCGATTCTCTTCGACCTGACGGTTGGCGGGCAGCCCGACGTCCGTCCGGATGCGGCGTGCGGGTACGAAGCTGCGCGGACCGCGTCATCGGGGGCGGTGGCAGAGGGTTCGGTGGGTGCCGGGGCGGGCGCGACCGTGGGGAAACTGCTCGGTCGCCATCGCGCCATGCGCGGCGGCCTCGGCACCGCAGCGACGAGGACGCCTGAGGGGCTGGTCGTCGGCGCCCTGGTCGCCGTCAATGCCGTGGGCACGGTCGTCGACCCGCGAACGGGCCGGCCGGTGGCCGGCGTTCGGACCGCGGACGGCCTCGGCCTCGAAGATCCCTTCGCGCTCGTTCGCCGTGGCGGCGCGCCGCGCTCGCCCTGGCGGGAGAACACGACGATCGGCGTCGTGGCAACCAATGCCCGACTGACGAAGGCCGAGGCCCATCGCGTGGCCATGATGGCGCACGCCGGCATCGCGCGGGCCGTCGTTCCGTCCCACCTGCCGGCCGATGGCGATGCCTTGTTTGCGCTTGCCACCGGCACGCTCGGCCGGGATACGGACGTGTCAATCGTTGGTGCGCTCGCCGCCGAGATGGTCTCGGATGCGATCCTGCGCGGTGTGCGCCTCGCGACGTCGCTGCCTGGCTTGCCGGGCGCGCGCGACCTCCGGTGATCGGTCCCGTGACGGGCCTCACCCTGATCATCATCGGCTACTCGCTGGTGCTCGGTGCGCTCGGGCTCTGGGTCAGTCGCCGCGTTCGCGACACGGGCGACTTCTTCGTCGGTGGCCGTTCGCTCTCGACCGGCCTGCTGTTTTCCACCTTCCTCGCCGCCAACATCGGCTACGCCTCGACGGTCGGCGCCACCGGACAGGCCTACACGGACGGCTACGCGGCCTGGTGGTGGAACGGGAGTGCGGGCCTCGGCTCGCTCGTGCTGGCGTTCTGGATTGGACCGAAAATCTGGGCCGAGGCCCGGCGTCTCGGCCTGTTGACGGTAGGCGATTTTCTCGAGCACCACTTTGGATCCGCCGTGCGCGTCCTGGCGGCCACGCTCATCTGGCTGGGGAGCCTGGCGCTGCTCGGCGCCCAGATCAAGGGGGCGGCTGACGTCCTCCAGAGCGCCACCGGTCTGCCGACTGCAGCCGGGGCGTTCCTCGCGGCGGCGGCCGCGACGTCGTACTTCGCCGTCGGCGGGCTGCTGGCCGCCTCCTGGGTCAACCGCGTCCAGCTCGTCGTCATTCTCGGCGGCTTTCTCCTGGCCGCTCCCCTCTCGACCGAGGCGGTTGGCGGGCTGGGCGTGGCGCTCTCGGACGACTCGAGCTTTCTGCGGGGGCCGACCAGCGGCTGGCCAATGCTCTTCCTGGTCGCGCCGGCTTTCTTTCTGTCGCCGGGCCTGATTCAGAAGGCGTTTGGTGCGCGCGATACGACCGCCGTTCGCCGCGGGATCGCCCTGAACGGCGTCGCGCTCATGGCCTTCGCGTGCCTGCCCGTGCTGCTCGGGCTGGTCGCGCGGACACTCCATCCCGGACTGGAAAGACCCGAGATGGCGCTTCCGACGGTGCTCGCCGAGAACGTACCGCCCCTGGTCGGTCAACTGGCGCTCGCCGCCATCTTCTCGGCAGCCGTCAGTTCAGCCGACGCCGTGCTCTTCATGTTGTCAACCTCGGGCGCGCGTGATTTCTACAAGGGCCTGTTCAGGCCGGAGGCCACCGATGCGCAGGTCCTGCGCATGGCACGCCTGCTGTCGGTGGGCGGCGGCTTCATCGGCTTCATCCTCACCTTCGTCTTCGACAGCGTCGTCGGCGCGCTGACGATGTTCTATTCGGTGATGGTGGTGACGCTCTTCACGCCGATTCTGGGGGGCCTCTACCTGCCTCGGGCGGGACGCTGGGGTGCGGTGGCGGCGATGCTCGTGGGCGTCGCCACGCTCGCCGTGACGCACCTGGCGACAGGTGGAGCGGGGTACGGGTGGGCGCAGCCCCACTTCCTCGGGCTGACGGCGGGCACGATCACGTACGTCGTGCTGGCGGTGTTCTGAGCAGGGCGGACCAGTGGACTTCGACCGCGTCGAGGACCTGGTCGAGTGCGTCGAACCGACGACGGTAGGAGAGCTCGAACGCCGGCACACGCGCCGTCAACGCCAGGTAGTCGCGCAGCAGCCGGCGGTTGTGGTCAGCAATCTCGAGCGTGAACGCGTGCGCCTGTTCGAGCAACCGGCGATACGCCTCGGCTGCCGGGAGCGGCTCGATGACGACGGGTCGCGGCTGGTCGGCCTGACCGCCGAGGAGCAGCACCGCCGTCAGGCTGAGCGCCCGATCCGGCCAGGCCAGTGGCACCAGGGGGCTGTCCGGACGTCCGAAGTGCGCGGCCGTGGCCGGTCGCAGGCGCGCGTCGTTCGGCAGCGGGTGGAGCAGAATCGCATCAGCTTCGCAGGCGAACGCGAGCGTATCGTCGGCCAGTTGTGTCCAGCCCGATCGGTTCGCCAGCGCGTACGCGAGCGTGGACTTGCCGGCGCCACTCGCTCCGGCGAGCGCCAGGACCGCGCCGGTCTCGGTGCACGCCAGGGCGCTGGCGTGCAGGACCTGCCGGCCCCACGTCTGGTACACCGCCGGAAGCCAGCTGCGCGTGACGAGGTGATCGAACCAGGCGGGATCGACGTCTGCGGCGGGAAAGGCAGCGAGCTCGTAGCGGTCCGATGAGAACTGGATCCCGCCCACCCCCGGCTGCCAGATCCAGTACTCGCCGCCGACGACGAAGCAGTCGGTTGGCGACGCTTCGGACGGCTCGGCCGGCCAGCGGGTCAGCAGCCGACCCGTGCTCGCAAGCCACCGGTATCGTTCGGCGGAGTCGACGCCGAGGTGCCGGCGGACGACCGGCGGGGACGACGGCACCGGGCAGACCACTGGGCGAGCGTCTCGCTGCCTCAGTTCATGCTCATCGATTCGCCACCCGGATCGGACGCGCCGTCGGCCGGCGCGCCGGACTTGCCGAAGGCGTGTCCGGTTCGGACAAAGTCCCGCAGGTTGCCGAGCTCGCGAAGCTCGGGGCTTCGCCACGCGGCCTTCGGGTGCGGATTCGAACTCTTGCGATCGATGGCAGACATGTTTCTCAATCCTCCAGCCGCGCCGCGTCGAGAACGGGCGGGCCCGATGGTCCCTAGCATACCTTGACCCGTCGGCGGCACTGTGTCCCCGCCAACGCGGTTTGTGACCGATCTGACACAGTCCTCCGATCTCGTCATCTCAGCCTCACGAGACGTGCGCCCGAAGCCACCGCTCGGCACTCAACAGGTAGAACCGTGCCGCGAGTGCCTCGAATGACAACCCGGACCAGGGTTCCGAATGCCGCGCCAGAGCATCGGGGTCCACGATGCCGAGCTCGGGCAGCACGTCGAACGACGATGTCGCCGAGGCCGCCTCCAGCGACCCCCTGAGCCGCGCGAGTTTCGCGGCCTGGAGGTCTGACGGATAGTCCTTCCGCTGGTTGTCCAGGCCGAGTCCCGGCAGGCGGCGGGCCACGACGGGCCTCAGGAGTCCCTTGTAGCGATCGCCGAACACAAGGGTGTCGGGTGCGATTCGGTTCAGGAACGACACGAGTGCCCGATCGTGATACGGGCTGAGCAGACGCAGCCTGCAGGCCCGTTCGATGTGGAACGCGTTCTCGTTCTCGTGATGGAGGTACGGATTGTCGAGCGTCTTGAGCGAATGCCGGTAGTAGCTGGCCGGCCGCTTCCCTGCAGGCGACAGGTCCGGCGTACGGCGTGCCAGCAACCGGTCGAGCACCTCGGCCCGCAGGCCGGGCTCCGGACAGAGCCAGGCGGGCAAGCGGCGTTCCCATTGGCGCCGGTGATAGCGGGCCTTGCTCACCGGGGCGAGCCTGGCCCAGCGACTGGTGAGGATCGGGCGGAGGCCGCCAGCCCAGAGGAGCCTTCGTGCCGCGCTGGCCCATGACGCCCCACCGGTCGCAACATCAGCCTCGAGAAAACGCAGGAGGCGTGAGACGGCAAGACGGCGCATGAGGTCTGCCGCGTGCGCGTCGGCGACGCCGAGCCAGTTGTCGCCCCCGGCTCCGGTAAGCAGCACATGCAGGCCTTCATCGGCGGTGCGTCTATAGAAGCGGGTGTAGGCGCCGACCCACCAGATCCGTGTCGGCGCCGGCAACTCGGGCGTGATTGCGAGCGACGCCTCCACTTCGTCGTCGTCGCGCAGCCACTCGCGCGTCGTGCTAATGAGATGCCGCATGCCCAGCGCGTCGCTGACGGCCGACTGCATGCGCTCCTCACCCGTGAGCGGGCCGCCCGCACGCGCCGACACGGCGGTGAAGGGCTTCCGGCCCGGACCGCCCAGGACGTCCACTGCCAGGGCGGCAACCGTGACTGAATCCACGCCGCCGCTGAGCATGATGCCCTGAGGGTCGAGGGCCATCCGCCGCTCGACGGCCGCGACCAGTGCCGGCTCAAAGCGCTCGTGGACCTCAGCCGCCCGCAACCACGGCTCGTCGTCGCCCGGCATGGGTTCCCAGTACTGATGACGGTTGATCCGGCGGGTGTCATCGACTTCGAGAAACTGGCCGGGCGGCAGGCGGGCCACGTCTTCAAAGAACGTCTCACCGCGATCCGGCCAGAAGAGGAGCGCTCCGAGCGCCAGTGAGTGCCGGTTGGCACGTCGCGACCGGGCACGCGCGGCTACTTTCAGCACGTTGGCCCCAAACCAGAAGCGCGAGCCGTCGTCGCAATAAAACACGGGGTGGCGGCCAAGCGCGTCATGGCCGACGAGCAGACGGCCGGTTGCGGCGTTCCAGACGGCCAGCAGGAAGCACCCGTCCAACCGGTCGTAGACCTCGCGTCCCCAGCGGGCACAGGCCGCCGCCGCCAGTTCGGCATCGCCGGCCGACGACGGTGCATCCAGTTCGCGTGTGAGCCGTGCGCGGTCGTAAAGGTAGCCGTCGAAAATCACGGTCTGGAGACCAGGCCCGTGCCGGACGAACTCCGCACCGCCAGGCCCCGACGTCGTCAGGACGTCAGGCTCACCGGACGAGCCATGGCGTGCCGTCCTCGCCTGAACGGGATCGAACCCCGCACACCACTGCGGCAGGTCGAACGCGGTCTCGAGAGCCGTCGTCACGACGCGGCGTCAGTCCCTTCAAACAGCACGACGAGCCGACGCGCCTCGAGTTCCTCGACCAGCGAGACGACGTCCTGCTCGATCTCGAGCATGTCAGCGTCGAATTCACCGCCGAGCTCGGCGACGATCTCGGCCACCGCGACCTCCGACTGGATGCACTCGGCCACGCGCGCCCCGACTCGATTGAGCGCGAACACCGTCTCGTCGTCGAGCTTGAGAAGCAGCGCCTCGTCGCCGATGACCTGCAACACGACATCGGGCGCCAGGCGGACACGGGATTGACGGATATCAGGCATAGCGCCTCGAGACAGCCTGCACGAGCCGGAGCGCCTCGTCGGCGGTGGGCACCTGCGCAGGAAAGCGTGCGTGGATCTCACGGGCAATGGTCTCGATCGTCCGGGTGCCATCGCAGGCGGTCAGGATCGCCACGACGGCCTGCGCCATGCCCGATGGCGGCGGACGAAAATCGGGCGCGGCATACGCCAGGGCCGTCTCCGAGAGCGGCATCGACAGGAGGGTCGAGTGACTCCGTCCTCCCTGCTCGGCCGTCATCCGCCACGCCCAGTCCCCTCGGGGCTCCCGGTCAAGACCAAGCGTCACCGTTTCCCCCTCCCTGAGTCTTATCGGCGGATCGACCGGCAGGAACGCGGGCGCCCAATGGAGCGGGGCTTCGCGGGGCGAGGTCGACAGCCAGCGGTCGGCCAGCCGCATGCGAAACCAACCCACCCAGCCATGGCAGAGTCCGCTCTGCCGGACCTCACAGGACACGGCGGTGTGGACCGCGAGCTGCGAGTCGCGACCGAAGTCGTACGCCTGGAGGTCCACCGGATCGGCGAGCCACTCCGCTTCGCCGATCTCCTTCGATCGGTAGAAGATGGTATTGGCGGCGTAGGCCCGGGCCGGCGACAGGTCGACCGCCTGCTCAGGGATGGACCAGGCCGCGATCTCGCGGTCGTGGAGTGCCGGAGCCGAGACCGGGACGACTTCCATGACGGCTTCGGACGGCAGCATCTGCCCCCCGGGCTTGAGCGCGCGGTCACGTGCGAGCAGAAGCAGGTCGCCCAGGTCCTCGGTCAGGAGGAAATTTCCGGTCAGCGCCGACACGATGATGTCGACCGGCTCGGGCAGGGCGACCTGCTGCATCCGGCCCTGCAGGCAGACGACCCGTGAGGCCAGCCCATTAGCCTGGACGATCTCACGCGTGACGGCCATGACGTCTTCCGGCTCCACCAGGTAGACGCGACGCGCGCCCAGTCGTGCCGCCATCAGTCCCAGGATCCCCGTGCCGGCGCCCGGATCGAGCACGACACTCTCGGGGGTGACGACGGCCTCGAGGGCCCTGGCATACGCGCGGTTGCGCGAGTGGTCGAGCGCCATCGACCGCTGGCCTGCGATGCTGCCGTAACTCATGCCCGCCGGCCGATCGTCGTCCACGACAGCGGAATGTAGTCACGTTGCACGCTGCCCTCGTCGTTGATCACGACGCCGTCGTGCTCCACCCAGGCGTGGGCCTCGAGCCCCGCCGCCGTCGGCCGCGCGCCCAGGACGACCGCGACTGGCACGCCGCGCCGCCGGCACAGGTACCAGAGCACGAGCGACCGCTTCAGACAGGTGTGGCCCGGCAGGCCGTGGCGTGCCGCCGTGTCGACCAGACGAGCCAGCCGCACGGCGACCGCCTGCCCATCAGCAGGTGCGCCCGTTCGCGATTCCGACCGCCGGGCCAGCCAGTCGTGTACCCGTCGCACGCCGGCGACGCGCATAGCGACAGCGACCGCCCACAGCCAGAACACCGCCTGGACGGCCTGCCACCGATCCGCAGCCGGCAAGCGGAGAAGCCGCCGCCAGCGCGACTGGCTGGAACCCTGCTCAGGCGTCGGCACGTGTCAACTCCACGAGGCCTCGCTCTTCGAGCCGCTCAATGAGCGTCACGAGGTCCTTCCGCACGAGATCGACGTCAGCATCGAACTCGGCCACGAGCGCATCGAGGGCCGCCTGGACTGACGAGGTCGACGTCAGGTGCGTCCAGGCCTGCGTCCCGATCGCATCCAGCGAAAAATAGCGCCCCGAGCTCGTGTCGAGAAGTACCGTCGACCTGTCGACGACCCGCGAGACAATCCCGGGTCGTGGGGCGATCCGCGTTTCGGTCAGGGGCCAGCGCATGATGGGCAACCTACTCTGTCGAGCCGCCTTCGGCAGTGTCAAGCTCACGTCCGAGACGATCCACCGAACCACTTGCGGGCGCCACGGACCGCCCGCAGCGCGTAGAGCCACGGCAAGGGCTTTCCGCTTTCGGGTGCGTAGACCTCACGCATATAGGCGGCCGGAGGCAGGACGTGAGCCCGCATCGTGCGCCAGCGGGCGCGCCAGGTCGGCAGAGCCCGCAGATCATCGAACACCACCTGTGCGTGCGGCCTTCTCGTCTGCAGGTACCGGGCGGTGACCTCGCGGCGCCCCGGCGCGGACAGCACCGTGTCGGGGACGGCGGTTCCGAACGCCGTCACTGCGCGGGTCAGGCTCGCGCGGCAGACCGCCGACACCCCGCGGGCCTCCGCCTCGATGGCGAACCGGCGCCACAGATCTTCGTCGAACGACCCGGCCAGAAGGTGCAGGTCGTACAGCCAGATCAGCCGGTCATCGTCGAAGTGATGAGCAACCCGATGGACACACGCGACCAGCATGGCGTGCAGCGGCCCCAGGCCGCGCGCATGTGGCCCGAGCAACGGCACGGCGATCGACGCGGCGTGGAGCTCGCCGAACTCTCCCAGGTGCTCGAACACGGCCGGGTTGACCAGTCGCCAGTGAAGGTCGATGACGACCGGTTGCCCTCCCATCGTGAGGCGGCTGTACGGCCGCTGATGGAGTACCCCTTCGGTTCCGGCCTGGATGTCAGGGATGTACCCGAGGTCGACCAGAACCTGATGAGCGTGCTCGACATCGGCGGGCCGCACGAGCACGTCGGCGTCGAGCCGTGGGCGCAGGTCGGAACGCTCGTAGTGGGTGAAGGCCAGTTCGCTTCCCTTGAAGAGGAGCGCGTCGATTCCCGACCCGGCCAACCCCGCGATGGCCGCGCCGAGCGCGGCCTCGTCGGCCAGGTCGGCCGCCACGCGCGCCGGGGCGCCATCGGTCAGGGCTGCCCGAAGGGCTGGCGGCACATCGGGATCGTCGGTCGCACGCGCCGCCAGGAGCGGCCGAACACCATGGCGCTCCGCCGCGCGAACCAGGGCCGCCACGTCCCGTGCGGCCGGCTGGTGCCAGGCGCCGGGCACGCGCCGGAGGACGGCCGTGAGTACCGTTTGTCGATCGTCGAGGGACATGGGGACACGCCGTACGGCCATCAGCCGGGCGCGGGCGGGCGGAGACGCTAGCCTAGCGTGCTGACGATGGCGCCGACGCCCTGGTCGGCCGCCTCGTCATCGATGAACTCAAACCCGGTCAGGTAGCGGGGGCTCGTGCGGGCCTCGACGAGCTGCGAGTGCCGCGCCTGGGCGACGACCGACACGCGGGCACCGTCGCCGAGAAACAGGTCGAACTGATGAATGGCGTCGACCGGGAACGGAATGTCCGAGAGAACCGACATCCCGCCGAGGCTCAGTTCACGAATCTCGACGTCTGCGTCGAGTGCCACGAGCCGGCCGTGCAGCCGGCCCAGGATCCGGGCGCGCGGGGCGCGTCGGCGTTCAGAAGACATACGCGCCCGGGCGGCTACCGGAGCCGCGCGGCCACCTTGTAGTTGTGATGGGCCACCAGGCCATACGCAACGTTGATGGCCACGAGGGTCGCGACAGCCGCCACCCTGTTGCGCTTGGCCAGGCGACGGGCCGCGAAGATCGAGCTAGCCGCCACGGCGCCTTTGACAACGACAAACGCGGCCTTGTTGCCGGTGAGTCCGGAGAGCATCGGGTTGGTCTCGACACCGCCCCGGTCGAGCGCCCGCAGCGTGGAGTGGACGTCGAGCGCCTGCATGATGGCCGTCGTGGCATAGAGCGAGGTGAGCACGGCCGAATCGCTGCCACGGTCGAGGCGGCGATACGGCTCGACGATGGGCACCGCCACCTGGATTTCCGGCACGACGGCATCGTCAGGCGCTGCAGGGAGATTCGCCTCCGGCACGCGTGGGACGACGATGGGCGCGAGCATCGAGGCCGGCACGAAGGCCAGGCGGGAGTCGCCGCTGAGCTCCTGCGCCAGTGCGTAACGCACGACACCGGGAGCCATGATGAAGAACAGAAACGCAATGACGACCGCTCGACGCTCCATAACCAGCCTGCTTTCCGGTCTGTGTCAGACCTTCCGGCAGTAGATGGGGCAAGCGATGTGCCACACCTGGCGTCACGCGCATCCGGTGAATCCGAAGGAAATCCTGGTGGTGTCGTCGATCCCGGCGATCCGGATCGGGGAGCCGGTAACGGTCCTGGCTCCGCGTTGACGGATTCGTGGTCGGCACGCCTCACGACCGGGCGGTTACGCCGTCCGAACAGGAGTGTCATCGACGTCACAATTCTGATCGGCCACACGGCTCACCGGCCGAACGGAGACGCGGGCTTCGTGCGCAAACCAAACACCCGGCGGAGGCGAGCCAGGAGTGAATCGGCCGTGCCGGCCTCTTCGGCCGCGACCAGCGCGTCGAGACACTCGTTCACCGAGGGCACCACGGCAATGCCCAGTCGGCGCGACGACGTCGGCACCGACTGCTGCGTGCCGCGCCAGACCAGGATCGCGCCCGCCTTGGACTCGAGCGCGACGTCCAGACAGTTGTCGGGCCGGTCATCGACGACCGCGTCGAGATCCAGGGCCTGAGCGATGCGCCCGCGTGATCCGTGGACCACGAAGGCACTGGGGTGCGAAAAGCCCAGCCGCTCGAGCCAGCGCTGACTCTGCCGCTGCACCGTCCGGCCGGCAGAACGCGGACGGCTCGTGAGAAAGATCACCTCCCACCGCCTGGTGTCGGCCAGCAAGGCCAGCCGGCGGATCGCCCCGCTCTCGATCTCCCCCAACGTTTCCCAGAAGTCGACCGTCTGCCCCACCGCGCGCCAGACCGCGTCGGCCTGCCGGCGCGACAGGGCGAGCCCCGGCGGCGGCAGGTCCTCGCCCGGGTCCTCGGTGTCCTCGTCGGCGAGCCCCGGCGGGGGCGGCACACCCGGCTCGCGCTCAACGCGGCCCTGATCGAGCTCGGGGAATAACTCTCGCGCCATCCGCGCAAACGGCGTGTGCAGATCGGCGAGCACGCCGTCGAGGTCAAAGCCGATGCGCATCCGGATCGAGCCCTCGGCTGGGGCGGTGCAGCGCGACCGCGAGCAGTACGACGAAGAGCACGGTGTTGCCAGGCTTCTGCAGGCTGAACTCGACGAGCGACTGCGCGGCGATCGCCGTCAGACCGGCCACCGCGCCGGCGCGCAGCCAGAAACGGGCGGTCTCGTCCTCACGGGCCCGGAAGCGTCGCCAGATGCCCTGTGCGATGAGGACAAGCGCGACGAGCGCGGGAATGGCCAGGAGGACGCCGCCTTCAGCCAGCACCTGCAGGTAGTCGTTGTGCGCCTGGACGAACAATGTGTGCCGGGGCGCCGTCTGGTACACGGCCATGGCCGTTGCGAACGCACCCACCCCGACGCCGGCAATCGGGAAGTCACGGGCGATCCGCCAGGTGTCGGTCCAGACCGAGACGCGGTCGGCAATCTCTGCCGGCACGCGCGCGAAGCGTTCGGCCGCAAAGTCGTAGCCGGCCCAGACCATCACCGCCGCCAGCGCGAGGGGCAGGCCGAGCGCCAGCGCAAAGCGTGTGCGGGCCCGACCCGCGCGCCAGGCCACGAACCCGCCCAGGACGGCCATCGCGACGCCGACGCTGCCGATCCCTGACCGCGACCCGCTCAGCACGACGGCGGCGCCCAGCACCAGGACCACGGTCACGCCGAACGCCGCGCGGCCCGCCTCGGGCGACGCCACCCAACGCCGCCACGTCAGGTGAAAGGAACCCCCGAGTCCGCCGATCGCCTCGCTCGTCGCGATGACGCGAGCTGCGACGAGCGGCAGGACCATCGTGACCCATCCGGCGAAGTGATTGCGGTTGACGAACGGACCGAACCCCTCGCCCTCGTACTGGGGGCGCCAGAACCCATAGATCAGCGTCTCGCCGGGCGTGGAGGCCACGCGCTGGACGATCCCGACGAGACCGACGATCAGCGCCAGGATCGTCAACTGGCTCACGAGCGTCAGCAGGTTCTCGTAGCGCATCGCCCGCACCGTGCCGACCAGCAGGAGCGCAAAGGACACGAACAAGGCGAGCGCCACGGTCGTGTCCCACACCGACAGCGTCGCCGGATGCCAGCCGGCCTGCCGGAGGGCGTAGCCGATTTCGTACTCGGCCAGGACGCGGTGCGCCTCGGGCGACACCACGTCGAAGACTACCGGCGGAAGCGGTACGAGTTGCAGGCCGATAGCCAGCCCGACGAGGGCGAGCACCTTGGCGAGGCGCCACAGCCGCCAGTCGTTCCACGCGCGGCCCAGCAGGATGGCCCACAGGCCGAGTTCCGCGCTGGCGACAGCCACCACCCAATAGGCCCAGGGATAGACGGCCCCGAACGCGAGCACGCCGAAGGCCAGCGTCGCCATGAGCATCGGGGCAAATCCAGGCATCGGGCGTCGGGATGCAGTCGTCAGGATTGACCCATTGGCCGGCACGGTCAGCGCGCCCGGGCCCACGACCGGAACACGACCCGGCGGAACGACGGGTGCGCGAGCAGGGCCATCGCCGTCCGGCCGTGCCAGTTGAACGAGGCATGCGCTTCAACCAGCGGTACGATGCCGTTGACGCGAGCCAGATCGATCAGGGCATCAATCGCTTCGTCATCGAGGCGCGCGGCCAGCCGTCGGAAACGCAGCCCGGCGCGAATCTCGGAACCGAGCATGCGCCGCCAGGCCCGCTCATAGCGGCGGAGGAACGACGCGGTGAGCCGGTTCCGCCCAAGTCCCTCCCGCAGCACACCCGCCGCCAGCCGTCCGCTCAAGATGCCGTAGTAGATCCCGCCGCCGGTCGTTGGCTTGACGAGGCCAGCCGCATCACCAACCGCCAGAACGCGATCGGCAAACGTCCGAGGCACGGGCCCGAGCGGGAGGACCTTCAGGCGGGGCGGCGGCAGTGTAGAGGCCGGGACGCCCACCTCGGCGACCAGCTGGCCGACAAAGGCGTTGAAGTGATCCGCGGCGCGGTCCTCACTCATCAAACCGATCCGCGCATGTGAGATGCCGGCACGGTCGAAGGGCACGAGCCAGGCGAATCCTCCCGGCGCGACCTCGCGGCCGAACCGGACCTGGATCTCCGGCACTTCCGGAAACGGCGCCTCGATCTGGGCGCTCTGCAGGTAGACCGACGGCCGTCCGAATCCCAGCTGCCGGTGGAAGCGGTAGTTGGCGCCGCACGCGAGCACGGCCGCGCGCGCCTCGATCACCTCAGCGGCGCCACGGATCGTGACCTGCACCGATCGATCGCCAGCCGCGATCTGTTCGACGCGGGCCCCGACGCGGAGTTCGGCGCCCGCCGCGACGGCGCGACCAGCCAGCCACCGGTCAAGGCCCGCCCGGTCAATCACGGCCGCGTGCACACGACCGCTCCGGACGAGGACCGACTCCCCGGCGGCGCCCCAGAACCTCGCCTCGCCGGAGGCTCCCAGCCGGATGGACGCCGGCAGACCGAACTCGGCGAACGCCTCGAGCCCGATGAGTCCGGTGCAGTGCACCGGCTCGCCCACCGTCTCGTGCTCCTCGAGGAGGACCACGTCATGCCCGGAGGCGGCCAGGTCTGCGGCGGTGATGGCGCCGGCCGGGCCGGCTCCGATGACGACGACGTCGCGCACGCGCTCTCCCTAGAACTTGCGACCGCGGACTTCCCAGGATCCGCGGAAGGTGATCCAGAACGACAGCAGGATCAGACGGATATCGAGCCAGAACGACTGGCGGCGAATATACAGCCGGTCGTAGCGGAATTTCTGCCGGCGCGGAATATCCCGGGGCGCAAAAATCTGGGCGACGCCGGTCAGGCCCGGACGGACACGGCAGCGGTCCCCAAAGCCCGGCACGTCCTCGAGGGCCACCAGTCGCCCGTCACCGGCCTGCTCGATCTCGCCCGGCCGGAGAGCCCGCGGCCCCACGAAGCTCATGTCGCCACGAAAGATACTCCAAAGTTGCGGCAGTTCATCCATCGCGGTGGCGCGTAGCCAGTGGCCGACGCGGGTGATGCGCGGGTCGGCTTCAGCCGCCTGCAAGGCGCCGACCTGCGCCTCGGCGTCCGGCACCATCGATCGGAACTTCAGCACATCGAACCGGCAGCCGCCGAGCCCGACCCGTTCCTGGCCATAAAAGACGGGCCCGCCATCCTCGGCCTTGACGGCCAGGGCTGCCAGGACCCAGACGGGTGCCGAGAGGATGAGGCCCGCGCCGGCGAGCAGGACATCGAGTGCACGCTTGGCCACAGTGCCGTCAGACGCGCCGGCTCGCCGGGACAGGCGATCCGGCACTCGTCGGCGCGGTCACCGCGCCAAAGAGCTCGAAGTACCGGGCCACCTGCCGGCGCCGGTCGAACATGACGCTTGCCTCGCGGGCCCGTGCCCCCTGCCGGCTGGTCTCGGCCCGGTCGTCGTAGCAGGCCCGGATCGCCGCCGCCATCGACGCGGCATCGCCCGGTTCGGCGAGCCGGCCACACCCGTGTCGGGTGGTGAGTGCCGCCACCTCGCAGTCGGCCTCCACCGCCGCGACATACGGCCGGCCGGCTGCCAGGATGCCGTAGAGCTTGCTCGGCACGATGTACCCGGCGAGTCCCCGCTGGAGCGACACGATGAACAGATCGGCCGTCGCGAACGACTCCCGGAGGCCCTCCCTGGGCGTGAACGGCAGGAACCTGACGTTGGTCAGGCCCAGTCGGGTCACCTGCGCCTGAAGTTCCGGCTTCTTGACGCCCTCGCCGACGAACACCACGTCGAGATCCGGCAGATCCGACAGGAGTGCCGCAGCATCGACGACGGTCTCGAGGCTCTGTGACAGCCCCAGGTTGCCCGAGTGCATCACGACAAAGCGGTCTGCCAGGCCGTGCGCTTCGGAGAACGCATTCCGCTTCGGTGCCGGCGCAATGGCCGTCGTGTCGGCCCAGTCGGCGATGATCACGGTACGGTCTGGCGGCGCCCCCTTGTTCTCGAGGAGGCGCTGACGCATCGTCTCGCCAAGCGCGACGTTGACGGCGGCTCGTCGCACCAGGAACTCATTGACGCGCTGCAGCATGGCATTGACGGTGTCGCTGTGGAAGTCCTGCAGCAGGACCGTGACCTCCGGAAACAGATCCTTGAATGCCATGACGAGGGGCGCGCGATGCCGTTTGCCCGTCAGCCAGGCCGCCAGCCCGATGATCGGCGGATCGGTCAGTGCGACGACCACGTCCGGGCGGTCGAGACGGAGCCCGGCGTAGCAGGCCGACAGGAAGTAGGTGACGTAGTTGGTGGCCCGGCCGATGAAGCGCGCCTTCGGGAAACGAGTGCCCCGCGCGCGGAGGATCCGGACGCCCGCGTGCTCCTCCCGACTGACAAGGGCGCGCGACGACGGGACGCGGCCCTCGGCCGGGAGCAGCGGCACGCCGGCCACCACCGACACCCGGCAGCCATGGACGGCCACGAGATCCTCACAGAGATCGGTCAGCAACTGCCCGGTCGCGGTCGTGTCCGGGTAGTAGGACCGGTTGAAGAAGGCGATATGCACGGGATTGAAGGCGCCACGGCGGCGCGGATCGCCTAGCGCTCCGTCAGGCGAACGGACAGGCTCGACGCGACGGCCTCGCGGTCTTTCTCCCGGAAGTACCAATCGATCGTCCGGTGCAGGCCGTCCATGAACCTCACCTGAGGCTCCCAGCCCAGGAGCATCCGTGCGAGCGCGTTGTCGGCGACGCGATTGAGCGGCCCGGTCGGCATCTCCGGATGCAGTTCGACGTCAGCGTGATGCCCGGTGACGCGCAACACCTCGCGCGCCGCATCGATCACACGCGTCCGCTCCATGGTCCCGAGATTGACGGCCGAGCCGTCGTCGATCTTCTCGGCGGCGAGGATGGTGCCGCTCACGATGTCGCTCACGTGCGTCCAGTTCCGGATCTGTGCGCCCGTGCCCCAGACCACGTACGGGTCCTGCTTGACGAACGCGCGCGCAATCATGGCGATGACAGCGTGGTTTTCGTGGCCGCGTTCGCCGTACACGGTGAAGTACCGGCAGTTGGCCGACTTCATGCCGGTTTCCTCGGCATAGGCACGGAGGGTCATCTCGGCCATGAGCTTGGCCCATCCATACATGTTGTCGGCGTCGTACGGCGGCCCCACCATGTCTTCGGTCAGGTAGAGAATCTGTCCGGGGTCGGTTTGCAGGTGGTTCGGGTAGACGCAACCCGATGAGGCATACACGACCTTCTCGACGCCGGCATCGCGGCACGCCTTGAAGACCAGACCGTCGAGCAGCAGGTTGGTGGCACATGCGACCTGGTGCAGATCGACGTAGCCGCGGCCCCCGTGATCGGCCGCCAGGTGAACGACCAGGTTCATCCCCTTGACCGCCGCTGACGCCACCGCCTGGTCGAGCAGGTCCCCGTGCTGGAACTCGACGGCGCCGCGATCGACGAGCTGGCGGATGTTCTCGAGGCGTCCGCTGCTGAGGTTGTCCACGACGCGGACCGTGGCGCCGCGCTCGACGAGTGCATCCACCAGATGCGACCCGATGAATGACGCGCCTCCCGTCACGAGAACCTTGCGAGTCTTCCAGTTCATTGCTCTCTGCTCCCTGTCTGCCCTGGGTGATCGGCGACCGATCGCCCCTCCTGAGTCTCGGCCTCTCGGGCGTGCTGCTGTATCCGCATGGCCTACCGGACCTGCCCGGCGGGCACCGCCGAACCGGTCTCGGCCGCGGGCACCCCGGCTCCGGCCTCGGCAACGTGCGGCTTGGTGACAACGTGGTTGCCCAGAACGAGCACGTCCATGCGGGTCCTGAGGAAGCAGTCGAGCGCCTCCTCGGGCCGATGGACGATGGGCTCGTTCTCGTTGAACGAGGTATTGAGCAGGATGGGCACCCCCGTCCGTCGCTCGAACGCGCGGATGAGTTTCCAGTACCGCTCGTTGTCCACCCGGTTGACGGTCTGGAGGCGCCCGCTGCCGTCGACGTGCGTGACCGCCGGAATCACGGCCCGCTGCCCGGGCCGAACCGGATAGACCTGAAGCATGAACGGGTCGGGGACCGAGTCCTCGAAGTACGCCCGGTGCGCCTCTTCGAGTACCGAGGGTGCAAACGGCCTGAACTTCTCCCGGAACTTGATCCTGGTGTTGATGATGTCGCGCATGTCGGCCCGCCGGGGATCGGCCAGGATGCTGCGGTTGCCCAGGGCGCGCGCGCCCCACTCCATCCGGCCCTGAAACCAGCCGACGACCAGTCCTTCGGCGATGCGCGCGGCCGTCCAGTCGGCCAGGTCGTCGAACGCGGGACTCCGCCGCACCGTGCAGGCCCCTGCGGCCAGATCGGCCTGGCGCCCGGCCAGCGCAACCTCGATCGCCTGGTCGTCGAAGGCCGGGCCCCAGTAGCCATGCGTGACCACGCACCCCCGGCGCCCGCCGAGTACCTGGTTCCAGACCCAGTAGGCCGCCCCGAGCGCCGTCCCGTTGTCACCAGCCGCGGGCTGGATGTAGACCTCCTCGAACGGTGTCCGCGCCCGGATCTTCCCGTTGGCGACGCTGTTCATCGCGCAGCCACCCGCCAGGCAGAGCCGGCCGAGACCCGTGGCCGCGTGCACGCCGGTCAGCACGTGGAACGCCGCCTGCTCGAACACGGCCTGCAGCGAAGCCGCGAGTGCCTCGTGCCGGGCCGTCACGGGCTCGTCGGGCCGGCGCGCGGGTCCGAGGACCGACTCGAGCTTCGGCGAGTAGACGCGGCCGAGCTCCGGCTCTCCATCCTGCCAGGTCATGGCGGCGCCACCGGACCAGTGCTGAAAGTACGACAGGTCGAGCTCGAAGGCGCCGCCGGGCGTCAGGCGCACCAGCGGACTCAGTTGCGCGACGAAGTCCGGCGCGCCGTACGGCGCCAGCCCCATGACCTTGAACTCGTCGCCAAACTTCAGAAAGCCCAGGTACTGGGT
>DATKDF010000127.1:0-33882 GCA_035512795.1 Vicinamibacterales bacterium
GGTCGGGGATCGTCTCAGGCGGTTGCCGGCGCGGTCTACACGGCGTCCAACGCAACGACGGGCAACGAGGTGCTGATCTTCAATCGCCGCGCGGACGGTCAGCTCGAACCCGGCGGGGTCGTCGGGACGGGCGGCCTCGGCACGGGTGCCGGCCTCGGCAATCAGGGTGCGCTGGCCCTGTCGGACCAGGGACGGTGGCTCCTGGCCGTCAACGCGGCCAGCGACACGGTGTCGGTCCTCCGTATTCACAATCGGGGGCTGGACCTCATCGATGTCGAGCCGAGCGGCGGTGTCGGGCCGGTGAGCGTGACGTCACACCGGAACATCGTCTACGTGCTCAATGCCGCCAGTGACAGCATTGCAGGATTCCGGCTTGGCCCCCGCGGCCAGCTCGAGCCGATCGACGACTCGACGCGGGCGCTCAGCGGCTCGGGCGGCGGCGCCGCACAGGTCGCGTTCTCGCCGCGTGGCGACGTGCTCGTCGTCACCGAGAAAGCGACCAACCGCATCGTCACGTTCCTCGTTGACGACGATGGGCGGCCGGGCTTCGCACAAGTACACGACTCGGTCGGCCAGACGCCGTTCGGGTTCTCGTTCGGCAAGCGCGACCAGGTGTTCGTGGCCGAGGCTTTCGGCGGCGCGCCCGATGCGAGCGCGACGACGTCGTACGAGGTGGGCCGCGAGGGCAGCCTCACACCGATCAGCCCGTCGGTCGGGACCAACCAGACGGCCAACTGCTGGGTGGTGGTGACGCCGGATGGGCGGTTCGCCTACGTGACCAACACCGGCAGCGGATCGATCTCGGGGTATCAGATCGCTTTCGACGGCGAGATCGCGCTCCTCGATCTCGACGGGCGGACGGGTGTGACGGGCGATGGCAGCGGGCCGATCGATCTGGCGCTCTCGGCCAACGGCCGCTACCTGTACAGCCTCCACAGCGGCACGCAGTCGATTGGCGTGTTCGAGATCAACGACGATGGAGCGCTCACTCCGCTGCCGTTTACCGCCGGACTGCCGGCCGGCGCCAACGGGCTGGTGGCGCGGTAACGGCCTGGGTGGTGACGCCTGGCGACACCTCGTGCCGCCGGTGCGGATCATTGACTGCGAAGCGTCGACACCGGGTCTATCGAGGCGGCGCGCCAGGCAGGCCTTCGACGAGGCGCGCACCGTCCGGCCGTCGCCTTCTGCCGCACGGTGCGGAGTGGCCGGGTCTTACGTGCGCCGGCCGATCGTCACGCGCCGGCGATCCTCGTCCGCTTCCTCGATCGACCGGTACTTCCTGACGCCGCGGAAATCGAGTGGCGGCGCCAGTGCGGCGGCCAAAGCCCAGAGATCGGCCACACGTGTCGCGAGGGCCGTCGGGTCGGCCGGTGCCTCACGAGCCAGAGCGCGCCGCGCGTCCTCGAACGTCCGGAACTTCGTGACAGGCATCAGGGTGCGTCCTTCAGCCGGAAGCGTTCACGCAGCAGCGCGGCATCGGAGTGGTCCTGTGGACGGACGGTTGCGTGCTTCATCTTCACGAGTGTCTCGGGTGTGGCCACCCGGACGCTCACGTCGCCGAAATCGCGCTCTTCACTCTGGAGGTCATCGAATCGCCACGCGGTGCCAAGGCCGGCGAGCAGATCGATGATGATCGAGCCCTCCGGCGGTCCATACCGGATCGTCGGGTAGGCGCCGGCGAGGTCGTCGGCCGTGATTTCGTCGATGTGCGGGTCGTTCCAGAGAGAACGCAAGGCTGTCCGGATCCGTTCGACATTATCGGGCGTGGGCCTCACAAAAAAATCGATGTCCTCGGTGGCGCGTACGATGCCGTGCACGTTGACGGCGACACCGCCGACAAGCACGTACTCCACCCGCTCGCGCTCGAAGGCGCGGATGACGGCGAGAAATTGATCGAAGCTCATGGCCAGAACGTTCGCGACCGGCTGGTGCGATTATAGGTGGCTTCCAGGAATTCGTGGCGCCAGGATTCCACAGCCGGCGTGGAGGCCGATCAGAGCACCGACGCGATCGTCGCGACCGCCCAGTCCACCTGGTCGGGCGTGATGACGAGCGGAGGGGCGAACCGGATCGTGTGGCCGTGCGTGTCCTTGGCCAGCAGGCCGCGGTCGCGCAGGCGCTCGACGTAACCGCGCGCGCCGCCGGCATCGGGCTGCAGTTCCACCGCCAGCATCAAGCCCCGCCCCCGGACTTCTCGGATCGCTCCGGACGGGATGCCCCGCAGGCCCTCGATGAACCGCGCGCCCATGCGGCCGGCATTGCCGGGCATGTCTTCCTCGATGAGCACGCGCAGGGCGGCGCGCGCGACAGCACAGGCCAGCGGATTGCCGCCAAAGGTCGACCCGTGCTGGCCCGGCTTGAGCACACCCAGCACCTCGTTGTTCGAGAGCACCGCCGACACCGGATAGTAGCCGCCCGAGAGCGCCTTGCCGATGAGCGTAACGTCGGCCTCGATGCCTTCGTGTTCCTCGGCCAGCAGCGTCCCCGTCCGGCCGAGGCCCGTCTGAATCTCGTCGAGGATGAGCGTGACGTTGTGGCCGGTGCAGAGCTCGCGGACGCGCGGGAAGTAGCCCGCCGGCGGAATGATGACGCCCGCCTCGCCCTGGATCGGCTCGAGGAGCGCGGCGACGGTGTGCGGCGTGATCGCCGCCTCGAAGGAGGCGGCATCGCCGAAAGGCACCACGCGGAAGCCGGGCAGAAACGGTCCGAAGCCGCCGCGGGCGTCCGGATCGGTCGAGCAGGACACGATGCCGATCGTGCGTCCGTGAAAATTGTTGGCACAGACGATGATCTCGGCGTGCGGCTCGGGCACACCCTTGACGTCGTAGCCCCACTTGCGTGCGGCTTTCACGGCGGTCTCGACTGCCTCGGCGCCCGAGTTCATGGGCAGGATCTTGTGCGCACCGGTCAGGGCGGCCAGTTCCTCGTAGAAGGGCGCGAGCTGGTCGTTGCGAAACGCCCGCGAGGTGAGCGTCAGGCGCGCGGCCTGCTCCACCAATGCCTGGCGAATGACCGGATGGCAGTGGCCCTGGTTGACGGCCGAGTACGCCGACAGGCAATCCAGGTATCGGCGTCCCGCCGTGTCCCACAGGTAGACGCCCTCGCCGCGCGTGAGGACCACGTCCAGCGGTTCGTAGTTGTGCGCGCCGAGGCGCCGTTCGGTGGCGATGAGGTCAGCGGCGTCGGTCATGATGACGGATCATCCTCCAGAAAGCGCGGCCGCTGGTCTGCTTTCGGACACGAAGCGCCAATGGGCGGCATCCGCACGGCTGCAAGTCCAATGATTGTCCAACTGCGATGCGGCCTTGACCGATTCCTGACATTTCGCTGACACGAGGCCGACCCCCGCGGCGCCCCATCGGTCTTGGAATCGACAGCGGGACAGGTCCGGTCAGATCGTGGACTTCGGCAACGTCCGCCTCGACAACACGATCAAGGCGTTCAACACGAGCGCGACGTCAGCGACCGGCTTCAGCGCCCTCGGGGCGCCGGAAGGCCGGTACTTCGCGCCTGCGAACGGGCCGGACTGCATCGAGACCATTCCGAACGGTTTCGGCCACCGATCACTGGTCGCGTCCGGGCCGAGTTCCCGGTCGAGATGCTGAACGCGTTCGACTGGGCGAACGTCAACCCGGTGACCGGCGTGAGCGGCATCACGCGGACGGCGTTCGAGACAACGACGCTCACCGGGGCGACGACGTCACGGACTGTTCAACTGGTCTCTCGGGTGACGTGATAGGTCTCCGAGCCTCAGTTCAGGGGGGGGCGGGCGGCCGATCGGCCGCCCGCCCTTTTTCCCGTCACCCATGGCCGGCAAAGCCGGCGCCGAGCCCGCGGGGCGTGTCGCGTGCGGGCCCATCGGGTGGCGGCCCCGGCGAAGGATACCGGAAACGGCCGCTGTAACGAAGTTCCCACCCACCGGGACCCTCCACCGGAGAAAAGGATGTCCACATCCGGTGTTCATCGGCTGCACGGTGACGTACGACGTGCCTGGCATCAGCGGCTGGAGGACCCTGCGAAGCGACTCGACTTCGCTCGACGCCTCGCCACGTACCCGCACGAACATCCCGGACCCTCCGGTGACCGCGGTGTGCTCGAACGGAAGGTAGCACTGGAACCGCTGCGTATCGGTGAGCGCGTTGGCGACGATGTCCTCGGCGATGCCGATGACCGAGGTGCATGCGGCTGTCGGCGGACCGAAGCGGATGCACCTGCCAAGCGCGTTCTGACCAGGCCACAGACACGGGCCATGCTCTCGCTCACGACGACCACGGCCGGCGTGCCGGCGCGGTCTTCGTCGGTGAACGGCCGGCCCTGCAGGATGCGCGTGCCCACGGTCTTGAAGTAATCGCCTGTGCTCTTCTGGCCGGCGAACATGCCGAGGTCACGCACCGACTCCACGCCGTCGACTGAAAACCCAAGAGTCAGGGTGGTGCCGAGCGGCGTGCTCGCGCGCCACGTGGCCGCTTCCACGGCCGGATGGGCGCGGGCCGCGTCGAGCAAGGTGCGCCGGAGCGCGGTCTGCGCGTCACGATCCAACGGCGTGCCGCGCAACACGCGATTGACCATCAACACCCGATCAGGCTCGAAGCCGAGGTGCATCACGCGCACGGCGGCCAGGCTGCGCACGAACAGGAGAGCCCCGACGACGAGCACGAGCGACAGCGCGGCCTGCGTGACGGCGAGCGTCGTCCGGAGGCGCGCGCCGCGGGCTTGTCAATGCCTGGGGTAGTGTCCGATGAGGCGGACGCGGCGGCACACGCGCTCGGCGTCGGCCATCGCCTCGCCGATCGCGGCGACGTGCGGACCGGCCGCGAGGTCGATGAGGAATCCGTACTCGAACGGCGTCTCCTTTGTCGGCCGGCTCTCGATGCGGCTGAGGTTGAGCTGGCGGCGCGCGAAGGCCTCGAGCGCGCGCACGAGCGCGCCCGGCACGTCGTCGAGCACGCAGTAGAGACTCGTGCGATAGCCGGCGTGCCACGTCCGCCCGGCCGGTCCGCGCCGGACGAGCAGGAAGCGGGTGGCGTTGTCGGGCCGATCCTGGATGTCGGCCTCGAGCACGACGCCTCCATAGAGGGCCGCCACCCGCGCGCTGGCGACGGCCGCGGCGTCCGTTTCTCCCCGCTCGATGATCTCGGCGGCCGCGCCGGCTGTGTCGTAAGCCGGCTCGAGGGTCATCGCCGGATGACGCCGGAGAAACCGCTCGCACTGGGCGAGCGCCACCGGATGGGATCGCACGCGCCGGATGCCCGAAAGCACGCCGCCCGGCGCGGCCACGAGCGCGTGACGGATCGGCACGACGCACTCGCCGGCGACGTGTACGTCATGGCGGACGAGCAGGTCGGCGCAGCCGGGCACGGCACCCGCGAGCGTGTTCTCGATCGGCACGACGGCCAGGTCGGCCGCACCGCGCGCGAGCGCGTCGAGCGTCAGTTCGAGCGTCTCGCACGGCAGCGGCCGCGCACCGGGCGCCAGCACCTCGATCGCGTCCTCGCTGAACGCGCCGGGCGCGCCCTGGTAGGCCGCCGTGGCCACGGCCCGGCCACTCACGGCTCGTCCTGCTGCGCGGCGAGCGTCTCGGCGATGATCACCCGGAAGATCCGTTCGGCCGAGTCGGACGGCAGGTGCCGGCCGGCTTCCTCGCGCATGCGGCCCAGGATTTCGGCCTCGCGTTCGGGCGACTGCACTGGCAGGCCGGCTGCGCGTTTGATGGGCGCCACGGTACGCCCGAGCCGCACGCGCTCGGAGAGGAGCGCCAGAATGGTGCGGTCGATGCGGTCGATGTGGCGGCGGTGGTCGCCGAGCAGAATTCGGTCGTGGTCGGCGTCGGGTGCGAAGTCCTGTGCGGTCACGGTATCCCCCTGAAAAGCAAAAAGCCCGCGTCCCTTGCGGGAGCGGGCTCTGAAGTCCTCGATGGGTCCTTGGTGTGGATCAGGGCGCCGTCCCGCGTCGCTGGCCGGAGTAATAGCCCGTAAACGAGCACGCAAAGACGCGTGCGACAAGGGCACTGCTCAGCCGGCGGACGGACGGGCGGGACGACACTGGCATCAGTCTTAACACCGGCTCGCCGTGCGCGTCAAACGGCGTGCTGGATTCTCCGCGCCTCGGCCCTTCACAGTTTCCTGACATTTCGCTGACACGAGGCCGACCCCCGCGGCGCCCCATCGGTCTTAGAATCGACAGCGGGACAAATCCCCATGGCTCACATGCCCGTCATTGGTCGCTGGTCGCCGCGTCTGGTCGTGTCGGTGCTGCTCGGTCTTGCCGTGGTCACGACGGCGGGTCTCACGTGGGAAACCGCGCGTGCCGCCCGGTCGGCCCGGGCCACCACCGATGCGGTGCTCGGCGACTACTCGACGTTTGCCGCCTGGCAGTTCGCGCGCGAATCGCGCGCGCGGCTGAACACCGAAGTGGCCGAGGTCCTGGCGCACACCCGGCGCCTGTTCGACGGGCATCCCGACACCCTTCGGAAGCCCGGTGATGACTGCGGATGCGCTCCGCGTGCCGCCGTGCTGTCGCGCTTCGAGCTGCGCGGTGGTCAAGCGGTGCGGGTCATCGGCGAGCCGCTCGGCGCCGACGTGCTGTTACTGGCGCGGGCCTGGCGGGACGACGGCGGCCCGTCACCCATGCGGCATGTGGAGATCGCGCAGGCGGCCGACGGCTGGCAGGTCGTCGTGCTGCTGCGACCGCAGCCCGCCGTGCCACGCATCATCGGCGCGGTCGTCGATGCGGCGCTTCTGACGAGCACGTTCACCGATGTCCTCGCCTCGACATCGCTCCTGCCCGAGTCGCTCGTCGACGCGCCCTCGCGTGACGTCTTTGCGGTGACCGTGTCACATGCCGACGGCCGCCGGCTGTTCGAGGCAGGCACGCCGGGGCCGATCGCCGGATCGGCGGCGCTGTTTGCCGGCGTCTCGTCACTGCGGGTCGACGCGTCGATTCACCCCGACCGGGCTGCGAGCCTCGTCATCGGTGGGCTGCCCGCGTCGCGCTGGCCGGTTGCCCTCACGCTGCTCCTGTCGTCGGTGGTGCTCGTCGGGCTGGCGTGGTGGCAGATGCGCCGCGAAGTGGCGCTGGCGGGCCGGCAGGCCGACTTCGTCACCGGTGTGTCGCACGAACTGCGCACGCCGCTCGCGCAGATTCGGCTGTACGGCGAGACACTCCTGCTCGGCCGCGTCCGGTCGGCCGAGGAGGGCCGTCGCGCGGCCGAAGTGATCGTGCAGGAGGCCCGTCGGCTCGGCGCACTGGTCGACACCGTCCTCATGTTTTCCCGGCTTCGCCACGGCCGCGTGATCATCGACCGTGACGCCGTCGATGCGGCGCGCGTCACCCACGACGTCGTCGACGCCTTCCGGCCATTTGCCGCCGCGCGGGCGGCGACCGTCGACGTGGACCTCTCAGCCGCCACCGGTGAGGCGTGGATCGACGCGAACGTCTTCCGTCAGGTGCTCCTCAATCTGCTCGACAACGCCGTCAAGTACGGCCCGGTCGGGCAGACCGTTCGCGTGGTCGTCGAGGTCAGCTGCGCCGAGGTGTCGCTTGTCGTCACCGACGAGGGCCCCGGTGTGCCGGAGGCCCAGACCCGGCGGATCTGGGAGCCCTTCTGGCGGGCGCCCGGATCGTCTGAAGGTGGATCGGGTCTGGGACTGGCGATCGTGCGCGAGCTGGCGACGCGCCATGGCGGCGCCGCGGTCGTCGAGCCGGCGCCGGGGCAGGGCGCCCGCTTCCGTGTCACGCTCGGAGCCGCAGCGCGCGTCGACGTGGCCGCGGCCGTCGAGCCGCAGCCGGCATGACACGCCTGCTCGTCGTCGAGGACAACCGCGACCTGGCGGCGGGCCTGCGCAACAACTTCGAGATCGATGGCTACGACGTCGAGGTGGCCTTCGACGGGCTGGCTGCGGTCGAGGCGTTCCGGAGACGCGCGGCCGACCTGGTCGTGCTGGACCTGATGCTGCCGGGCCTCGATGGCCCGCGCGTGCTGCGGGAGATTCGCGCCGTCGACCGCGACGTGCCCGTCCTCGTCCTGACCGCGAAGACCGACGAGTCCGACAAGGTGCGACTGTTGAAGCTCGGCGCCGACGACTACGTCACCAAGCCGTTCGGCATCCTGGAACTGCTGGCGCGCGTGGAAGTGTTGCTGCGACGCGCGCAGCCGCCGCCGGCTGACCGGTTCGTGCTGGGGGAGGTGGTGGTCGATGTCCGGCGACGCACGGTCACGCGTAACGGCGCCGATGTGCAGTTGACGCCGATGGAGTTCGACCTCCTCGTGGCCCTGCTGCGGCGGCAGGGGGCCGTCGCCTCGCGCGTGGACCTGCTGACCGAGGTCTGGGGGCACGCCTCGTCCGTGCTCACGCGAACCGTCGACACCCACATCGCCGAGCTGCGCCGTAAGCTCGAACCCGACCCGGGCTCGCCCCGACACATCCTGACCGTCCGCAAGACCGGGTATCGAATCGGATAGCGGCGCACCGTCTGCCGGCGCGGCTTTCCACCCGACCTGACGTACCATCTCCGGCATGCCGCGCCGCGGGCGGTCACGCCTCGACGAGTGGTTCGCCCGTGTCTTCGGCGACGACGAGCCGACGCACCTCGGCACGGGGTGGTTCAGCGGCACGGCCTCGATCTTCTTTGGGGCGCTCGGCCTCGGGGCCGTCATCTGCCTGCACTTTCCGGACCTGCTGACGCAGGTCGACCTGCGCGCGCACTACCCGATGCCGGTGATGCGTGCACTCATCCAGTTCGTGATCGGCGCCGGGTTCCTGTTCGGCCTGCTGGCCGCGCTGCTGCGCACGCGCAAGGCGCTGGCCGTGACGGGCATCACCCTGTCGCTCGCCGCGCTCGTCCTCGGCGGTGCCGACGTGCCCATCGAGAGCGCGGCGGAAGGCCGGTACTACCTCGGCCTCGACTGGTTCCTGCTGAACCTGTTGCTGCTGGCGGTGATCTTCGTGCCGCTCGAGCGGCTGTTTCCTCGACGGGCCGACCAGGAGGTCTTCCGGCCCGGCTGGACGACCGACACGCTGCACTTCCTCGTGAGCCATCTGCTCGTCCAGGTCACGACACTCTTCACGGTGATGCCGGCGACGGTGGTCGCCGCTGCGGCCGGCGGTGGCTCGTTCCACGTGCTCGTCCAGTCGCAACCACTCGTCATCCAGGCCCTCGAAGTCGTCGTGGTGGCCGACCTCGGCGAGTACGCGGTCCACCGCCTGTTTCATCGCGTGCCCGCGCTCTGGCGCTTCCACGCGATTCACCACTCCAGCATCCACCTCGACTGGATTGCCGGGTCGCGCCTGCACCTGGTCGACGTGATCGTCACGCGGGCGTTCACGCTCATTCCGATCGTGCTCATCGGATTCGCACCGCCGGCGGTGTACGCGTATCTCGTCTTTGTGTCGTTTCACGCGGTGTTCATTCACGCCAACGTGCGGTTCCGCGGCGGGTGGCTCGAGCGCGTGCTCGTCATGCCGCGGTTCCACCACTGGCATCACAGTGCCGCGCCCGAGGCGGTGGACAAGAACTTCGCCGTGCACCTGCCGTGGATCGACAGGCTGTTCGGCACGCATCATCTCCCGGATGATCGCTGGCCCGAGACGTACGGGATCGCCTGCGATCCGGTGCCGGAGGGCTACTGGACGCAACTGGTGGCGCCGTTCAGGCGGCGCGCGAAGTGACGCCGTGGCGTCAGCCGGCCGCCTGGCCGAGGCCGGCGCGCCGGACGAATCGGGCCATCAGCTCGTTGAGACGCTCGCGGCCGTCTTCTTCGAAGAGTGAGAACTTGAAACCGGTGACGAAGTGCCCGTCGTCGTGCGACCGATCCGAACGGGCAACTTGCACGAGCAGTGCCACCGGACGGCCATCGTCGGGGTGTAACGCGCAGTGGTGGAGGGTGTCGGCTTCGAACTGGGTCGGCGTTTCGACCGCGAAGCCGGACAGGCTCACGTCTCGCACCGTCCGGTGATCGCCGGCGCGCTGGAGATCGGCCGTCAGGAGGCCCCGACAGGTCAGCCGGGGGGACTCACGCCGATCGTGATGGCCGTGAAGCCAGGGCTTGTTGGACGTCTTGTCTTCCACTGGCGCCTCCTTCCTCTACCGGAAAGCAAGCTGTGTACCCGTCAGACGACTAAGACTAACAGCATTTTCCAGATGGGAGGCCCGTCAGGCAGAAAACCGGGCCGAAAACAAAAGGGCGGACGACCGAAGCCGTCCGCCCGCCTTACTCATCCCGGCCGCACGGCCGGGCCCCGGTTCGTGCGCCCCCTCGGCAGGGGAGTGGCTCAGGGACGCCCGAACGGGTGCCAAAGCATACACCACTCGCTCGTGACCACAAGCCTTACCTGATCGGCCGCCAGGCCACGCCCATCTGGACGGTATGCGAGTTGACGCCCGGGTTGCGATCGACCGTGTTGCCGTTCGAGATGTGATGCAATCGGTAGGCGACGAGCAGCTCGGCTGCGCCGCGCACCGGGATGCGGAGACCCGTGCCGAGATGCGTCATGAAGTTGCGCTGCGCGGTGCCCTCCGGCACGGCGCCGCGCATGTTCAGGAAGCCCCCGGCCCATTCAATGTACGGCGCCACGCCCTGGCGGCGTGAGGTCCAACGAAAGGCCACGGGCATGATCCCGGCGCCCCAGACCGGCTCCGACTGGTAGACCACGAGCGTCGGCACCAGTTCGATGAGGATCTCGAAGCCGCCGGGCTTCTGCCCCGGAGGCGGCGGCTCGCCCAGAAACCAGCCCACCGCGAGTCCGGTCGTGAGGATCTGTCGATCGCCGGCAGAGTTGAACACGCTCTGCGCCACGCCACCCCCGACCGTCGCATTGAACTCGACCGTGACACCACCTGATGACGGCCCGCCCTGCGCCTGGACGGGCAGAGACCGGTTCACACCGAGGAGGGTCGCAGCGAGCACGAGCACCACTCGAACCGCCCGGCACGTCACTGACAGGTGAGTATATCGAGGGTGTCCCTATCCCTCATCCCTCCTCCCTTCCAGTCTTGGCCGGTAGCGTCATCCTGGCCGAGGACCCGTGAGTCTGCACATTGTCGAAACCCACCGCGCCAACGCGATCCGGCGCGCTGTGGAACCAGCGCGCCCTACTGCGTGTCTCCGGGTGTCTCGGCGATACAGTACAGGTGCTTGTAGCCTCGCAGGAAGATCTCGCTCCCGACGAGCGCCGGCGACGCGTCGAAGCCGTCGTCGAGTTCGTTGACGGCGAGGACCTCGAGCGCCGGGCCGTGCTTGAGCACGAGCGTGCTGCCCTCGCGGCCGGTGATGTAGACGCGCCCGGCTGCGCCAACCGGTGAGGAGAAGACGTTGGGCACGGCGTCGAGCCGCGTCGGTCCGTGGTGCAGCTTGCCGGTGGCCGCGTCGAACACCGACAGGATGCCGTTGTTCGACTTCAGCATGTAAAGCAGGCCGTCGTAGACGAGCGGCGACGGCACATAGGGTGTGTCGCGGTCGTACGTCCACGCAATGGCGTTCGTGCCGGTGATGTCGCCCTTCGCCTCGTCGAGCCGGATCGCCTTGAGGCTGTTGCCGCGGAACCCGCTCATCAGGATGACCAGGCCATTCGAGACCACCGGTGTCGGAATCGGGTTCATCGTCAGGCCCGCCGTGTGCCAGACGACCGCGCCCGTTTCGAGGTCGTAGCTCTGGATCCTGTTCATGGCGCCGGTGATGACCTGCGCCCGGCCGTTCACCTCCACGACGAGCGGGGTGAACCAGGAGTCGATCTCGTCGCGGCTCTGGCGCCAGCGCTCCGTGCCCGTCCGCTTGTCGAGCGCCGCAATGAAGGACTCGCCCTGGTGATCCCAGTTGACGACGAGCGTGTTGCCGTGGAGGGCGGGCGTCGCGCCTTCGCCGAACTGATTGCGCATCCGCTTATCGCCCAGATCCGTCTGCCAGACCGGCGAGCCGTTCATGTCGTAGGCATAGATGCCGAACGACTCGAACGACGCGATGACGTGCTCGCCGTCGGTGACCGCCGAGGGCGACGCATACGTGCCGTTCTCGCGGTGTGCGCCCTCGTGGGGGGCAGCCGTGTGCGCCACGCGCTCCCAGGCCACCTTGCCGGTGGCCCGGTCGATGGCCATGACCATGAACTTGTGGGTGACGCCTGCGGCCGTCTCGCCGGTCTCGGCGACGGCCGTGAGCACGAACACGCGATCGCCCCAGACGACTGGCGACGCCGACGCGCGTCCGGGAATCGGCACCTTCCACCGGACGTTCGTCGTCTCGCTCCACTCGAGGGGCGGTGTGGCCGTCGGCGACACGCCCGTCATGAGCGGGCCGCGCCACTGCGGCCAGTAGCGTTCGTCGGCCACGTCGGGCGCCGCGTCGATCGTGGCCAGCGAGACGGCGGCCAGACCTGCCGCCAGAGCACTCCGAAGCAACCCCTGAGAACTCACGTCGAACCTCCCGGAGAACGGGTGACGGGAAACGCTGTCGATATTACCGGTCCGGTATTAACGTTTCATGAAGATCGGGGCCCCTCGTCCGTGTATGATCGGCGGCCATCATGGCCAACCTCACCGACGCCGTCGCTGCCCTCGCCCCCTCATTTGCCGGCCGGATCCTGCTGCCCGGAGCGCCTGGCTACGACGCCCACCGTCGCGTCCACAACGGGATGATCGACCGGAAGCCGGCCGTCATCGCGGTGTGCCGCGGCGCCGCCGACGTAGCCGATGCGGTCAGGCTCGCGCGCGACCACGGCCTGGAGATCGCCGTGCGCGGCGGCGGGCACAACGTGAGCGGCCGTGCCACAGTTGACGGCGGGCTGATGATCGATCTGTCCTGGATGCGCGGCGTGCTGGTCGACGCGCCGACGCGCCGTGCGCAGGTCCAGGGCGGCGCGCTCTGGAAGGACGTCAACCGCGAGACGCAGCTCCACGGCCTGGCGACCACCGGCGGCGCAATCTCGTCGACGGGCGTGGCCGGCCTGACGCTCGGTGGTGGCTTCGGCTGGCTCATGTCGAAGTACGGCATGGCGCTCGACAACCTTACGGCCGTCGATCTGGTCACCGCCGACGGCTCGCATCTGCGCGCGTCGGCGAGTGACCATCCCGACCTGTTCTGGGCGCTTCGCGGCGGCGGCGGCAACTTCGGCGTCGCGACGTCGTTCGACTTCACGCTGCACGAGGTTGGTCCGATCGTGACGGGCGGGCTCGTCGCCCACCCGATCGAGAAGGCGCGCGACGTGCTTCGGTTCTTCCGCGACTACACGCTGGGGCTGCCGGACGAGGCGTTCACGGTGGGCGCGCTCCTGACCGGTCCCGACGGCACACGGCTGGCGGGCATCGCGGTCGGCCACTGCGGCGCGCTCGAGGACGGCGCGCGCGTGGTGGCGCCGCTCAAGGCGTTCGGCCAGCCCGTGCTCGACGTCGTCGGTCCGATGCCGTACTCACAGCTCAACATGATGCTTGACGACTCGTTCCCGCGTGGCGCGCGCAATTACTGGAAGGCGCACTTCCTCGAGACGCTGCCCGACGCGGCCATCGACGTCCTCGTCGACTGCTTCCTGCAGTGTCCGTCCCCGCTCGGACAGATCGCGCTCGAAGGATTCCACGGGGCGGGCGGGCGCGTGCCGGTGACCGACACGGCGTTTGCGCTGCGGTCGGACGGCTTCAATGCGCTCATCCTCTCGCAGTGGATGGACCCGGCCGGTGACGCGGCGGGTCTCGCGTGGGCCCGCGAGAGCTACGCCGCGCTGCAGCCGTTCGTCGGGCCGCAGCGCTACCTCAACTACCTCGATCGCGACGATGTCGGCGATGCTGCGCTCGCGGCGGTGTACGGGCCGAACCTGCCGCGACTCCAGAAGCTGAAGGCGGCCTACGACCCCGACAACGTCTTCCACCTGAACCTGAACATCCCGCCGAAGGCGTAGGCGGTGTCCAGGGCCGTCGAGGCGCGCTCCGGTCTCCCAGCCTGGCAGCGCGCCGACCTGCCCGATGCGCCGCGGCCCGTGGGCTTCGGCTGGCTGGGCGCGGTCGGGCCGGGCGTCATCGTCCTCGGCGCGTCAATCGGCAGCGGCGAGTTCCTGCTGGGGCCGGCCGTCTTCGTCCGCTACGGGCTGACGCTCCTCTGGATCACGGCCGTCGCCGTCTGGCTGCAGACGATCTTCAACACCGAGCTGATGCGCTACACGCTCGCCACGGGCGAGCCGGTGTTCACCGGCTTCATGCGGACGCGTCCCCGCGCGACGTTCTGGGCCTGGTTCTACTCGCTGCTGTACTTCGTCCAGTCGGGCTGGCCGGCCTGGGCGGCCAACGCGGCCGGCGCCGTGTTCTTTCTCATCGCGCGCCGGCTCGCCACGCCCGACGATGCAGCGGCGGTGTACTACATCGGTGTCGCGACGTTCGGGTTGTGCGTGGCGGTGCTGCTCGTCGGCCGCCGGATCGAGCGCACGCTGGAGCTCCTCAACTGGGTGGCCGTCGTCTGTATTCTCGGCACGCTCCTGATCCTGGCGGTCATCTTCGTGCCGGGCCGGATCTGGGTGGCGTCGGTCGCCGGGCTGGCCGGCTATGACACGGCGGGCGGCGGATTCGTGTTCCTGCCCGGCGGCATGGACTTCGTGCTGCTCGCGGCGCTGGCCGGCTACGCCGGCGCCGGCGGCATCACGAACATCACGCTGGCCAACTGGGCGCGCGATCGCGGCTACGGGATGAGCGAGCGGTGCGGCTACATTCCGGCGGCGGTCGGCGGGCACAAGACCGCGCTCGCGCACAGCGGATTCATGTTCGAGCCGACGCCCGCGAACCTGGCACGCTGGCGCGGCTGGTGGCGCATCGTGAATGCCGACCAGTGGGGCGTGTTCTTCGCCGGCGGCATCGTGGGGATGGTGCTGCCGGCGATGCTCTACGTCACGATCCTGCCGTCCGGGACGGACATCCGCGGCCTGGCGATCGCGGCCGAGCTGGCGTCGGGCATCGGCGCGCGGGCGGGCGCGCTCATGGCCGGCGTTGTCGCGCTTCTTGCGGCATGGGTGCTCGTCAAAACGCAGCTCGACCAGCTCGAGGGCATGGTGCGCGCGATCACCGACATCCTGTGGGCCGGGAGCGCGCGCATCCGGACCTGGCGCGGCGGTGACGTGCGCGCGGTGTACTACACGGTCCTGGCCGCGACCGTCATTTGGGGCGTGTTCGCCCTGCAGCTCGCGGCGCCGATCGTGCTGCTGCAGCTCGGCGCGAACATCGCGGGCGTCGTCTTCGTGATCGCGTCGTTGCACCTGCTCTATCTCAACACCGTACTGCTGCCGCCGGCGCTCCGCCCGCCCACGTGGCGCCGCGCGACACTCGTCGGCATGGCGGGGTTCTACGGGTTCTTTACGGTCATGTCGATCAGAGCACTCACGGGATCGTGAAGTGCACGGCGGGAAAGCGCTCGAGGTGCTGGGGGGAAGGGCGCTCGAGGTGCTGTTAAGCCAGGCCGCCCTGCTGCGGGCCCGAGCACCTCGAGCGTTCTTCATCCCCAGGCACCTCACGCGCTCTTCACCCCACCCCAGCACCTCAAGCGCCCTTCACCCCGAGCACTGCCTGTTCCAGTCGCTGGACGTCGTCGTTGTCGTTGTAGATCTGCGCCGAGATCCGGACCCAGAGCCGGCCGTGGCTGGCATGCAGCTGGACTTCGATGTAGTCGTCGAAGAGCAGATGATCGCGGAGCGTCCGAGCGGCCTCCGGCGTCGAGCCGAGCGACGCGGGCAGCGGAACGGTCGCCATCGAGCCAACGGCTGACTCCGGGATTGTGAAGTCGGTGCCCCACGCTGCTGCGAGCCGGTGTGCGCTCCGCCACGCGAGGCCGTGGCAGTAGCGGCGAATCTCGTCGAATCCCATCTCTTCGAGAAACGCGATGCCGGCTGGCGCGGCCAGCCACGGCGACGGGTCGCGCGTGCCGACCCAGTCGAACTCCGCGGTGAAGCCCTGATCGAGGCCCCACGAAATGACCGGCGGGTGCAGGCTGGCCTGCCGATCGGGATGGGCCCAGAGCAACCCGCTGCTGCGCGGCGCGTGCGCCCACTTGTGCAGGTTGCCCGTGTACCAGTCCACGCCGAGCGACGGCACGTCGAGCGCGATCTGTCCCGGCGCGTGCGCGCCGTCGGCCAGCACTGGCACGCCGCGCGCCTGGCAGCGCGCGGCGATTTCCGCCAATGGCAGCACGATCGCCGTTTCGGCGGCGACGTGATCGACGACGGCGAGCTTCGTGGCCGAACCGATCGCGCGCTCGACCGTCTCGACGGCGCGTGCTTCGTCATAGTCCGGATACGGCAGCGTCACGACCCTGACCGTAGCGCCGCGCTCGCGGGCGGCAAAGCGCGCGGCGTTGGTGACGGCGCCGTATCCGAAGTCGGTGGCGAGAATCTCGTCACCCGGGGCGAGGTGGAACGACCGGAGCACCGCGTTGGCGCCGGCCGTCGCGTTGTCGACGAACACGACATCCGGGCCGCGCGCGCCGATGAACCGTGCGACGATGTCGGCTGCGGCACGGATGCGCGTCGGCCGGTCGCGCGGCCCGCCCACCCAGTTCGACATCTCGCGCAGCATGAACGCCGACGGCTGGCGCTCGATCTCGTCGCGAATCGCCTGCTGCGCGGCCAGCACCCGGATCGGCGTGACGCCGACCGTGCCATGGTTGAGATACGTGACACCCGGATCGAGCGGCCAGTGCGCGCGCATCACGCGCCCGAAGGTCGGCATGGGGGAGAGACTACCCGATCCGGCGAGGGACGCCGGAGCGGCAAATCATCAATGGACCAAGCCCTTGATCCCCCAATCTTCAATCAATCCTCAATTAATGAGATCCTCAATCTTCAATGCAAGTGTCTATCATCAGTCCCTGATGTCGCTGGCCCTCGTCCCTGCCGCGGGCAAAGCCGAACGTTTCGGCTCGGTCAAGCTCCTCGTCGACCTCGACGGCGAGCCGCTGATCGCGCGGACGATCCGGTCGCTTCTCGACGCCGGCGTGGCGCATGTCGTCGTCATCGTCGCACCCGGGAGTCCGCTGCTCGATCCCGGCATCCTGCCCGCCGGCGCGCCGGTGGTCACGACGGTCGTCAACCCGGACCCGGCGCGCGGGATGTTCTCGTCGATTCAAGCCGGGTGCGCGGTTGCAGAGGGCGAGCCGCTGCTCGTGCTGCCGGCCGACATGCCGTTCGTCCGTCCGGCCACAATCGCGGCCGTTCTTGCTGCGGCGGCAGACGGCGACGCCGTCGTCCTGCCGACGTTCCGCGGCAAGCACGGACATCCGATCGGCCTGCCCGGCTCGGCATGCGACGCGATCCTGGCCGCCGATCCCCGATCCAATCTAAAGGCAGTGCTCGCCGCGACAGGCCCGCCGCACGTCGAACTCGACGTCGACGACCCTGGCGTCCTCCGGGACGTCGACGTCCCGTCCGATCTCAAAGACCCCCGGCGTCTTTGATATCAAAGACGCCGGGGGTCTTCTATGCTGTCAGGACGACCGTGGCCGACACCCGTCCCTTTTTTTCGCGCGTCGCCGAGCTTCAGCGGAACGGCGATCGCCTCGCGCTCGCAACCGTCGTCCGTACACACGGCAGCACGCCGCAGGTCGTCGGCGCGCGCATGGTCGTCGTCGAAGCCGCCGATGATGTGGCGGCGCGCGCGGCCGGTACGCTTGGCGGCGGCTGCGTGGAGGCGGACGCCATCCTGGCCGCGCGGGAAGCGATCGCGTCTGGCGAGCGGTCGCTTCGCGCGTACGAGCTCACAGAAGACCTTGCGTGGAACACGGGTCTCGTCTGTGGCGGGACGATGTGGATTCTGGTCGAGCGGGACAGGGACGCGCTCGCGGCGGGCGAGCGCCCGATGCTCGAGGATCTCGTGCGCGCGGCCGAAGGCGGACCGCCTGTCTCCATCGTCACGCGGCTGAGGAAGCTCGGCCGGCAGGTCGAGTTTGCCGGCCGCGTGTTCGTCGAGCCGGGCGGCCACGTCTCGGGCACGCTCGGCAGCGACGCGCTCGACGAGGCCGCGCGGCAGGCCGGCGTGCGGCAGCTCGAGCACGGCGCCCCGAGAATCGTCCCGCAGGACGAGGTGCACGACTTCCTGATCGAACCCGTGACGGGCCGGCCCGGACTGGTCATCGCCGGCGGCGGCCACGTCGCGCGCGCCATCGCGCGGCAGGCCTTGCTCCTTGACTTCGACGTCACGGTCATCGAGGACCGGCCGGAGTTTGCCGACCCGGCGCGCTTCGAGGGCGCACGGACGCTCCACGGCGACATGGCCGCGACGCTCGGCTCGCTCGACTACGGCTGGTCCACGTTCATCGTGATCGCCACCCGCGGGCACAAGCTCGACGCTGATTGCGTGCTGGCCGCCGCCGGCACGCCGGCGCGCTACATCGGCGTGCTGGGCAGCCGGCGCAAGACCATCCTGATTGAAGAGATGCTCCGCGAAGCGGGCGTATCCGAGGACCGGATCGCCCCTATCCACGCCCCGGTCGGCCTCGACCTGGGGGGCCGGACGCCGGCCGAGATCGCGCTGGCCGTCCTGGCCGAGATCACCCAGATCCGCTATCAGGGCACGGGCCGGCCGCTGCGCGACCGGTAGCCCGGGCACTGGCCTTGGTGGCCAATCCGGGCTAGAATCGGCCCTTCAATTGAGTATCCGGGTAGCGGGACGGAGGCCAGCATGGCGGTTTCACGACGTGCGTTTGTAGAGTCGTTGATGGGTGGATCGCGGGGGCCCCGGCCTGGGGCTGCCTGGATCAGCGCACGGGGTCACGAGGCCTTTGTCGGTGAGTTCGGCCAGCAGGCCGAGCCGCCAGCCCAGCAGGGCCAGGGCCGCCGCGGCGGCCGGGGCCGGGCGATGGTCCGGCTCAGCAGCAACGAGAACCCGCTCGGGCCGAGCGCCGTCGCCATCGCGGCGATTGAGAAGGCGTACAGCTACGCCGGGCGCTATCCGACCAACCCGGTGCCGAGCGTCAACGACATGCGGACGCTCATCGCCGGGAAGCACGGCCTTGAAATGGCCAACGTGGCCCTCGGCGCCGGATCGGGCGAGACACTCGACGCGGCCGCCAAGGCGTTCACCAGCCCGACGAAGGGGCTCGTGACGGCGATCCCGAGCTACGAGTCGCCGACGCGCGAAGTGCGCCGGATGAATCACCCGATCACCGAAGTGCCCGTCGACGTGGCCGGCAAGCTCGATCTGGAGAAGATGATCGCGGCGTCGACCGGTGCCGGCCTGGTGTTCGTGTGCAACCCGAACAACCCGACCGCGACCGTGCACGGCCGCGAGCCGATCGCCGACATGGTCCAGCGCATCTCGGCCGCGTCGCCCGACACCGTGATTCTCGTCGACGAGGCGTACCACGACTACGTGACCGATCCGTCCTACACGTCGGCCATTCCGCTCATTCCGCAGTACCCGAACCTCGTCATCTCGCGCACCTTCTCGAAGGCGCACGGGATGGCCGGGCTGCGGCTGGGCTTCGGGATCGGGCAGCCGGCGGTCATCGAGCGGCTGTCGGGCTGGATGATGGTGCCGTTCAACGCCAACGCCCTGGCCGTGGCCGCGGCGTACGCGTCGCTCGAGGACGAAGCGGGCCTCGCGCGCGAGACGGCGCGCAATACGGCGGCGCGCCAGTTCACGCTCGACTTCTTCCGCAACGCCGGCTTCGAAGCCACCGACTCGCAGACCAACTTCATCTTCGTCAAGCTCGGTCGTCCGGCGCGCGAATTCCGCGAGGGCTGCGCCGAACAGGGCATCGCCGTCGGCCGGGACTTCGCGCCGATGGAGAAGGAATGGGCCCGCGTGTCCATCGGGACGCAGGAAGAGATGGACAAGGCGGTCGCGGTCTTCAAGACGGTTCTGAACGTCTAGGCGGCTGCCAGACAGGTACCGGATTTCGAGTTTTCGGGTTCAGAGGGGCATCCCAATGGCGATTTCGCGACGAGCGTTTCTGACGACGGCGGGCATCGGTGGCGCGGTGGCGGGTGGGTACTACCTGTCGGGAGGCCGGTTGCTCGGGCCGTGGACACGGGATCCCTCGCAGACGATGGCCGCGGTCGCCAACGGCGCGCGGCTGCTCCTGCACAACAACGAGAACCCGCTCGGGCCGGGCGCCCGGGCCATCGAGGCGATGCAGGCCGTGCTCACCGACACGACCTGGCCGGCCGCCCGCTACGGCTTGCCGACGGGCGAATTGACCGAAGCCCTCGCGGGCATGTACCAGTGCGAGACTCAGAACATCCTGCTCGGCTGCGGCTCGACGCAGATCCTGCGGAGTGCCACGCACGCGTTCACGTCGCCCACCAGACCGCTGCTGCTGAGCGCGGCCAGCTACGAAGAGTGTCCGGCCATGGCGCGCGTGATGGGCACGACGGTCGAATACGTGCCGATCACCAGCGCGATGTTCATGGACCTCGAGGCCCTGGCTGCCCGGGCGAAGGGCGCGGGGCTCGTGTTCGTCTGCAACCCGAACAACCCGACGGCCACCGTGCTCTCGCGCACGGCCATGGACACGTTCGTCGAGGCCGTGCTCGCGGCCTCGCCCGACACGACGATTCTGCTCGACGAGGCGTACCACGAGTACGTGACCGACCCGGACTACGGCACCCAGTACGACATCGCGCTCAAGAACCCGCGCGTCATCGTGTCGCGCACGTTCTCGAAGGCGTACGGCATGGCGGGCCTGCGGCTCGGTTACGCCATCGGCATGCCCGAGACGCTTCGGGCGATGCGGTCGGTCCAGTTCGGCATGGGCGCCAACGTGCTCGCGCTCAAGGCCGCCGTGGCGGCCCTCGGCGAGCCGGAGCGGATTACGGCCGAGGCGGCGCGCAACACGGCCGTGCGCCAGTACACGATGGACTGGTTCAGCCAGCACGGCTTCGAGCCGACCGACTCGCAGTGCAACTTCATCTTCGTCAACATCGGCCGCCCGGCCACCGAGTTCCGCGAAGGCTGTGCCACCCACGGCGTCATGGTCGGCCGCGACTTCCCGCCCTTCGAGAAGACGCACACGCGCGTGTCGATCGGCACGATGGAAGAAATGCAGAAGGCGACGGCGGTCTTCGCCGACGTCCTTGGCGTCACCCAGGCCGCGTCGGCAGCCTGACAGGCCTCCGTACGGAGGGCCGACGGGACGTACGATCGCAGTACGCCCTACGTACGCTCCCTTCGAGCGATCCGGAACGCCCAGACCACGCCCCAGACGATCACTCCGGCCATCGCCACGCGCACGAGCATCCGGACGAACGACGTGTCAGCAACTAGGTCGTACTCGCCGAGCTCCGTGCCCCGCGTGACCATCCAGTGCCAGGCCGTGTGCGCGACGAGCGCCGAGAGGACGATGGCGCCCATCCGTTCGGCCACCACGCGCGTGAAGACCACGTGCAGCACCGGCACCATCGCGAGGAGGACGAGCACCTGACCCAGTTCAACGCCGAGGTTGAACGACAGAAGCGACGTCGCCAGGTGTCCGCCCGCAAACTGCAGCGATTCCCGCAGCGCGAACGAGAACCCGAACCCGTGCACCAGGCCGAACCCGAAGGCGATTGCCCAGCGCCGGTGCACGTTGGTGGCGCCGACGATGTTCTCGATCGCCATGTAGAGGATGGACGCGGCGATGAGCGTTTCGATGAGCGGTGGAAACCAGAACGCGTCCGGCGCCAGCTCGAGCGCCGCGGCGATCATGGTGATCGAATGGGCCACGGTGAAGGCGGTGACGACGAGGACGAGCTGGCCAAGGCGGCGGAAAGGGATGACGAGGCACAGCAGGAACAGCAGATGATCGATGCCGCCGAGGATGTGCTCGAAGCCGAGCGCGACAAACCGGCCGGCCGCCTGCGCCCAGGTCGGGTCGAGGCGCACGAGGCCCGGGTCGCCCGCGTACTCGAACGCGCGAACGGCCCCGTCCGGCAGGAAGAATCGCAGCACCGTGCGCACGCGGAGTCCCAGGCGCGCCAGCTCGGGTCGAAGCGACAGCGCGCCCGCGTCACCATCAATCGGCGATTCGAGCAGGACGTCGAACAGCAGCTGGTTCCAGATGACCTGGGTGTCCACCGGCATCGGCGGTCCCTCGACGTGCGCGAGCGCCTGGTCCCACGTCTCGAGCGAGCGGTCGGTCGGCATCGACAGCCGGTGCGCGGCGACGGTCGGGGCCGGCAGGGGGCGGTCCGCCGCGGAAAGATGCAGGCTCTGCGCGATCCAGAGTGTCGCCGCGTCACGCAGCCGGCCTGAGAGGCGCGTGTCGGCCAGGTCGAGGAAGCCCGCGCCCGTGAGCGGGTATTCCACGTCGCGCATCGCCGCCAGCGGCACGCGAACGATCATCCGGAGGCGATCGCCCTCGGGCCGGATGAGCACGTGCGCCGTCACGTCGACCGGGATTTCGTGCGCGGCTGGGATGGCGGCCAGGGCCATGACCGCCAGCAGGCCGGCGACCCAGCGGCCGCCGCGCGCAGCCAGATCAGGGTGCGTCATCGCGTCCGGCCAAGGGTATACTGCCGCCGAACCGAAGTTCCACGCTCACGGCCCGCGCCCGGCCGCCGGCCGTACCGAGGATGCAGATGCCCCGAAGCCTGGTTTCACTCGTCACCGTGCTCGTCCTCGCAGCGGCCGTTGGCTGTGGGGGCGGCGGCGGAAGTGCCACACCGGCCTCGGGCTACGAGGTCGACGTCCTCTGGCCACAACCGCTCCCGAGCGGGTGGATTCTCGGATCGGTGACCGGTGTGGCCGTCGATGCGCGGGATCACATCTGGGTCGTTCACCGCGGGGGCGCGTCGCTCATCGCGCGGACGGAGATGGGACTGGCCACCGATCCGCCGACCGCCGAGACCTGCTGTGAGCCGGCGCCGTTCGTGCTCGAGTTCGATGCGACCGGCCGGCTCGTTTCCAACTGGGGCGGACCGGGCCAGGGCTACGACTGGCCGCGGTCGCCGGGCGGCCTGGCCGTCGACGCCGACGGCAACATCTGGATGGCCGCGGCTGGCGCGCCGCCGGCGGCCGCCGGGCGAGGCGGCCGTGCCGGAGGCCAGGGCGGGCGCGCCGGCGGACCGCCTCCGCCACCGCCGCCACCCGAGGACGCGCACGTCCTCAAGTTCTCGCGCGCGGGCAGGTTCCTCATGCAGATCGGCAAGGCCGGCGACGTCGGCACGGCCGACAGCCAGGCGGCGCTCAACCGGCCGGCCAACCTCGACGTGCACGCCGCGTCGAACGAAGTCTTCGTGGCCGACACCGGCAGTAATCGGGTCGCCGTCTTCGATGCCGCCACGGGCGCCTACAAGCGCCATTGGGGCGGCCACGGTGAGCCGTTCCGCATGGTGACGTGCGCGAGCGTATCGACCGACGGGCTGATCTACGTGTGCGACCGTACGGCCAATCGCATTCAGGTGTTCATGGCCGATGGCACGTTCGTCAAGGAGGCCACGCTCTCGGCCGACACGGGCGGCGGCGGCGCCGTCTGGGACATCGCGTTTTCGCGTGACGCCGGGCAGGCGCAACTCTTCGTGGCCGACGGGCAGAACCAGAAGGTCTGGATTCTCAACCGCGAGTCGCTCGAAGTGGCCGGCAGCGTCGGTGCCGGGGGCCGGTGGCCGGGACACTTCTATGCGGTGGGCAGCGTGGCGCTCGATTCGCAGGGCAACCTGTATACCGGTGAGGCACTCGAAGGGAAGCGCGTGCAGAAGTTCGTGGGGACGAGGTGAGCGGGAGCATGGCGATGACGAGGACGCGTACGTTCCTGACCGGCACGGCCTTTCTCGCGGCGCTCGGGCTGCTCGTGACGGTCGACCGCGCGCTCGACCCGTCCGTCGGCGCGCAGAGCGACCTGGTCGAGGCGCCGCGGTTCGAGGTGGACCCGCGCTGGCCGAAGCCGCTGCCGAACGGCTGGCTCATCGGGATGACGATCGGCGTCGGCGTCGATGCCGAGGATCACGTGTGGATCGTCCATCGCCCCGACACGCTCTCGGCCAACGAGACGGCCGCCACCCAGGATCCACCGGTGGCCACATGTTGCGCGGCCGCACCGCCCGTCCTGCAGTTTGACGCGGAGGGCAACCTGCTCAGTTCGTGGGGCGGCCCCGGCGACGGCTACGAATGGCCGGCGTCGAATCACGGCATCTTCGTCGATCACAAGGGCATCGTCTGGATCGGCGGCAACGGTGGCAACGACGCGCACGTTCTCAAGTTCACACAGGACGGTACGTTCGTCGCCCAGTACGGCCGCGCGGGCCAGACCGGCGGCAGTCTCGACACACAGAACTTCGGCCGCGTCGCCAAGATCTTCGTCGACCCGGAGATGAACGAAGCCTATCTGGCCGACGGCTACGGCAACCGCCGCGTCGCGGTGCTCGACGCCGACACCGGCGCCTTCAAGCGCTTCTGGGGCGCGTACGGCAACCAGCCCGACGACACCAACATCGGTCCGTACGATCCCGACGCGCCGCCGGCCCAGCAGTTCCGCACGCCGGTGCACTGCGCGGACCTGTCGGTCGACGGCCTGCTGTATGTCTGCGACCGGCCGAACGACCGCATTCAGGTCTTCACGCGCGAGGGCCAGTTCGTCCGCGAGGTGTTCATCGCCCCTCGTACGCGCGGGGACGGTTCCACCTGGGACATCGCCTTCTCGAAGGACGCCGAGCAGAAGTACCTCTATGTCGCCGACGGCAAGAACGAGAAGATCTACGTCCTGCTCCGCGAATCGCTCGAGATTCTGACGATGTTCGGCGACGGCGGCCGGCAGCCGGGCCAGTTCTTCGCCGTGCACAGCATCGCGGCTGATTCGCAGGGGAACCTGTACACGACCGAGACCTACGAAGGACGCCGCCTGCAGAAGTTTGCCTTCAAGGGTGTCGGCATGGTGCCGCGCGTGCAGGGCACCGTGTGGCCGGGCCGCGCGTCGGAACCGAACCAGTGATGCCGCACGGTCGGGACTGAGCGCGTGCCGGGCGTTCGCGAGCCGGCCGGGCCCGCGTCGCCGGGCGAGGTCCGCTTCAATCGCCGGCGTCAGTCGATCGGGTTCGTACTGGGCCCGGTCGTCTTCCTCACGCTCTGGCTGCTACCGCTGCCGACGCTTCCGCCAGCGGCCCATACGCTCGCGGCCATCCTCGGCCTGATGGTCGTGCTGTGGATGACCGAGGCCCTGCCGCTGGCCATCACGGCGCTCGTCGGGCCGGCGCTCGCGGTCGTGCTCGGCGTGGCACCCGTGCGCACGGCCTTTGCGCCGTTTGCCGATCCCATCATCTTCCTGTTCATCGGCAGCTTCATGCTGGCCGAGTCGATGTTCGTCCACGGGCTGGATCGACGCCTCGCGTACACCGCCCTCGCCTCGCGCTGGGTGGGACGAAGCGGCCTGCGCCTCGTGCTCGCCTACGCGGGTGTCGCCGCCGGCCTGTCGATGTGGATGAGCAACACGGCGACGACGGCGATGCTGTTTCCGCTGGGGCTGGCCGTGCTGGCGCAGCTTGGCCGCGAACGGCGGAGCGACGCCGGCTTTGGCGAGTTCGCCCTCGCGCTGATGCTCGTCACGTCGTTTGCCGCGTCGATTGGCGGTCTGGCCACGCCGGTCGGCACGCCGCCGAACCTCATCGGCATCGCCCTGCTTCGTGAACTCGGCGGCATCTCGATCTCGTTCGTCTCCTGGATGCTGATTGGCGTGCCGATCATGCTCGCCATGATGGCGTTCATCGTGGTCTGGTTCCTGCTGCCGCGGGCGCGCCACGTGCGTCTCAGCGAGGAGTCGCGGCGCGCCGTCGCGGGTGAACTGCAGAAGCTCGGCCCGGTCACGCGCGGCGAGCGGAACGTCCTCATCGCGTTCGGCGTCACCGTGGCCGGCTGGGTCGTGCCCGGGACGGTCGCGGCGATCTTCGGGCATGCGCATCCGCTGGCCCAGCGGCTGTCGGCGATGCTCCCCGAAGCGGTCGCGGCGATCCTCGGTGCGATGCTGCTGTTCCTGCTGCCCATCGACTGGCGGGCCCGCCAGTTCACGCTGACCTGGGACCAGGCGTCGCGGATCGACTGGGGCGTCGTCATGCTGTTCGGCGGCGGGCTGGCGATGGGGACCATGGCCGACTCGACGGGCTTGTCCGAGGGCCTCGGGCGCTGGGTGGCCGCCGAGTATCCGGGCGCGGGTACCGTTGGTCTGACGATGGTCTTCACGGCGCTGGCGATCCTGATGTCGGAGGCGGCCTCGAACACCGCGTCGGCCAACATCGTCGTGCCGACGGCCATCGCGGTGTCGATCGCCGCCGGCGTGTCGCCACTCGAGCCGGCACTGGGTGCCACGATCGGTGCCAGCATGGGATTCATGATGCCGGTGTCGACACCGCCGAACGCCATCGTCTACAGCAGCGGGTACATTCCGATCGGCAAGATGGCCCGCCACGGCATCGCGCTCGACGTGGCCGGCTTCTTCGTCATCGTGGTCGGCGTTCTGACGCTTGGTTGGATCGTCGCGGCATGACCCCACAGGTGCTCGTTACACCATGCGCTACACACAACTCGGCCGATCCGGCCTGACCGTTTCACGACTGGCGCTCGGCTGCATGAGCTACGGCAGCCCGGCGTGGCGGCCCTGGGTGCTCGACGAAGCCGCGGCGCGTCCGTTCTTTGTCCGCGCGATCGAGGCCGGTATCAACGTCTTCGATACGGCCGACATGTACTCGCTCGGCGCGAGTGAAGAGGTCACGGGCCGCCTTCTGCGCGACGTGGCCGTGCGCGACGAGATCGTCATCGCCACCAAGGTCAACTTCCCGATGAGTGACGGGCCCAACATGGGTGGCCTGTCGCGCAAGCACGTGCTGCAGGCCTGCGAAGCGACCCTGCGCCGTCTTGGTGTGGAGGCCATCGACCTCTATCAGATTCATCGATTCGATCCCTCGGTGCCCGCTGACGAGACCCTCGAGGCCCTGAACGACCTCGTGCGCGCCGGCAAGGTGCGGCACATCGGCGCCAGTTCCGGACCGGCGTGGCGGCTGGCGCAGGCGCTCTCGACGTCCGAGCGGCGCGGCTGGGCCTCGTTCGTGTCGATGCAGAACCACTACAACCTGGTCTATCGCGAAGAGGAGCGCGAGATGGTGCCGCTCTGCCTCGACGCCGGTATCGGCCTGATGCCCTGGAGCCCCCTCGCCCGCGGTCTGCTGACGCGGCCGAGGCCCGTCGCGGGCGGCGTGCGGCATGACGCGACGCGCCGTGCGGCGAGCGACGACTATTCACCGCGCCTGTACGATCATCCGGCCGATTGGGACGTCGTCGACGCCGTCGAACACGTCGCCTCGGCGCGCGGCGTGACGATGACGGAAGTGGCGCTGGCGTGGCTGCTCGGCCGGCCGGGGGTCGTGGCGCCGATCATCGGCGCGACGAAACTCGGACACCTCGACACGGCGATCCGCGCCCTGGATCTCGCGCTGACGCCCGACGAACTGGCCGCGCTTGACGCGCCGTACAGGCCCCACGCCGTGCGCGGATTCACGGAGCCTGATCCCGGCCGGAGAGACCCGCGGCCGCTGCCCGAGTACCGGCTGACGCCGGCAGCCAGCACCACGACCAGTCCCGCGCGCGTCAACGGGATCGGAGGCGTCTTCTTCAAGGCCCGCGATCCAGCCGCGCTGAGCGCCTGGTATCGCACGCATCTCGGTCTTCAGGTGACCAGCGGCGCACCCGAGATGCCGGCATTCGAGTGGCGGGAGCGCGACAACCCGGCGCGGGTCGCGCGGACGGCCTGGGCGCTGTTCGATCGTGAAAGCGGTTATCTCGGGCCGGCCGGCGCGCAGTTCATGATCAACTATCGCGTGTCTGACCTCGACCGTCTCGTGGCCCGGTTGCGCGCCGCCGGCATCGACGTGGAGGGACCGGCCGGCCACTTCAACGGCCGATTTGCGTGGCTGCACGACCCGGACGGCAATCGCGTCGAACTCTGGGAGCCGGCCGCCGGATGGTGACGGCCTACCGCCGCACGTAACGCTTGAGGGCCTTCGGGCCGACTTCGGCGCCGTAGATCACGCCGTTGCGATCGACCGCGACGCCTTCGGCGGCGAGTGTGCCGCGCGCGCGCTCGCCGGCTGGTGGTTCGAACGGATCCGGAATGAACGCGTGGATCTTTCCGTGCCTGCCCTCGCGGATGCTGCCGATCCGGATGCCGCGCTTCCATTCCGATCGCGTGGGCGCCACCGAACCCGACTCCGAATCGGCGCCGTAGAGCATGTCGTTCTGGTCGATCCAGATCCCGCTCAGCCGGCTGTACTGTTCCCATCCGTGGTCGAGCAGGTTGCCTTCCTGGTCGAATATCTGAATCCGGTTGTTGCCCCGGTCGGCGACGAACAGACGACCCTCGGAATCGAACGCGAGACCGTGCGGTTGGTCGAATTGTCCGGGTTCGGTGCCGAACGAGCCCCACGTCTTCAGGAACCGGCCCTGCCGATCGAACTTCACGATGCGCGCTGTCGCGCCGGCCGACGACGAATGGCCCTCGGCGACGAAGATCTCGCCGGCCGCATTGGTGATCACGTCGTTCGGCTGGTAGAGCGACGCCTCGTCGTACGGCTGGCCGGGCGCATTGCCGCCGGCCTTGCCGAGTGCCAGCAGCAGTTGCCCCGTCGGGCTGAACTTCAGTACCTGGTGGCCGATGACGTTGGCGGGTGGCGGTGGCAGGGGCGTGTTGGCCGCCGTTCCCCGGGCCGGGCGCCGCGGCAGGTTGTCCCGGCCGTCGGTGACCCACACGTTGCCGTCACCGTCGACGTGGATGCCGTGCGGAAAGACGAACATGCCGGCCCCGAAGCTCCGGACGCGCTGGCCGCCCTGGTCGAAGAGCAGTACGACGTCGAGCGGTGAGGCCTGCCCGGCCGCCGCATCCCAGCAACTGTTGGCGCCGCAGCGCTCGGCCACCCAGACCGATACGCCGTCGGCCGCGATGGCCACCGCGCTCGTCGATCCCCAGGTCCGGCCCTCGGGCATCCGGGCCCAGCCCTCGATCGTCTCGTACGGGTTGGGTGCGTCGTTGGCAGGTGCCACCGGGCTCTGCGCCGCGAGCGTCGCGGTGATCAGGATGACACCGACAAGAGCGGCGGGGCTGGCTGTTCGGGGCATACCGGCCATTCTAGACTAAAGCCCCCGGCTGCTGGACGAACCCCCCACGACGGATCTATCGTGCAGACGTGCCCAGCGGTTCCCTCGGCGCCGTGCTCGTCGTCGACGACGAGGAGCCCGTCCTCCGAACCTACGCCGAGATCCTGCGCCGCGCCAGGTTCGACGTCCGGGTCGCACACAGCGGCGCCGAGGCCCTGACGCAGTTGACGACCCCCTGCGATGTCGTCGTGAGTGACATCAACATGCCGGGGCTCGACGGGCTGACGCTGCTCCGCCGCGTCAGGCAGCACGACCTGGATCTGCAGGTCATCCTCGTCACCGGACAGCCGAACGTGAACACGGCGATCCTCGCGGTCGAGTACGGTGCCTTGCGATATCTGACCAAGCCTCTTTCGGCCGACACCCTCGTGCGGACCGTGACCGACGCCGTCACCATGAGCCGGCTGGCTCGCACCAAGCGCGAGGCGCTGTCGGTACTGGGCGGCCACGAGCGCGACCTGGGCGATCGCGCGTCGCTCGAGTTCGCCTTCGAGGACGCGCTGGCGCGCATCCGCGTCGCCTACCAGCCGATCATCGCGTGGCGCCACCGCCACGTGTACGCCTACGAGGCGCTCATGCGGCTCGACGATGAACGGCTGCCGCAGCCGCTCCTGATCGTGGCGGCTGCCGAGCGGCTCGAGCGCGTCCACGAACTCGGCCGCCGCGTCCGTGCACTGACGGCCGTCGATATCGTGCGGACCGATCTGCCGGCGCACGTCCAGATCTTCGTCAACCTGCATCCGGTGGAACTGCTCGATCCCGAGCTGGGATCGGCGAAGGACCCGCTCTTTCCGTTCGCGTCGCGCGTCGTCTACGAGGTCACCGAGCGGAAGGCACTCCTGCACACGCAGGCCACGCGCGACACCCTGGAGCGGTTGAAGTCGTCGGGCTTCCGGGTGGCCGTTGACGACATGGGCGCCGGCTATGCCGGCCTGTCTACGTTTGCGGTGCTCGAACCGGCCGTGATGAAGATCGACATGTCGCTCGTGCGCGGCATCGAGTCGAGCGCCACCAAGCAGCGCGTGGTCAAGTCGCTCCTCGAACTCGGTCACGACCTGCGCCTGAGCGACGTCGTCGTCGAAGGCATCGAGACGCCCAGTGAGCGGGACGTCGTGGCCGCACTCGGCGCCGACCTCATGCAGGGGTTCCTGTTCGGCCATCCCGCCGCGCCCTTCGCGAAGCCAATCGGACTCGGGCACTCAGGCAGTTGACGCGGTCGAGACGGGCGCGACTCATTCCGTGCCGGCGAGCGTGGTCGAGTCGACCACCGGCAGGTAGATCCGGAACGTCGAGCCGGCGCCGGGCGCGCTGTCGACAGCGATCGCGCCGCCGGCCTGCTGGACGATCCCGAACACCGTCGCCAGGCCGAGCCCGGTGCCCTGCCCGGGCGCCTTGGTCGTGAAAAACGGCTCGAACAGGCGCGCCTGGACGTCCGGCGTCATGCCGGCGCCGGTGTCGGTCATCGACAACTCGACGAACCGGCGCGCCGGCAGGTCGGGGAACCGGAGCCGCATGGCGTCGGCGTCCGCCTCGCGCGTGGCGATCGTGACGGTGCCGCCGGCCGCCGTCGCGTCGCGGGCGTTGACGACCAGGTTGACGAGCAGCAGTTCGAGCTGCGACGGATCGATGCGGACGAGCGTGGCCGGCGCGTCGAGTGCCGTGCGGAGTGTGACGTCCTCGCGGAGGATGCGGTCCAGCATCGGCTCGAGCCGGCCGATGGCGCCGCTGAGGTGCAGCACCTCCGGTGTCGACACGTGACGTCGCGTGAAGGTGAGCAGGCGCTGGGTGAGTGAGGCGGCCCGGCGGCCGGCCTGCAGGATGTCGTCGAGAAAGAGCCGGTCGCGGTGATCGTCGGCGAGCGACGCGAGCAGCATCTCGCTGTTGCCGATGATGACCGTCAGCAGGTTGTTGAAATCGTGGGCAATGCCGCCGGTGAGCTGGCTGAGCGCCGCGACACGCTCGGCCTGCACCATCCGCTCCTCGAGCCGGATGCGGTCCGTGATGTCCTGCACGTAACCGAACCAGACGATGGCCCCGTCGGCCTGCCGGGTGGGTGTCGAGCTGGCGGCCAGCCAGACCTCGCCCTTGTCGGGATGATCGACCCGCAGGGTCTGCTGAAAGCGCGTCATCGACGTGGCCGAGGCCTGCATGGCCGCCATGACCTTCGATCGGTCGTCGGGATGTATGCGATCGAAGATCGGTTGCGCGTCAGTGGTCAGATCGTGGCCGCCGAAAGAGCCCCAGATGGCCTCCATCGACGGCGCCATGAACGGCACGTTGATCCGTCCGTCCGGCGTGCGACGGAACGCGTAGAAGACGCCCTTCATCGCGCCGCCGAAGAGCGTGAGCAGTTCGCGGAGACGCTCGTCGGTCGAGTCGCCCGGGAACCAGGTCGGGCCGGCCGGATCCGGGCTCGTCACGGCGATGTCCGTCCGACCGCCAGGACAAGGGCCGTGCTCTGAAGTGTCGCGAATGGCGAAACCCGGCAGCCGCCGTGAATGAGGACGATCGTGAGCGGGACGCCGGCTCGCATGGTTCGCGGCATGGTAACCCGTCAGGGCGACGTTCGTTGGACAATGGAGCGGGGGTGGCCATGGTGTGGGGGAGGCAACAGGCGGCCGGACTGGCCGTGTCCGTGGTCCTGCTGGCTGGCGGGCGGGACGCGTCGGCCCAGCTCCGGAGCGAGGTGTTCGCCGGCGGATTCACGCAGCCGGTGGCGTTCGTGCAGGATCCGTCGGATCCGTCCGTGCAAGTCATCGTCCAGCAGGATGGCCGCATCCGTGCCGTCCGCGACGGCGTCGTGCAGTCAACCGACTTTCTCGACCTCCGTAGCGTCGTCCGGAACTCCGGCGAGCAGGGGTTGCTGGGGTTGGCCTTTGCCCCGGACTACGCGGCGAGCGGGCGCGTATACGTGAACTTCTCCGACCTTTCCGGCGATACGGTCGTCGCGCGTTTCCTCCGGTCGGCGGCCGACCCGCTCCGGGCCGATCCGGCCAGCCGGTTCGACTTCCGATGGCCCGGGGGACAACGGGTGGTCAGCCAGCCGTTTTCGAACCACAACGGCGGCAACATGGCGTTCGGGCCCGACGGCTTCCTGTACATCGGGATGGGTGACGGCGGGTCAGGCAACGATCCGTTCCACTTCGCGCAGAACCCACAATCGCTCCTGGGCAAGATGCTCCGGTTGAACGTCGCCGTGCCGGCGAGCGACGCCGAGGGCTACGATGTGCCGCCGTCCAATCCGTTTGTCGGACAGGCGGGCGTGCTCGGCGAGATCTGGAGCTTCGGTCTCCGGAATCCGTGGCGGTGGAGCTTCGACGACCCGTCGCGGGGCGGCACGGGCGCGCTCGTCATCGGGGACGTCGGCCAGACCGGCTTCGAGGAGATCGATTACGAGCCGGCCGGGCGCGGTGGCCGCAACTACGGCTGGCGCAACCGCGAGGGGGCGCACGACAACGTGACGAGCCTGCCGCCGTTCAGTCTGCCGCTGACCGATCCGATCTTCGAGTACGCCCGGAGCGAGGGCCGGGCGATCACCGGAGGATCCGTGTATCGCGGGGCGGCGCTCGGGTCGGCCTTCCGCGGCCGGTATTTCTTTGGGGACTTCATCACGAGCCGCGTCTGGTCGATCCGCCTGACGGTGAGTCCGACGACCGGCGAGGCGACGGCCAGCGATCTGGTCGAGCATACGGCCGAGCTCGGCGCGGCGGCCCAGAGTCCGGCCAGTTTCGGTGTCGACGCCTCGGGCGAGCTCTTCGTCGTCAGTTACGCCGGCGCCGTGCATCGCATTCTCAGTACGCTGCCGCCCGAACCGGATCCCGGTCCCGGTCCCGGTCCGGACCCCGGTCCGACGCTCGGCGCAGGCGCGCGGCCGCGGCCGCCGGGGGTGGAGCCGATTGGCCGGGCCATTCGTCGGGCGGAGCCGGCGACCGCATTCGGCGCGCTGATGACGGCGCTTGTCTGGTCGGCCAGACTCGCGCCGGGCCCGTGCGTCCCCGATGAACACGAGGCCGCCGGCCGGCTCCTCGACGGGCTCGGCACCGCACCGCCGGCCGATGGCGTCACCGAGATCATCGGCGTGTTCCGGTCGTGCGAAGCCGGCCGGGTCGTCGTGGTTTGGCTCGAGTTCGTCGCCGGCGCCCCGGGAAGCGGTGAGGGGCCAGTGGCGATCGTGAGGGACCGCTGACGGTGACGAACGCCATTTTCGATGCCGACATCGACACGGCGCTGGCCGCGCTCGACGAGCGGCTGCGGACGCTGCTGCCGCCGGCCTACCAGGACTCGTACGAGACGCTCGAGCCTCGTCCCATGCGGTCGGCTGGTCTCGAGTTCGGCGCGGATGGCCGCGTCGCCTGGGACGAGATCTGGGGCAGCTTCTGCGACCTCGCGATGGCCGGGGGGCCGCCGCACAAGGGCGCGTTGCTCGGACCCGGCTCGGCCGATGGGGTCGCCGCCGATCCTGCGCGCACCGCCGAGGTCGTGGCCGAGATCTGCCGCGGCGTCGAGATGGTAACGAGCATGCCGTGCGACCCGTCGCCGGATCCGGGCTGGGTGCGCGTCGAGTGCTACAGCGCGCCGATGGCCGGCTGGTTGCTTCGAGCCATCGTCATGGAGAACGTGTCAGCGCGCGCGTCGGGTGTCTTCCTCGATCTACCGGTGTCGCCCAGGTTCCGGCTCGAGAAGGAAATCAAGAACGTGGTGACCGTCATCGCCAAGACGTGCCACTACTGGCTCGAGCACATGCCGCGGCTTCAGCAGCGCGCGATTGCCGAACTCCTGGCGGTGATGGCGCGCGAGTCGCCACTCGTCGAGCCCGCG
>DATKDF010000128.1:0-11854 GCA_035512795.1 Vicinamibacterales bacterium
ATGTCCGTGATCACCCGGATGTAGGACCGCCGCCAGTGAACACCGGCTTCAGGCCAGGTCGCGTCCTGCTTTCGTCGCCGCGTCGACGATCGCCGCCCGTTCCGGCTCGCGGCTTCGGCCGGCAGGCCAGCGGCACGCCAATCGCCTCGCGACGCCGGCTGGGCCATCGTCGCGCCTACCGGCCGCCCCGCCGTTTCGCCACGTAGTCCAGCGCGAACTTCTGCAGCGCCTCGCTCGAGAGGCCGATCGCCTTGGCTTCTTCGAGGGCACGCGCCTCGTCCCACCGATCGACCAGCATCCGCTTGGCGAGCCAGAATGCGCCGACGCGGTTCGCAGTGCCGCAGTGCACGAACACGGGCTGGTTCTCTGGATCGGTCACCGTCAGGATGAACTGATCGAGCACCTTGGGATCGGGCTCGGCGCCGTTGAAGGGCAGATGGATGTACTTGAGGCGGGCCGCCTCCGCCGCGGCCTTCGACTCGTCGATCGCAGCGCCCGTCTCGGTGGCCAGGCGCAGGTTGACGACGGCCTTGAAGCCCAGGCGCGCCAGGCCAGCCATCGCCTCGGGCGAGGTCGCGCCGCCGCACCCGACCGTGGCATCGACGTGCGTGAAGTTGCGGACGCCCGCGACGGTGCCGGGCCGCGCCTGGCCTGCGAGCCAGGCCGGCAGGGCCAGCGCCACGACGACGGCGACCAGGGTGAACCGTGTCCCTCGCGTCATGGATCGATTATCCGCCTCTCGGCCGGCCGGGTCACGCACTTCTCGCCCGCCCGGCGCGGCGTGCACGCTTGTCGGCGTACATTCGTTCATCGGCCACGGCCAGCAGTTCGTCAATCGACCGCGTTTCGTCGGGCGGGCAGACGACGACGCCCATGCTGAACCCGAGGGCGTACGACCGGTCCGGCTGCGCGTTGACGGCCGCAAGCTCGGCCGCCAGCCGCGCGCGCAGCTTGTCCTCGCTCGACTCGGCCGATCCCTGCGCAAGGGCGGCGAACTCGTCGCCGCCCAGCCGGCCGACGATGTCGCTCTGGCGGAACGATCGCTTCAGGATCTCGGCCGCCTCGACGAGCGCGCGGTTGCCTTCGGTGTGCCCGAACTGGTCGTTGATGGGCTTGAGTCCGTCCAGATCCATGAAGAGCAGCACGAATCCGTGGCCGTTGCGGCAGGCGGTGACCATGTGCCGCTCGGCGAGGGCGAAGAAGCCCCGGCGATTGTGCAGCGTCGTCAGCTCGTCACGCTCCAGTTCGGTCCGGAAGTTCTCCTGGCGCTCGGCGGCGAACCGCAACTGACGCCGGAACTGCGCGCCGTCGACGGTGCCCTTGATGAGGTATTCCTGGGCGCCTTCCTTGACGGCCGAAATGCCCAACTCCTCGTCGTCGGCGCCGGTCATCACGACGATGATGGCCGAACCGGCGCCCTTGACGACGCGGCGGACCGTGTCGAGACCCGACTCGTCTGGCAGGCTGAGGTCCACGAGGACCAGGTCGACGTCGGCCGGGCCGGCCAGGTGGGCCAGCCCGTCACCGAGCGTGCTGACGTGCGTGAGCGGAAACTCGTCGGGCTCGGCCTCGCGGAGCCATTCGCGGACGAGGCGGGCATCGCCCGGGTTGTCTTCGATGAGCAGTACGTGAAGCGTGCGTCGCGCCACCATGTCAGGCTCCGGGAGGCAACGTGACGAGGGTGAACCAGAACTGTTCGATGCCCTGCACGACCTTGTTGAGTTGTTCGAGGTCCACCGGCTTGGTGATGAAGCAGTTGGCGTGCAGCCGGTAGCTGCCGAGGATGTCCTCTTCGGCCTGCGACGAGGTCAGGACGACGATCGGGATGTGCACGAGCGCCGGGTCCTTCTTGACCTCCTCGAGGACCTCGCGCCCCGAGCGGCGGGGCAGGTTGAGGTCGAGCAGGATGAGATCGGGCTCGGGCGCCTGACCGTGCGGCCCCTGATGGCGCAGGAACTGGATGGCTTCTTCGCCGTCGCGCACATGGTGCAGGCGATTACGGATCTTGCTCATGTTGAGCGCTTCGCGCGTCAACCGTGCATCGCCCGGGTTGTCTTCGACCAGCAGGATCTCGATCGGCTTCATGACGGACGGTCACCTCCGGGGGCGTGCGCGGCGGCCTCGGGCAGGAACACGAAGAACGTCGTGCCCTCGCCGGGCGTCGATTCGATCGACACGTGGCCGCCGTGCCGCTCGACGATCTTCCGGACGAGCGCCAGGCCGATGCCCGTGCCGGGATACGAGCCGGGTCCGTGCAGGCGCTGGAACATCTGGAAGATCCGCTGGAAGTACTTCGGATCGATGCCGATGCCGTTGTCGGCCACGCTGAGCGTCCACCCGTCGTCGGTCTGCTCGGCGGCGACGCGCACTTCGGGCGGGCGGTCGGGATGGCGGAACTTCAACGCGTTGCCGATGAGGTTCTGGAAGACCTGGATGAGCTGTCCGCCGTCGCACGCAAGCGTCGGCAGCGGGCCGACCGTCACCGTCGCGTTGCCGTCGTCGATGGCGCCGGCCAGGTTGGCTGTGGCGTCCTCGATCACGCGCGCGAGCGGCGTCGGCCGGAACTCCTTGCCGCGGCTGCCGACGCGCGCCAGTTGCAGCAGGTCGTGGATGAGCGCCTGCATCCGCTTGGCGCCGTCGACCGCATACCCGATGAACTCCCGGCCGTCGTCGTCGAGCTTGTCGCCGTAGCGGCTGGCGAGCATCTGCGTGTAGTTGGACACCATCCGCAGCGGTTCCTGCAGGTCGTGCGAGGCGACGTAGGCAAACTGCTCGAGTTCCTGATTGGAGCGGCCGAGCTCCTCGTTCTTGGCGCGAATGGCCCCGTCGGCCTGACGCCGGTCGGTGATGTCGCGCAGGATGCCGCTCACAAACCGGCCCTCGGACGTGTCCCAGCCGGAGAGCGCGATCTCGAAGGGGAACTCCGATCCGTTGGCCCGGACGCCGGTGGCTTCGAGCGAGCCGCCGGCGAGCGTCGTCATGCCGCTGTCGAGAAATTCCTGGAAGCCGCGCCGATGCGCCTCGCGGTGCCGCTCCGGGACGAGGCTCTCGAGCGTCCGGCCGATCGCCTCGGCCTCCGACAAGCCGAACATCGTGGCGGCGCCCGGATTCCAGTACCGGATGATGCCGCCCTCGTCCATCGTCAGGATGCCGGCGTTGGCCGTCTCCGCCACGGCGCGGAAGCGGAGTTCGCTCTCGCGCAGCCGCGCCTCGGCGCGGCGCCGTTCGGTGATGTCGCGGTGGACTTCGAGGAAGCCCTGCGCCGAGCCGCGCTCGTTGCGCGTGAGGCTCCAGCGGCTTTCGACCTCGATGCGCGTGCCGTCCTGCCGGGTCTGGACCACTTCGCCTTCCCAGTGGCCGGCGGCGACCGCGATCTGCTCGATGTCGACCACCGGCTGGGCGAACTCCGTGCGGAGCAGCCGATGCGAGTGGGCGCCGAGCGCCACGTCACGCGGCCAGCCGAACATCTGCTGCGCGCCGGCACTCCAGTAGACGATCGTGCCGGCCAGGTCGCGCACGAGAATCGCGTCGCTCGCGATGTCGAGCAGGGCCGCCTGTTCCTTGAGCTGCGACGACTGCCGCCGGAGCGCGTCGTTGGCCTCGGTGAGTTCCTGCGTCCGGGCGGCGATGCGCTGCTCGAGGCTTTCGTTGAGCGAGCGCAGGTCGGTTTCGGCCTGCCGGCGCTTGGTGATGTCGACGCCCATCGTCAGGAAGGCCTGACGACCCGAGCTGAGCCGGCCCAGGGGGGTCGTCGAGAACTCCCAGATCCGGGTTTCGCCCACGCGCGTCGTGATGGGGGCCTCGCGCGCCTCGACGACGCCCGTGGCGTGATAGAGCTTGCGCAGGTAGGCCTGCACGTCGGCCCGGCTCGACGGCTGAGCCGCTTCGATCCACGCCGAGATGGTCGGGACCTCATCCATCGTGTAGCCCGAGTAGGTCGTCCAGCCCTGGCTCATGTGATGGATCGTGCCGGCATCGTCGTAGATGACCATTGGCACGGGGGCGCCGGTGACGGCGCGGCTCAGCCGCTCTTCGCTCTGGCGGCGCTCGCGTTCGGCGGTCACGCGCTTGTCTTCGAGCCGGCGCAGCAACTGGCCGGCCGCCCAGACGACGGCGCCGAGCGAGCCGACGGCCGTGGCCACGAAGAGCGTCGTGCCGTAGGCCGAGTCGTACCAGCCGTACACCTCGCCTCGTGCCGTGGCGATGGCGAGCAGAATCGGCACGAGGAACACCGCCGGCAGCAGCCGGCGCACGACGTAGCCGGCCGGGCCTTCGTCGCTCACCACCTCCATCAGGCCTTCCGAGGGACGCGCAAAGAAGAAGCCGAGCGCGAGCAGCAGGAAGCACCAGGCCTCGTGCGCCGCCATGGCTGTGTACTGCGCCAGCCCCGTGTAGCTGTCCTGCCCGATGAAGAAGCTCGTGGTCGAGACGGTGGCAATCGCCAGCACGCCCATCGCGGCCAGTTGCGGGGCCAGGTACCGGTCGAGCGAGGCGCCAAAGAGAATCCCGATGTTGAACAGGATGAAGCAGGCCGCCGTTGACCGCGCCATCCGCCCCGGGAACTCGGTGGCCACCGCGTCAGGGTCGTCGACAAAGAGGAGTTGATCGATCCCGAGGCTCATGCCAACCAGGTACTCGACGAGCGTCAGGGTGCCGATCGCGATGGCGATCCCGGCGGCCACCTGCAGCGCCCGGTCGGTGCGAAGCGAGCGCTTCGGCACCTGGTACAGGGCCAGCGCCAGGCCGGAGAAGATGAGGCCGAGCGCCGTGTTCGGCTTCATCGAGATCGAATCAGCGAACGGCCGCTTGAGTGAGGGCACGTCGAACACCCAGCCGAGGAGCACGGCGAGGCCCGCCAGGGCCACGAGGCCGGCAATGGTGCCGGCGGCCACGTGGAACTGGTCGGCGATCGAGGCGTTCGACCGCCCGCCGGCCTGCAGATCGGCCTGGGTCTCGGTGGGCGTGGGTGCCACGGGGTTCAGAACAGTGTGTTCAGCCAACACGTTGGGATCGCGCGTTCGACCTTCCTGGTGCCTGGGGGGCACACACCGGACTTCAGGACGCTCCTCACGTGCAGTTATCGGCCGCAGGCACCATTTCCGTTCGTCCGGACGGCCTGGCCGTCCGGCGCTGGTTGACCGCAGGGACGATTCCGATACACTCCGGCCCGCAGGAGGCTCCCGTGCCGACCCTCGTCATCCTGGCCGCGGGTCGCAGCACCCGGTTCGGGTCCCCGAAACAGACCACTCCGGTCGGGCCCTCGGGCCAATGGCTCTGTGAATATGCGCTGGCCGATGCCCGCCGGGCCGGGTTCGACCGCGCTGTGGTCGTCGTGCGGGCGGGGACCGAGCCCGAGTACACGGCCCGGCTCGTCCGGCCCGGGTCGGGCATTACTGTGCAGATCGTGCCGCAGCGCACCGGGCTGGTTCCTCCCGGTGTCGAAGATGCGCCCCGGCCGGCTCCCTGGGGCACCGCGCATGCCGTCCTGGCGGCGCGGCCGATCACCGGCGACGCGCCTCTGGCCGTCGTCAACGCAGACGACTTCTACGGGGCCGACGCGTACGCTCGTGCGGCCGGGGCCATCGTTCGCGCCAGGGAAACGGGTGAAGCCACGATCGTCGCGATGCGACTGGCCGACACGCTCTCACCCCACGGGCCCGTGACGCGCGCCGTCTGCCGGATTGTGGGCGACCGGGTCGTGGGGCTCGAGGAAGTGCCCGGCCTCGAGCGCCGCGAGGGACGCATCGGCCCCGAAGGAGGCGACGAGCTGTCAGGCGACACGCTCGTCTCGATGAACTGCTGGGTGCTGCCGGGCCGCGTGATGGCCGAGCTGGCCGATCGGTTCGTGACGTTTGCCCGGCAGCCCGAGGCGTCGACGCGTGAGTTCCTGCTGCCGGCCGTGCTCTCGGATCTGGCCGGCGAGGGCCGTCTGATCATCCGGATCGTGGCGGCACCCGGACCCTGGCTCGGTCTGACCCACGCCGCCGACCGCGCGTGGGTCGAAGCCGGCCTCGCGCGGCTTCAGCGCTCGAGGAACTCGACGACCGACCGGACCAGTTCCGCGCCGAACGACAGCGATTCGTCGTTGTGATCCGCACCGGCAATGACGACGAGTTGCCGGGGCTCGGGCGCGGCGTCGAACAATTCCCGCGTGTCCTCGATCGGCACGATGCGGTCGGCATCACCTGCAATCACCAGAATCGGGCACGCGATCGATCCGATGCGCTCGATCGACGGATAGCGATCGCGGGCCAGCCACGAGACGGGCATGAACGGGTAGTGCCACTGCCCGATGGCCACGAGCGACGAGAAGGGCGATCGGAGGACGAGTGCCGACGGCGGGTACTGCTGGGCCAGCCGGATGGCGACGGCGGCCCCGAGCGATTCGCCGAAGTAGACGACGCGCGTCAGGTCGACGTCCGGCCGGGTCGCCAGGTAGCCGATGGCTGCGCGTGCGTCGCGTTCGAGTCCGGCCTCGGAGGGCAGCCCCGGGTTGCCGCCGTAACCGCGATAGTCCACGAGCAGGGTCGCGAAGCCGTACTCGGCGAAAAGCGCGGCCAGCCGGGCGCGATAGCCGCGGTGGCCCGCGTTGCCGTTGAAGACGACGATGGTCCGGTCGGCGACGGGGGGGCGCGCCGGCACGAACCAGGCTTCGAGGTGCAGCCCGTCCTCGGTCTCGAACATGACCACCTCGGCGTCGGGCAGGCCCACGGCGGCCGGTGACGGCAGGTCGCCATCCGGGAAGTAGATGAGACTTCGCTGCGCGAGCCAGATGACGAACAGGACGACGCCGACGACCGTGAGGACAGACAGCACGGGATGAGGCCGGGGCGTAGAATGACGGGCCATGCGCACATTGTCCATGTTTGTCGTCTTCGCCCTCGGCGCCGGCTGTTCGGCGCCGCCGGTGGCGGTCGCCCCGCCGGCCGCTTTTCCGGCCGGCGCCCTGGTCGATCTGTCCCACGATTATGGTGCCGACACCATTTTCTGGCCGACGGCCGACCCCTTCCGGCTCGACGTCGTTGCCGACGGCATGACGCCGGCCGGCTTCTACTATGCCGCCAACACGTTTGCGACGTCCGAGCACGGCGGCACCCATCTGGATGCCCCGGTCCACTTCGCCGAGGGGCGCCAGGCGGTCGACCAGATTCCCCTCGAGCGGCTCATCGGGCCGGCCGTGGTCATCGACGTCAATCCGGCGGCCGAGCAGGATCCGGACTATCAGGTCACGGTCGCCGACTTCGAGGCGTTCGAAGCGGTGCACGGCCGCCTGCCCGACGGGGTGATCGTGCTCGTGCGCACGGGCTACTCGTCACGCTGGCCCGACGCGGCGCGGTATCTCGGTACGGCCGCCCGCGGGCCCGAGGCCATCGCCCACCTGCACTTCCCGGGCATCGACCCGGCCGCGGCCCGATGGCTCGTGGCCGAGCGGTCGATCGATGCGGTCGGCATCGATACGGCCAGCATCGACTACGGTCAGAGCACGCTGTTCGAGTCGCATCGCATCCTGTACGAGGCGAACATCCCGGGCCTCGAGAACCTCACCGCGCTCGACCGGCTGCCGCCGACCGGCGCCCTGGTCATCGCGCTCCCGATGAAGATCCGCGGCGGCAGCGGCGCGCCGCTCCGGGCCGTGGCGATCGTGCCGGAGCGGAGGTAACCGGCCATGGTTCGTCAGACCGGTGCCGGTCCCGCCCCTGCGCTCGTCGTCCTGCTGGCTCTGGTGCTCGGGCCGGCCGGCGCCGCGCACGAACAACCGGCGGCGACGCCGACCATCGATCAGTTGATCTCGCTCGAACGGGTGGCCTCGCCCGCCATCTCGCCTGACGGCCAGTTTGCCGCCTTCACGATGCGCCGCACGATGTGGCAGGAGAACGAGTACGAGACGGAGATCTGGCTGGCCGATCTGGGCGCCAACACGATTCGTCAGCTCACCAGTGGCGCCCGGTCGAGTTCGGCGCCGGCCTGGGCGCCTGACAGCCGGCGCCTGGCGTTCTTCTCCGACCGCGGAGAGCGCCGGCAGATCTACCTGATCGGCCGCGACGGCGGCGAAGCGCAGGCCGTCACCAGCTCGGCCGATGCCATCGGCCGGTTCGCGTGGGCGCCCGACGGCGGTGCGATTGCCTTCTCGGCCACGGCATCGAACGAGGCGGCCGAGCGCAACCGCGAACGGACGTGGGGCGCCTATCGCGTGATCGACGCCGAGGCGCGTCTGGCTGAACTGCGGGTCGTCGACCTCCGGGCCGGCACGACGAGGCGGTTGACCGAAGGGCAGTTCACCGTGGGGGCCTTCGCCTGGTCGCCCGACGGCACCCGGATCGCGTTCGACCACCAGCGCACGCCCGACCCGGCCGATGGCGGCTCGGCCGACATCTCGATCGTGACGGTGGCCGACGGCAGCGTCCGGCCGCTTGTCACACAGGACGGGCCCGACACGAACCCGATGTGGTCGCCCGACGGGGCGCTCGTCGCCTTCGAGAGCGCGATGGCCAGTCCCGGGTTCTACTACACGAACGGTGCGATTGCGGTCGTGCCGGCCGTGGGCGGACCGGTGCGCAGCCTGACGGCCGACTTCGACGAGGATCCGTCTCTGGTGGCGTGGCGTCCGACGGGCCTGTACTTCTCGGCCTCGCAGCGGACGCTTTCGTACCTCTTCCGGCTCGACGGAGCGTCGGGCCGCATCGAACGGGTGGCGCCGCCGGTCGGCAGGATCGGATCCGGATTCACGCTGGATGACGCGGGTGTGGCGGCTGCGTTTGTCGCGGCCGACGCGGACACGTTTCCCGAGGTCTACGTGGGCGCTCTCGACGGGTCGGCCCCGCGCCGTCTGACCGACACGGGTGCCCAGACGCGCCAGTGGACGCGGTCGACGCGCGAGGTCATCTCGTGGAAGAGCCGCGACGGCACGCCCATCGAGGGCGTGCTGCACAAGCCGGCCGGCTTCACGCCCGGGCGCCGGGTCCCGCTGCTCGTCGTGATCCACGGCGGCCCGACGGCGGTCTCGCGGCCTGTGCCGTACGGGCAGACGCGGATCTATCCGGTGGATCTCTGGCTCGCGCGCGGCGCGCTCGTCCTCGAGCCCAACTACCGCGGCAGTGCCGGCTACGGCGCGGCCTTCCGGTCGCTGAACGTCCGGAACCTCGGGGTAGGCGATGCCTGGGACGTGCTCGCGGGCGTTGACCATCTGATTGCCCAGGGGCTGGCCGATGGCGAGCGGGTCGGCGTGATGGGGTGGAGTCAGGGCGGGTACATCTCGGCGTTTCTGGCGACGCACGACAGCGACCGCTTCAAGGCGATCTCGGTCGGCGCGGGCATCTCCAACTGGTTGACGTACTACGTGAACACCGACATCCACCCGTTCACGCGGCAGTACCTCCAGGCCACGCCGTGGGATGACCCGGAGATTTACGCCCTGACGTCCCCGATGACGTACATCAAGGGCGCACGGACGCCGACGCTCATCCAGCACGGCGAACGAGACCAGCGGGTGCCGCCGCCCAATGCCTTCGAGCTGTACCAGGGGCTGCGCGACGTCGGCGTGCCGACGCGACTGATCCTGTACGGCGGCTTCGGCGGCACCGGCCACGGCCCGACCCGGCCCCGGTCGAGCCGGGCGCTCATGCAGCACAACCTGGACTGGTTCGACGAACATCTGTTCGTCCGGCGGTAGGGACTCTCGCTGGCGGTTCTGGGGTCCGGCAGTGGCCTGTTTCGACCGGGTCGCGGTCGCGGTCAGCGCCGGACGCCGACCGTCCGCGAACCCAGCAGATCGGCGTCCGCGTCGTAGACGATGACCTTGACGTAGGACGGACCGCGGGGGACCGGGATCGTGACCGAGTAGGGGATTCCCTCCGCCAGCATCCGATCCCAGCTGGCCGGCAGGACCCGGAGGTCGATGTCCTGCCACGCTTCGCCGATCAGGTTCTCGTTGAGGTCGCCCACGAACACCGCGACCGTGACGTGCCCGATCCGCCGCCCGCCGTCGTCGCGGACCGACAGGCGATCGGCGGCGATGCGGACGTCGACCGTCACCGTCCGGACGTCAACGTCCGCGTAGCGTGCGCCGACGGTGAGGCCGATGTCCGGGATGGGCCGGTCGTCGAGGCCGGCCGAGAGCACGCGGCGGTGCGTCCGGAACTCGCGCGAATCGAGCGGCCGCAGGTCGGGGCTGGCGAAGTAGCTGTGCCGGTAGAGGACGCGCACGCCCGGGCGGTTCACGCGCACCTGGATGCGGCGCTGCCGGCCGTTCCAGTCCTGGTTCGTCGGGTAATAGCCGAGCACGTAGGAGAAGCTCGTCGTCTCCGCGATGCGGGCGAGCGCGTCGCGCGCCCACACGAAGGCGAACCCCTGGCCGCCGGTCAACTCGGCAATGGCGCGCTGGTCGCGGGCGCTGAGGCCGACGCTGCCCGTGCCGCCGTGGCTCATCACGCCCCGCGACATCCGTCCCGCGGCCCACGACGGCAGTCCACCCGTGCTGACCGCGTGGATGGCGACGCGCGCGTCCGCGGCGATCGCCGCGAGGCTGTCGCCGTCCTCCTGCCGCGGCAGGCTCAGCAGGCTTTCGCTCATGAAGATCAGATGCTTCTCGCCGGCGATGTGACGCAGGTACTCGATGGCGGCGTACAGGCTGCCGAGGTTCAGGCCGGTTTCGGCTGCCTCCGACACGAACTCGTCGAGCGAGACGGTGAGCTCGCCGGTCCGAGCCTCGCCCAGCGTGTCGAGGGGCGAGGTGCCCTCGAGCCGCTCCCCGACGCGGCGCTCGTCGTCGCGACGCCGCGCGTCGTCCGCGATCGCGGCCGGGGCCACGCGCCGCGCGCCTGGGCCATCGAAGATGGCGTCGATCCGACGCTGCAGCGTATCGGCCGGCGCCCGCCGGCCGTACGCGCCGGCCAGGCCGGAGAACTGCTGGCGGGCGCCGGCCGCGACCCGACCGTGGGCGACGCGGAAGCGCTCGAGCAGGGCGGCAACGGCCTCGTGGTCCGTCGTGAAGTCCGAGGCGCGGTTCCAGTACATCACCGCGACCAGATCCTGCGGCAGCAGACGTTCGCGGACGAACTGCAGCAGGCCGTCCACGCCCCTGGCCGGGTGTTGCAGCCGGCCCTGGCCGAGCAGGATCAGGAAGACGCGCCCGTCCTGGGCCTCGACGTCGAAGGCGTTCGTCGCCCGGCGCAGCCGCGGCTCACCTGTGTCAACGACGCGCGCCGTGAACGGCTGGCGCGCAAAGTGGCGGATCGTCTGCGCGACGCCGTCCTCGAGGATCGTGAAATCGGTTTCCGTCAGATCCGTGACGGGCCGCCCGGCGGCATCGACGACGCGCACGTCGACCGGAAAGGCGGCTCACGTCCGTTCGCTCCTCGAACTGTCGAACCTCCGCCGGGCCCTATCGGATTTTCAGCGTCCGCGATCCCACCAGGTCCGCGTTGTGGTCGTAGACGACGACCTTCATGTAGGTCGGGACGCCGACGACGGGGACGCGCATCTGGTGGGGGATGCCATCTGTCAGCACCTCTTGGTAGCGGGCGGCCGTGTACTCGAGGTCGAGGTCCTGCCAGACCTCGCCGATGATGCGTTCGTTGCGGTCGCCGGCAAAGGCGGCGATCTTGAGCGTGCCGGCCCGCCGGCCGGCCTGCTCGATGAGCGACAGGCGCGTGGCGGTGATGACCAGGTCCACGGTGACGCCGGTGCCGTCCTGGGTGAGCGTGCCCGTCAGGCCGATGTCGGGCACGTCGCGGTCGTAGTTGGCCGCTCCGGTGATCCGGCTGTAGGTCAGCATCTCGAGCCGGTTCATCGCCGGCAACTGCCGGCTGCCGAAGTAGCCGCGACGATAGAGGACCGTGACGCCGGGACGGTTCAC
>DATKDF010000129.1:0-5789 GCA_035512795.1 Vicinamibacterales bacterium
CAACCGTTATTTCCAAGGCTCCTGAGACCGTGCCACCGTGCAACACCGATGCCCTGGGTCGTTCACGGGCCTGGGGAAGGGGTGGCCCAGAGGCGGCCCCCCCTTCCGATGAGCACGGCTACTGAGATGTGTTGGGCAGGAATGACACCACCAAATCCGGCCACCCGACCGTCACGACGTCCAGATCCCCGTCACCGTCGAAGTCGCCGACGATCACGGCCACCGGCGTGCGGCCGGCCTCCACCGTCTGTACGAACGCAGCCGGGAACGCTCCGGCGCCGTCGTTCATCAGCACCGAGACCGTGCCGTCGTTGCGGTTCGCCACGATGAGATCGAGTGCGCCGTCGCCGCTCACGTCGCCGGCGGCCGCCGCGACGGGCCGCTGCCCGACGCCGGTGCGCGGCGTCGCTTCGGCGAAGCCACCGGTGCCGTCATTGAGGAGCACCGCGACCGTGTTCGCCACGCTGTTGGCCGCGGCGAGGTCGAGCGTGCCGTCGCCGTCATAGTCGCCGACGGCGAGCGCGAGCGGCTGCGCCACAGGCGCCCCCGGCAGTGCGACCGTCTGTGCGACCGCGAAGCCGCCCGCGCCGGTGTTCAGCAGGACGCTGATGCTGTTGGCCACACGGTTGGCGACGGCGAGGTCGAGCGTGCCGTCACCGTCGAAGTCGCCGGTGGCGATGGCCGACGGATGCAGCACCGGCCCGCTCCGCCCCGGCCATCCGGTCAGGGCCACGCTGCGGGCCTCGACCAGGCTGCCCGTGCCATCATTGATCAGGATCGACACGCTGTCCGACAGCTCGGCCGCGACGGCGACATCGAGATGACCGTCGCCGTTGAGGTCGCCCACCGTCACCGCCGCCGGCCGCAGCCCGGTCACGCCCGGCCGGCCGACCTCGACGAAGCCACCGGCGCCGTTCCCTGCCAGGATCGACACGTCGTCTGACACCCAGTTGACGACGGCGAGGTCGAGGTGGCCGTCGCCGGTGAGGTCGCCGACGGCCACCGCCTTCGGCTTCTGTCCGACGGCGACGCGCGCGTGCTCGCTGAAGTTGCCGTGTCCGTCATTCAGGAAGATCTTCACGCGGTCGTGGTTCTCGTCGACGACGGCGAGATCGAGGTGCCCGTCGCCGTTGAAGTCGCCGGCGCCGGCGGGGCCGCCCGCTGGACTCGCCACGCTCGTCTCCACTGCTGCCGTGTTGTTCGCCGGGTCGGGATCCTCCTCGTCCCCGGCCCCTGCCACCGTCGCCGTGTTCACCAATCTCCCCGCGGCCGACGGGACCACGGCCACCGTCAGACGGGCCGCCGCGCCCGGCGCCAGATCCGCCACCGGGCACGTCACGACCCCGGCGGCCCGGACGCACCCGCTGGTCGAGTGGGCCGGCACGTACAGGACGCCGGCCGGGAGCGGGTCGGTGACCGTGACCTCCGTCGCGCCCGACGGCCCGTCGTTGACGATCTCGATGGCGTAGCGCAGGAACGTGCCCGCCACCACCGGATCGGGACGGCCGGTCATGCTGATACGCAGGTCGGTTCTGGCGATGACGGCCGTGTCGATCGCATGCGTGTTCGTGCCGGGGTCGGGGTCGCGCTCGTCCTGCGCGCCCGCCACCGTCGCCGTGCTGGTCAGCGTGCCGCGCGTGAACGGATCGACGTCGACCAGCACGCTGAGCCGCGCGCTCGTCTCCCTGGCGAGCCGCTCGAGCGTGCACGTGGCCGTCCCGCCTGCCTCCGCGCAGCCCGACACGAACGTCACGCCGGGCGGCAGGGTCTGGCGCACGGCGAGGGCCGTCGCGCCGGAGGGTCCCGCGTTGGTCACCTGCACCAGGTACCTCAGGCTCGTGCCCGCCACGACCGGGTTGGGGTCGGCCGTCAGCGTCAGCAGCAGGTCGGTGATCGCCTCGATGGCGGTCTCGACCGTCGCCGCGTTGTTCCCGCCGTCCGGATCCTCTTCGGCGCTCGAGACCTTCACGGTGTTGGCAATCGAGCCGCGGGCGAACTGATCGACCTCCACCTCGATCGTCCGTGTGGCCGTGTCACCGACCGGCAGTCGATCGATTCTGCAGGTGACCGGCGTGCCGTAGACGCAGTCGCCGCCGATGACGTGCAGCTCCGGCGGCAGCAGGTTCTGGATGATGACGTCGATGGCCCCCGACGGGCCGGCGTTCGTGACCTCGATGGTGTAGGTCAGCGAGGTGCCGGCGACCACGGTTGGATCCGGCGCCGCGGTGACCGTGACCGAGAGATCTGCGATTGCTTCGATCGGCGTCTCGACCATGGCCGTGTTGTCCGACGGGTCGGGGTCGATCTCGTTCGGGTCGCCTGCGCCGCTCGAGGCCGAGGCGGTCGCAGCGATCCGGCCGCGGGCGAACTGATCGATCGCCAGCACGATCGTGAACTGACGCGCCGCTCCGGGCGCCATCCGCCCGGCGCCGCACTGAATCGACGCGTCGACGAGGGCGCAGTCCGCCCCCGAAACGAACGTCGCTCCTGCCGGCAGTGGTAGCGCAACCTGTGCGCCGGTCGCGTCCGACGGGCCGTGGTTCGTCAGGTGCGCCGTATAGGTGACGCGTTCCCCGGCGATCACGACATCCGGCACACCGGTCATCGCCAACCTCAGGTTGGCGTGCGCCACGATCGGCACCGAGACGGCCGCGCCGTTGTTCGAGGCGTCGACGTCATAGGGCGCGGCCACGTGCGCGTCGATGGAGAGCGCGCCCCGGGCAGAGGGCGGCGGCACGAGCTGCACGCGCACGGCCGCCGACTCCCCCGGGCCGATCGAGGCCAGAGGGCATTCGATGGCGCTCACCGGCGCCCCCGGAGAGCTGAGGGTGCACCCGCCGGCCGGCGCGAACTCGCCGGCGCTCGACGGAACCGTGAGCGACAGCGTCGCTCCACGCGTCGTGGACGGCCCGGCGTTGCTCACGTGAACCTCGACGTCGAAGGCACGACCTGCCACAGCCGGGAGGGGCGGTGCGGGTATCGCGAGAGCGGCGTCGACTCGGACCTCGACCTGGAGCGTCGACGCGGTCTCGCCGGGCGTTTCCGTTTCATCGGCCGACGCCGTCGTCGTCAGCACGCGCGGCCCCGGATCGAGGGCCGGATCGATCTCGAACCGGATCGCACCGAAGTCGGCCGATTCGTTCGCGCCGAGCGCCGGGCGATCGCAGGTGAGGAGGCCGGGCGTCGTCGTGCAGCCCGGCGGCAGCGATGTAACGCGCCAGCCCTCCGGCAGGACGCTGGCCAGCCGTACGTTCGTCGCGCTCGACGGCCCGGCATTGGCGACGCTGATTGCGTACTCGCCGGCGCCGCCGGCCACGACCGATGTCGTGGCGAACGCATGCGCCACGCCGAGCGTCGCGCGGCGAAGGATCGGGAACGCTCCGCCGGTCGCGTTGTCGGCCTCGTTCAGATCCTGCTGGCCTGCCGAAACCGAGACTTGCGCTTCTAGCGGCCCGACGCGCGCCGGGGACACGGCCACGAGCAGGTCGAACGACAGCGACTCGCCGGGGTCGAGCGCGCCTGCCCGGCACGTCAGCGTCCCCTCGTCCATCGCGCACATGACATCGAGCGACAGGGCCATGATCGGCTCGCACGATTCCGTCTCGCCGTCCGGCGCTGAGCAGATCTGCTCGCCCGTGTCCAGCGGCACCAGCCCGACATCGGGTGGAAGCACCGGATACGCCACGACGGGGCTGGCGATGGCCGGACCCGCATTCGAGAGCGTGACGCGATACACCGCGTTCGCGCCGGCGACGACGGCTCCGACGAACGACTGCGTGACCGCGAGGTCGATCCGCGGCACCACGGTGACCACGGTATACGCGCGCGCCGTGTTGCCGGCGCCATCCACCGCCGTGAACGTCACGGTCGTGTCACCGGGCAGGAACTCGGCCGGCGCGTCACGGGTGAGCGTGACGGGGCCGCAGGCGCTCGTCGCGGTTGGCTGCGGGTCGAAGCCGACCGGCGGCGTCCCCGCGCTCGTCTGGTGAACGACGATGGAGGCAGGCACGTCCGTGATGACGGGGGGCGCCGTGGATCGGACGCTGATCATCACCGTATCCACCGACGACACACCCGAGGCATTGCGCACCGTCAGCCGGACGCTGTGCTGGCCCGCGGGGAGCGTCACGTCGGGCGTCTGGCCGGAGGCGGTGCCAAACGGCCCGGTCCACGTGTACGTGAGGCCGCCCCCAATCGGATTGAGAGAACCGCTCCCATCGAGCCGCACGAGCGCGGTGCAGTGCTCGCCGACTTCGACCATCTGATCCGCGCCGGCAGACGCCCGCGGGAGACCCACGAGAATCTCGCGACGGTTGCCAGCCAGGTCTGTCGCTGTCGCGGGAATGATCGCGCCTGCCGAGACCGTGATGGGCTCCGGACAATCGGCAACGCCGGACGTGTCGTCAGCGCATGCGAACTGGAGCCGATAGCTGCCCTCGCCGAGCTCCTCCGTCACTGGCACAATCGTGGGCGGCGTGCGGTCGATTCTGACGGTGATGGGGACGCTCGTCTGGCCGCCTGCCGATGTCGCGGAGCACGCCAACACGGTTCCAGTGGTGTCGGCCGTCAGATCCGTGGCGTCACACCCCGGCCCGCGCACCACCGTTCCTGGCGACTCGACGTCTTCGACGGACCACGCTACGTGTACCGGCGAGGTGTACCATCCCGTGCTGCCGCGAATGCCCGTGACGGTCGGCCGTACCACAGGGCCGGTGAAGTCCGAGCACGTGTTCGCCGTGTCGGTGACCGCGATGGTCGCGGTCGAGCTGTTGTTCGAGAGCACGGGGTCGATCGCGCCACCGCCAACCGTCGCCGTGCCGGCCACGGCGACGTCGCCGGTGAAGCCGGCGCCTGCGGCGCCGGAGATCATGATGTTCCGCTGTTCGCCGGACGCGAGCGTGCCGAGGTTCACCGTCAGCCGGCCACCCACTTGCGAGGAGTTCCCGAAGAGCAGGTTCGAGACGAGGATGAGGCCGCCGCCGATGGACGTGCGCTCTCGTTGGAGCCCAGGATTGGCGGGAAGCGTCGTTGTGTGCGTCCAGGTGCCGTCACTGTGCGTGTAGAGAAGGACTTCGGCCGGATTGTGCGTGCCGACCGCGAGCAGGTTGCCTTCCAGCGCCACTCCGAACACGGAGCCCAGCGTCATCCGCTGCTCGCGAATCCAGCCGGTCTGCCCCCGCCGGAAGATGTGGACGGTGGGTCCCACCCCTCCACCCTCGCCCACTTCGAACGCGATTCGATCCCCGTCCGTCGCCATGTCGCCAATACTGCCGGTCTCGGGAATGGTGAGCCTCTCGGACAGGGTCCACCCTGTCCCGTCCTTCGAGTAGACGAATGCGGCAGACCTGAAGGACGCAGTGAAAAAGTTCGAGGCGACCACCGTACGGCCGTTGTCGTGGACGCCGACGTGCTCGGCAAAGAGAAATTGACTGCCGAATGCCGGCGGCTCGCCGGCGAGCGTGGCAGTCTGCATCCATTGGCCGTCGCGAAGCTCGTAGACATAGGCCAGGCCCTCGAGGTCGTTCGCGTCGGGATCTCCGATCACGACCGTCGTCCCCTGCATCGCGCCGCTGAAGCCTCGGGCAAACGTCGCGACGGGTGCGCCCCAGCCGGCGCCCGTGCGCTCGTACAGCCGCGACTGGTCCCAGGAGAGGACGAGGAGACGGCGACCGTCCACCGCGGCGACACGCGGGACAAACGAGCTTAGATGGAACGCCCCGGAGGGCGGTCCCTCCGGAATCTCGAACACGTCGACACGATGCCACGCGAGCGTCTCCGGGTCACGCTCG
>DATKDF010000130.1:0-7725 GCA_035512795.1 Vicinamibacterales bacterium
GGCGCGAACGTGCCCGGCCTGATGCGGGCGACTTTCCGTGGCGGCTACACGCTCGCGATCTGGCGGGGCAACCCGACCACGGGCGTGGCGCGTGAGGTGTGGCACACCACACCCGACGAAGAGCTCTTCACCGGCATCAACAACATCCAGGCCGCCAGCGGCCACGTCATCTTCACGTTGAACGTGCCCGACGACGAGTGGAACCGGTACTTCTCGATCGATCTCTCGGGCCCGATGACGGCGAAGCCGACTCTGCTGACGACGACCGACGGCCTCATCGAGGACGCGGCGTCGGTGACGCTCTCGAAGGACGGCCTGACGCTGTTCTATGCGACCAACCACGGCGACATCGACCGGCGCCACATCTGGGCGGTCCCGGTGGCCGGTGGCACGCCCAGGCAGGTGTCGATCGGCAACGCCATCGAGATGTATCCGGTCGTGCTGGCGTCGGGCGCCCGGTTTGCCGCGCTCACGGCGGACTGGAATCGCCCGCAGTCGGTCGGCGTCATCAACGTGGCTGACGGCGAACAGCGCATCATCTTCCCGACGCCGCTCCCGGCCGCCTTCCCGCTCGACGCGCATGTGAAGCCCGAAGCCGTCACACTCAAGGCATCCGACGGCTTCGAGTTCTACAACCAGGTGTGGGTGCCGAAGGATCTCCAGCCTGGTGAACGGCGGCCGGCGATGATCTTCGTGCACGGGGGCCCTGCGCGGCAGATGCTGCTCGGGTACCACTACCGGCACGTCTACCACATGTTCTACGGCATCAACGAGTGGCTCGCGAGCCGCGGCTACGTCGTGATGTCGGTCAACTTCCGGTCGGGCGTCGGCTATGGCAACTCGTTCCGCCGCGCGCCGGACACGGGCGGCCGTGGCAACGCCGAGTACCGCGACGTGCTCGCCGCCGGCAAGTACCTGCAGTCACGACCGGACGTCGATCCCGACGGCATCGGCATCTGGGGCCTGTCCTACGGGGGCGTGCTCACCGGACAGGCGCTCGCGCGCAACTCCGACATCTTCAAGGTCGGCATCGACCTGGCCGGCGTGCATCTCTGGGGCAGCTCACTCGATCCCGACTCGGTGTCCTATCAGTCGTCGGTCATCGGCGCGATCGACGGCTGGAAGTCGCCCGTGCTGCTCGTCCATGGCGACGACGACCGCAACGTCGCGTTCCAGCAGACGACCGGTCTCGTGCAGCTCCTGCGGGCGCGCGACGTCGAGTACGAACTGATCGTGTTTCCCGACGACGTGCACGATTCACTCGTGCACTCGCGATGGGTCTACACGTTCGATCGCATGGATCAGTTCCTGAAGAAGCACCTGCCGGTGAGGTAACGTCGCCGGCCAGCTTCTGGCTCGGTGCGTGCGGGCTCGGTCCGACTTCGGGGCGGGAGACGCGCGCCCGTCGTCCCGGTCAGGCGCCCGTCGCGATTCGCACCTGCGTGCCCCACCGATCCGCGGCGATCCAGCCGTCATCGCTGCGCTCGACGAAGTATCCGGCGGCCCGGACACTCTCGGCGGCTGCGGCCGCCGGATCGGGGCCGGCGACGATCAGTTCCCAGTCGACGAGCCGCGCCTCGTCTGGCGCGGCCGGCGGTCCGTCAGACCACGTGTTCGTGCCCAGGTGATGGTGATAGCCGCCCGCCGAGAGAAACAGGGCCCCCGGGTAGTCCCACACCGTCTTGTCGAAGCCGAGCGCGCGGTGGTAGAACGCCTCGGCCGCGTCGAGGTCGCCGACGTGCAGGTGCACGTGCCCGATCGTCGTGCCCGGCGGCATGCCGGTCCACGCGTCGCCGCCACCGGCGGCCCGGACGTCCGCCAGGTCGAGCGGTTCGGTCGTCATGACGAGCTGCGAGCCAACCGACTGCCAGGTGTCGCGCGGCCGATCGGCGTACACCTCGATGCCGAGCCCATCCGGATCCCAGAGGTAGAGCGCCTCGCTCACCCGGTGATCCGACGCGCTCACGCGGACGGCCGTGCGTGACACATGCGTGGCGAACCGTCCGAGTGCGGCGCGGTCCGGCAGCAGGATGGCGAAGTGAAAGAGCCCCAGGGCGCCACGCTGCGCCGGACGCACGCCGCCGGGAGCCTCGAGCCGCAGCAGCGTGCGGCCGTCGGCCGCACCGAGCGTGGCGGCCGCCGGCGAGTCCGACAGCACATGCAGCCCGAGCACCTGCCGGTAGTAGTCGAGGGATCGCGACAGATCTCTCACCTGCAGCCGCACGGCGCCCGGACGGGTCGCGTCCGGCAAACGGAACCCGGGTGGCCGGACACCAGGCATGGTCAGCACCTCACAGCCGATGGTGCGCACGACTATCGAACTCGACAGATATCCATGCCAAGCAGGTAGTCGAGCCCATAGTCGCCGATCGGCGCGCCGGGCGGCGGACTCGGGATGGCCGCCGGGCGCATGGCGTCGTACGGCCGCGCGAGGAAGCGCGTGATGTCGCTCGCGAGCAGGCTCCGGTGCGCGCGCATCGCGGGCGTGAGAGCGGCCACCGGAACGAAGGTCGATGCGCCCGGGCCCAGCCGCTCCAGGCGTTCGGTGGCCAGTGCGCGCACCTGGGCCATCGGCGCCGACTCGGCCAGCCCCATCAACTGGCTGACCAACGCGCGTTCGATCGCGCGCCTGACCTCGGCCTCGTACTCGTTGGCGGTCGGCGCCTCGAAGACGGTCGCCAGCAGCCGATCGAGGACGTCGTCGAACCCGGGTAGCGACGAGTCGAGCGCCTTCTGTGTGACGAGCCGCGCGGCCCGATCGTTCTGCAGGATGAGGCCAATCGTCAGGTCGGCGGCGGCCAGAGCGGGCGCGATCGGGTCGAACGCACCGCCGGTCATCCGCGGGAACGTCTCGCGGCTCCGGCCGAACCCTGCCGGCCGCGGCGGAATCTGGGCGAGGAGCGCCGGCGGCAGCGCCAGTTCGGCCGGTACGAGCGTCCGCATCAGCGCATCGAGCGCCGCGCGCTGGCGCGCGGCCGGCACCCAGTTGAAGGGCTGCCGCCCGTCGCCGCGCATCGCGTAGATGTACTCCTGACCGCCAAGCGCCGTGGCGGCCGACTCGGCCGCGTAGCGATGGTGCAGGTAGATGGGCACGAGGGCTTCCTCGATGGTCGCCATCGGCGCGCCGAGCTTGATGGCGTTCTGACCGATGCGGCCGAGTGCGGTGCGCCGGAGCGCCATGATCCGGTTGAGTTCCTCGGCCGTGTCCATGCCGTTGTTCCACTGGTCGACGCCCGGGTGGAGCGCCAGGTCCTGGTTGCTCATGTACCGGATGTCGTCGGCCCACGCATCGTTCAGGATCTTCTGGAGCTCGGCCGCCTCGTTCGCGCCGGCGGGGAACTGCGCATAGCCATACCGGATCGCGACCCTGTCCCACGCGCCGATGCCCGTGTCATAGGCCTGTGACAGGTCCATCGAGCCGTCGGCCCGGAGCGTGATGAGCGGATGCGGATAGTCGAGCACCGAGATCCGGCCCTTCGAGCTGTTGTAGTAGTTGTGGCCGAGACCGATGGTGTGTCCGATCTCGTGGGCCGACAACTGCCGGAGGCGGGCGAGCGCCGTCTCGGCCAGCACGGCCGGCATCTCCGTCCCGTTCACGTAGGGCGAGAGGAGCCCTTCGAAGATGAGGTAGTCCTGCCGGACGCGAAGCGATCCGAGCGTGACGTGTCCCTTGATGATCTCGCCCGTGCGCGGATCGGTGATCGACGACCCGTAGCTCCAGCCGCGGGTCGATCGATGCACCCAGGTGATGGTGCTGTACCGGACGTCCATCGGATCGGCGTCCTCGGGCATGATCTCCACGCGGAAGGCATTGCGGAAGCCGGCCGCCTCGAATGCTTCATTCCACCAACGGCCGCCCTCGAGCAGGGCCGACCGGACCGGTTCGGGCGTGCCGCGGTCCAGGTAGTAGATGATCGGCTCGACCGGCTCGCTCACCGCCGCAGTCGGATCGCGTTTCTCGAGCCGATGGCGCCGGATGAACCGGCGCTGCATGTCCTGGCCGAGCGGCGTCGCGTAATCGACGTAGCCGGCCGAGCCGTAGCCGGCGCGCGGATCGTAGGCGCGCGTCACGTAGTTGTCGTCCGGCAACCTGATGAACGAGTGGTGCTGGCGCACCGTGACGGCCGACGCGGTCGGCGTCACGTCGCCAATCCGCCCTCCCGCCTGACCCGAACCGCCGCCGCGGCCTCCCCCGCCTTCCGAGACGAACGTGGTGGTGATCTCGATCTCGGAGTTGTCGGGGAACACCTTCGTGCGGTCCATGTAGACGGCACTCCGCGTCCGATCCAGCCGGTAGCCGGCGCCGAGGCGGGGACCGACACCGTGCGCATCGCGCATCACGAAGTCGCTGAGATCGACGAGCAGCCGTCCTTCGGATTCGGCAAGTGCCGTGAAGCCCCAGAGAATCGACCTGGCGAAGGCATCCTCGACGGCCCGCACTTCGGCCGGGTTGTCGGAGTTGGCGCGAAAGTCGTAGTTGGGCTGCACCATCAGCACGCGGGTGCCGACGCGCTCGAATCGCACGATGGCCGTCGCGCCGAGCTGCGCGCGATCGAGGCCGATGTCATTCGAGCCCAGCCCCGCGGCCAGTCCCGACTGGTAGAGCACCTCCTCCTGGAGGCGCGGAATCTCGAGGTACAACGTGCCCGTCGGCTCGTCCCAGTAGAGCGGGTAGAAGCCGTCGAGTTTCTGGAACCCCGCCGTTCGTTCGGCAATCGCCGGCAGCCGGCCGCCCTGGCCGCCCCGCGCCTGGGCCCACGCCGGCAGGGCGATCCCCACAGCCAGCACCCCCGCCACCAGTACCTGTCCTCTGCGACCCATGCTGATTCGCCTCCCCATCAGGTGAAGGCCCGCATGATAGCGCGCCATGAACCCCGGGGTGTCCGAAAGCGTAATAGCGCTTGTGACTTCCCTCCTTCAGGATCTCCGCTTCGGCCTCCGGCTGCTCCGGCGGCAGCCGGGTTTCACCGCCATCGCCGTGCTCGTGCTCACGGTCGGCATCGGCGTCAACACGGCGGCGTTCAGCCTGGTCAATGCTCTGCTGCTCAAGCCGCGGGCGGGCGGCATCGACGCCGAGCTGGCAGGGTTGTTCAGCCGCCATCGCGACCGGCCGAACGAGTACCGCGCCTTCAGCTGGGCCGATTACGTGATGCTGCGCGAGCGCCAGGACCTGTTCCGGTCGCTCACCGCCCACGGGTTCGGACTGGCAGGCCTGAAGGAAGGCGACCAGGCTCGTCGCGTCTTTGCAGACATCGTCTCGTCCAACTACTTCGAGACCTTCGGCGTCACGCTGCCGCTCGGGCGCACGTTCACCGCCGACGAGGAACGACCCGGCGCCGACATTCCCGTGGTCATCATCAGCGACAGCCTCTGGCGCCGGATGGGTGCAGCGCCCGACGTCATCGGCCGGACGCTCGAGGTCAACCTGCGCGCCTTCACGATTGTCGGTGTCACGCCGCGCGGCTTCGGCGGGTCGATGGTCATGGTCACGCCCGAGATCTGGGTCCCGACCGGTATGTACGACGTGCTGTCGTACGACCTTCGGAACGCCGGCCGTGACGTGTCGCTCAGTAATCCCGAACTTCGAGAGCTCATCCTGGTGGCGCGGCTTCCGCCCGGAGCCACGATCGACTCGCTCGACGCCGCGCTCGGCGCCACCGCCTCACGCATGGCCGACGACAACCCGGCCGCCAACGGAGACTTCACCCTGGAACTGGCGCCCCTGTCGCGGCTGTCGGTCAGCACACGGCCGCAGGTCGACGATGAGATGGGCGCGGTCGCAGTGATGTTGATCTCGCTGGCGTCGGTGGTGCTGCTCATCGCGTCGTTCAATCTCGCGAACATGCTCCTCGCCCGAGGACAGGCTCGTCGCAAGGAACTGGCCATCCGGCTGGCCATCGGCGGCGGGCGCTGGCGCCTTGTGCGGCAGCTCCTCACCGAGAGCGTGCTGCTCGCCGTGATCGGCGGCGCGGGCGGCGTGCTCCTCTCGTGGTGGGCGACGCGGCTGGTCTTCACCACGATGCCGGCGGTCCTGCCGGTCTCGCTGGCCTTCGAGTCGACGCCCGATGCACGCGTCCTCGCGGCGTCACTCGCCTTCTCGCTCGTCGCCGCCGTCTGCTTCGGCCTGGGCCCGGCGTGGCGGCTGGCCCGCACCGAGGCCCTGCCCGAGCTGAAGGATCAGGCCGGCGAGATCGGGGCCGGACGGGTGTGGCTGCGCTGGCTCGCGACGCGCGACGTGCTCGTCATGGGACAACTCGCGCTCACGTTCGTGATGCTCACCGTCGCGGGCCTCTTCGTCCGCGGTGCGATGGAAGCGGCCGATGCCGATCCCGGGTTCAGCCTGGATCGTGGCGTGATCGTCAATGTCGACGCCTCGCTCGGCGGGTACGAGCCGAGCCGTGCGCGGGCGCACTACCGGGAACTGCTGGCGACGCTGCGCACCGTCCCGGGTGTCGAAGCCGCCGGCTTCGCGTCCCACATGCCGTTTGGCGAGTTCCAGTCACAGACCAACGTCCAGCTCCCGGGCGCGCCCATCCGGCGCGGCGATCCCGATGCGGACCAGCTCATCGCGGCGACGACGGTGAGCGTCAGCGCCGGCTACTTCGACACCATGGGCATCCCGATGATCCGCGGACGGGACTTCACCGACGCCCAGGCGTTCGCCGAGGGTGGCGAACCGATCGCGATCATCGACGAGGTGCTGGCGCGCCGGCTCTTCGGCACCGAGGACCCGGTCGGCCGCCAGGTCCAGACCCTCGAGGACGGCCAACCGGTGCTCGTCCGGGTCGTGGGTGTCGCCGGCGGTGTGCGGCCGGACCTCTTCAGCGAAGGACCCGAGCCGTTCTTCTACTCGCCGTTCGGGCAGAAGTACCAGAGCAGCATCTACCTGCACGCCCGGACGGGCGCGCCGACGGCCGAGACCGAGCAGGCCATGCTGCCGGCGATCGGCCGGTCGCTCAGGGCGCTCGATCCCGCGCTCCCGCTCGTCTCGCTCGAGACGCGGCCGATGTTCCGCGAACGCAACCTGCTGCTGGCCGTGCTGCGGTCGGGCGCCACCCTCTTTGCGATGTTCGGCCTCGGCGCGCTGCTGCTGGCAGCGGCCGGCATCTATGGCGTCAAGTCCTACCTGGTGTCACGGCGGACGCGCGAGATCGGCATCCGCATGGCGCTCGGTGCCGACCCGCGGAGCGTCGTCGCACTCGTGCTGCGCGAGGGGCTCGTGCTGTCGGTCGTCGGGATCGTCGTCGGCATCGGCCTGTCAGTCGTCACGGGCGCGCTGCTCCGCGGCATGCTCTTCCAGGGTCGCGCGCTGGACGGGTCGGTGATTGCCGTCGCGGCCGGCACACTCGCCCTGGCGCTGGTTGCGGCGAGCTGGATTCCGGCCCGGCGCGCCACGCGCGTCGCGCCCACGACCGCGCTCCGGGCCTGACGCGCCCCGGCGCACAGCGCCGCGGGCTATTTCTCCTTCTTGCCGCTGGCCGAGATGCCGGGTGACAACTGGTGGTACGTCCCCTTGAACGTGCCGTCGGCGGCAAACTCGAGCCACACCAGCAGCAGGCCGTTGCTGCCGTTGTCGATCGTGGCCATGAGCTGGCGGCCGGCCGTCGTGACGCTCTGGACCTTGAGCGGCGCGGGCAGGCCCTGGGACGTGAACGAGCCGGTATACCCGTCGGCGGTCGCAGTGATCTGCATGGTGCCGGCGAGCGGTTGCCCGGTGTCGGTGGA
>DATKDF010000131.1:0-9473 GCA_035512795.1 Vicinamibacterales bacterium
CTTCGGCGCGTCATCGACGAGGCCGTGGCCCTGCGGGTCGCGGCCGAGGCGGCGACCCGGCCGCCGCGCCGCCGGCCGAAGGCGTCTGGCGCGAAGAAGACCCGAACGCGATGACCGGCTGACCGGAGGAGGAACCCATGAAACGCATGCTCGTCGTGGGAACGGTGTTGACCGTGATGGCGGCCTGGTCGCCGGCGATCGCGGGCGCCGAGGCCAGGCAGGCGCCGGCGCAGGAGAAGCCCCAGCAACCGAAGGCGCCGGCCACGCCGGCTGGCACGTGGGACCTGTCGGTCCAGACCGACCAGGGCCCCATCCCGTCGACCCTCGTGCTCAAGGTCGAGGAGAAGAAAGTGACCGGGACGCTTGCCAGTGAGCGCGGCACCGCGGAGATCGAAGGCGAATTTGCCGACGGCAAACTCCTGTTCTGGCTGACGATGCAGGGCGGCAACGGCGCGATCACGATCAACTTCTCCGGCAGCCTGCGGCAGGATGGCTCGATGTCGGGTACGGCCGACGCCCAGGGCTACCAGATGTCGTGGACGGCCACGCGCGCGAAGGGACTCTGAGGTGATGGCCGCACGCCTCACGGCCGCGGCCGTCGTCCTCATGTGGATGGCGGGCGCCTGGGCGCAGGAACCGCAGAAGCCGGTGCCGGTGGTCGCGGGCAGGTGGGCCGCGGCGCTCGACATCGCGGAGATGGGCGTGGCCAACGTCGTGCTCGTCTTCAAGCAGGACGGGGACAAGGTGACCGGCACCTACACCGGACGCTACGGAGAGTTTCCGCTCTCGGGGACCATCGACGCGCGAACGATCACGTTCGTCGTCGTCCTCGACACCGAGGGCGGGCGGTCGGAGATGGCCTTCAGCGGCGAGGTGTCCGAGGACAGTCAATCGATCAAGGGCCGCGCCTCGATCGAAGGGCTGGGCGAGGCGACCTGGACGGCCAGAAAGCAGCCGGCTGGCTCACCCGCCGTTGTTCATCAGTAACCGATCGGCCAGCACCGCCCAGACGGCGCTCCGCAGGCGTCGCCGATCGTGCCGGGCGATGGGCCGGCGCCAGAACTCCCCTTCCACCACCTGACACCCCGCCGGCGGCTGGCCCGGTGGCAGCAGGCGCTTGTGTTCGGCGGCGTATCGCTCCAACGCCTCGTCGCTCGGCGCCGCGCCGTTGACGATCATCACGTCGACCGGCCGCCCGATCGCGTCACGGAGTTTCCGGGCGGCGTCACCCGCCGTGAAGCCGTCCATGCCCCGGCCCTCGGTCAGCAGATTCGCGACGTAGATGACCGGGCCGGGCACGTCGGCGAGCGCCTCGCGGCATCCCTCGACCAGGAAGATGGGCAGCAGGCTCGTGTAGAAGCTGCCGGGGCCGATCACGACGGCGTCGAACGATCGAATCGCCTCGGCCACCGAGGGATGGATGGCGACGGGTGGATCGAGCCAGAGACGCTGCACGGCCCGGCCGCCGGCCTGCCCGGCGTCGATCTCGACCTCGCCGCGGGTGGTCGACCCATCGGTATACTCGGCGCAGAGCGTGGCGCGCTCCACCGTGATGGGCGAGACGCGGCCCTGGCAGCCGAGCAGCGCGCGCAACCCGTCGACGGCCGTGATGAAGTCGCCGGTGTACTGCTCCATCATCGACAGCAGCAGGTTGCCGCCCGTGTGTCCGGCGAGGCGGCCGTGCGCGAGCATCGGCAACCGCGCCAGCAGGATGGCGCGAGCCTCGCGTTCGTTCCGCGCGAGCGTCAGGGCGCACTTGAGCACGTCGCCCGGCGGCAACACGCCCAGCTCGTCGCGCAGTTGCCCTGACGATCCGCCCGTGTCGAACATCGTCACGACGGCGTGCAGATCCACCCAGGGGTTGTTCTTCAGTCCACCCAGAAGACTGGGTAACCCGGTACCGCCGCCGAAACACCCGACTTTCAGAACGCGGAGTCGCACGACACGTATTCTATGGGGTCCGAATGGCCCCGACGCAGGGCGCCGCGAACTCCCACTGCGCCGGGACCGGCCGACTGGGAGACCAGTCGGCCCTACGTACGCCGATCCCGGTCAACGCTGCGGTAGAGTGAGGGGGCCGTGCATGAGGCTGTGCTTCCCGATTTCGATCATGAAATGACCGCGACCCGCCGGCTGCTCGAGCGGCTGCCGGAGGCCGACCTCGGCTGGCGGCCGCACGACAAGTCGTTTACGCTCGGCGAGCTGGCGCTGCACCTGCCTCGCCTCGTCGGCTGGGGCCGGAGCATCCTGAATGACGACGCGTACGACCTGACACGCGGCGGAGACAAGCCCCCGCCGCCCACGTCACGGGCCGAGGTCCTCGCCGCGTTCGACGACGCCGTCGCGTCGGTCCGCCAGAGCCTGATCGATCGCCCCGAGACGCACCTGGCCTCGATCTGGGAGCTGCGCCGGGGAACGCAGGTGCTGATGTCAATGCCGCGCATCACGGCGCTGCGGCGGTTCGTCATCCATCACCTGATTCACCATCGGGGCCAGTTGACCGTGTACCTGCGCCTCCGCGGCGTACCGCTGCCGCCGCTCTACGGCCCGACGGCCGACGAACGCATGTGAAGATCGCCGGCTTCGTCGCGGGCGCCGTGCTCTTCGTCGTCCTGGCCACGGCCAATGCCGGCGGCTATCGGTACGGCGTCTCCGACCAGGCCTACTACCTGCCGGCCGTGGCGCTCGCGGCCAACCCGGATCTGTTCCCGCGCGATCGCGTGGTGCTCGCGACCCAAACCGGCCTGATGGCCGCCGACGATGCGCTGGCCGCGGCCGTGCGCCTGACCGGGCTCGACCTGCCGACCGTGTTCCTCGTCGCCTACGCGCTGACGCTCGTCGCGCTCTACGGCGCCTCGATCGCTTTTGCGCGGGCCCTCGGCCTGTCGTGGTGGGCCACGGCGGCCTGCGTCCTGCTCTTGACCTTCCGGCACCGCATCGCGCGCACGGGCGCCAACTCGCTCGAAGGCTACATGCACCCGCGCCAGCTTGCTTTCGCGCTCGGCGTCGCGGCCTGGGCGTGCCTGCTCCGCGATCGGCTCGGCTGGGCGGCCGGGCTCACGCTGGCCGCCGGACTGGTGCATCCCACCACCGGGTTGTGGTTCGCCGCGACGGTGGCCGTCGCCGTGTTGTGGCGCCTGCGGATGCGGCCCGCCGGGCTGGCGGCCGCCGCGGTTGCCACCGGCGCGGTCGGCATCTGGGCCGCCGTCGCCGGCCCGCTCGCCGGCCGGTTCGTCACGATGGACGCCGCCTGGCTCGCGGTCCTCGCCGATAAGGACTACCTTTTTCCCGCCGAGTGGCCGCTCTACGCGTGGGCGACCAACCTTGGTGCGGCCGCGATCATCGGACTGCTCTACCACGCGCGCCGCACGGGCGGGTTCGCACGCCGGCAGGAAGCCGAGCTGGTCGCCGGGCTGGCGGCGCTCGTCGCGGCCTTCGTCCTGTCGGTGCCACTGACCGAGGCGCACCTGGCCGTCGCCGTTCAATTGCAGGTGAATCGCGTCTTCTGGCTCCTCGACTTCGTGCTGGCCGTCTATCTGGCGTGGTGGTTGACGAGCGGCATGCGGTGGTCCCCACGCGCGGTGGCGGCCGTCGTCGTCACGCTGGCCGTGCTCTCTGCCGGACGCGGCGCGTATCTGTTGACGGTCGAACACGCCGAACGCGGGCTGGTCACCCGCGCGCTGCCCGCCACCGCGTGGGTGGACGCCATGCGCTGGGTCGCCGCCCAGCCGATCGACTGGCACGTGCTGGCCGATCCGGACCACGGCTGGAAGTACGGCGTGAGCGTGCGGGCCGCCGGGCTGCGCGACACCGTGCTCGAGACCGGCAAGGACACGGCCATGGCGATGTACGATCGGGACGTGGCGCTCCGTGTCGCCGATCGCCTGACGGCCCTGTCCGACTTCGAGCGTCTCTCGACGGCCGACCTGCGTCGGCTCGACGACCGCTACGACCTGGACGTGGCCGTCCTGTCGCGGCACATGACGATGGACCTGCCCGTCCTCTATCAGAACGACCAGTTCGTGGTGTACGACCTCCGATGACGACGGCCACCGCCCTGACGCCTCCCACGCACGCGTTCGACCCCGGCCGCTGGCTCCGGAACGGCCATGCGATGACGGTCTACGTGTGGACCCGCCGTCGCGCGTACGCGCTCCCGAAACCGGTCGACCGGCTGTTTCGCGTGGATCCCGAAAGCCACGTGATGGCGCGCTGCTACTGGCAGGCCGAGCCGGCCGCGTGCCCGACGCTCCTCGCGATCCACGGCCTCGAGGGATCGCACACCGGCCACTACATGCCGGGCCTGGCCGAGCAGGCCTGGCGGCGCGGGTGGAACGCCCTGCTCCTCAACCAGCGCAACTGTGGCGGCACCGAACGGCTGAGTCCGCGGCTCTATCACTCGGGCCTGACCGCCGATCCGCTCGCCGTCATCCGGGAACTGACCGGGCGCGATGGCCTGACTCGCATCGGCGTGGTCGGCTATTCGCTCGGGGGCAACCTGACGCTGAAGCTGGCCGGAGAGCTCGGCGCTGACGGTGGTGCCGTCCGCGCGGTCGCGGCCGTCAGCCCGACGATCGACCTCGACCGCTGCGTGCGGGCGATCGAGCGCAAGGTGAACATCGCCTATCAGCTGAACTTCATGCGGCAACTGCGCGGCCGTCTGCGGCGGATGGCGACCGCCTGGCCGGGGCAGTTCGACGTCGAGCCGCTCGGCCGCATCTGGACGATCCGACAGTTCGACGACGTCTATACGGCGCCGCATCACGGCTTCGGAGACGCGTCGAACTACTATCACCAGGCCAGCGCGATGCGGGTGGCCGATCGGGTCCGCCTGCCGGCACTCCTCATCGCGGCCGAGGACGACCCGGTCGTGCCGGTGGCGCAGTTTCGCGACGAGGCGATCGCCGGCAACGCGGCCGTGACGGTCCACATCGAGCGCCACGGCGGCCACTGCGGCTTCTTCAGTCCGGCCGCACGGGGCAATGACGCCTACTGGGCCGAGGCGCAGGCCGTGGAGTTTCTCGCACGCGCTATGTGACGGCCAGTCCCGCCTCACCGAGCAGGCCGACAAAGGTGGCGGCAAATTCCGGCCCCTTGCCGTCTTCCTCGTGCTTGAAGAACACGAATACGTCGTCCCACCGATCGGCCTGACTGGCGATGCGATCGACCCATCGGCCGAGATCGGCCGGCTGGTAGCCCTCGTCGCGCAGCCGGAAGTAGGCATGGCGCGCCGTCGGGACGAGCGGCGTGGTCTTGTCCCCGAAGTCGGCGATGCAGAGGGCGGCCCCGTGTCGTTCGAGCGCGGCATAGACGTCGTCGGCGTGCCACGAGTCGTGGCGGAACTCGAACGCCGCGCGGATGCCGGCCGGCAGGAGCGCAAGGAAGGCGTCGAGCACGGCGACGTCTCGGCGGGCGAAGGGTGGCAACTGGAACAGCAGCGGCCCCAGGTGCGGCCCGAGCCGGCGGGCGTTGTCGGTGAACAACTGGACGAGCTCGTCGCAGCCCTGGAGGCGCCGCTCGTGGGTGATGCGCCTCGGAGCCTTGAGGATGTAGAGGAAGTCGTCGGGCGCCTGGCCGCGCCAGGCATCGACGGCCTTGGCGGTGGGCATCCGGTAGAAGGTGTAGTTGATCTCGACCGTGTGGAACCTGGCGGCGTAGAAGGCGAACATGTCCTTCGTCTTCAGATCCGCCGGGTAGAAGGTGCCCTTCCACTCCGGATAGTTGTAGCCCGAGGTCCCAACGTGGATGCGCATAGGGTCGGAGGTGTTTTCAACAGAATTCTATGCGTTGGTGCCAGAGGTCGGTTGGGCAAATGCCCAGCCGACCTCTGGCACCTACGGGCCGAATTCTGTTGAAAAACACCTCCGAGGTCGGCCTCGTCGGCGACATGTGGCACGTGCGGCCCAGCTCGCGCTCGGCCGACGGCCGCGCGCACCCGGACATGCAGATCAACGTCATGAACGGCCGGGTCGTCGAGCTCCTGGCCGGCGACCGCGCGCGCTGGCCGCTCGCGGGCGACCAGCTCTTCGTGGACCTGGACCTGAGCGAGGCATTGACGCGTTGAAGTTCGTCAACGGCGCCGCCTATCGCCACCTGCGACTCCGCGGCCTGAACGCCCGTGTCGTCACCGGCGGCCGACACGTCATCGGCCCGTCATCGATGTGGACGCCCACGTGGACCCCCGACTCCGTCACCGGTGGTCGGGACGGGCGCGCTCGAGATTGTGTGCGTCAATCAGGTCCTGCTCGCGTCCGGCCACGCGCTTGGCGCGAACCAGGTCGTCGCGCGACACGACAGACACCGGCACGCCGTTCCAGGAGTCGGGTCCTTGGTCGTGCGGGGGCGGTCGTGGTAGCCCTCGGCGTAGCCCCCGATGACGAGGTAGCGAACCTCAGCGCGGGCGAACGCCGCCAGCAGCTCGACGAAGTCCGCCGGCAGGTCCGGAGTGCGGCGCGCCATACCACTCCATCGCAAGTTCCCAGACGGCCTGCAGGCGCTCGCCGCCGGACGCGCGATGCCAGAAGGCCAGATCCTGGGTGTGGGCGTCAGCCAGTGATGTACGGCCCGAGGTCCAGGTCGAGCGGCGCCGCGGTGCGGCAAGTTCGCCTCGCGGTTCGTTGTCGACGCCTTGAAGTTCGTCAACGGCGCGGAGTACCGCCACCTCCGGCTCCGCGGCCCGAACGCCCGTGTCATCACCGGCGGCCGCATCCGGCCGGGCGACCTCGTCGCGAGAGTGAAGTAATCGCCGGAGCGCCGATAGTCTGCATCTAATCCCAGCCGGCACTCGAGTTGACGCCGGCCGGCCGACTTGGAGTGGCCCGACGATCGTCAGGGTGAAATCGCGCCGCAGGGAGGGAGCGTTTCGGGCTTCGGCGGCGCTCAGCCCGTCCCGAGCCAGGCCGAGGGACGAGCGCGACGTCCGAAGGCGTGCGAAGCCGGGTCGGGTAGGACTCGCGCGACGCGCGCCATTCGCGAAACGCGAGCGCACGGAGGCGCGATTTCGACCGAGCCTCCGCCGAAGGCTCCGGCCGGTCCGCCGGAGCTTCACGCGAAGGCGGAGGGCCAACTCCCGGAGGCCGGACTGCGTCAACTCAAGTGCCTGCTGGGGGTAGGGCACTCCCCAGGTCGAACAGAAGCCCCGCTCCTGGACCCTGGAGACCCCCGCCAGCGTCCGCTCGCGCGCCGCGCCTGTCGCTGCGCGAGTCGTTCGTCTCTGAGTGCTCAGCGCCAGTAGAAGGCGAGGCCAGCCGTAAAGTAGTGCCGCGCGTGGTCGTTCAGCGCGATGCCGAGGCCTGCCACCAGGTCGAGATCCTGGCGGACCCGGTACTCGATGCCCGGGACGAAGTGCACGGTTCTGAAGTTGCTGTCGTTGCCGAGTCCCAGGAACGCCAGGTCGACGGCGGCGAAGACTTCAAGGCGCTCAACGTCGCTGCTGGCCAGAAACGTCAGGTTGGCGCCCGTCAAATCCCTCGTCTGATCGCCCATGCGGCGATGCAGACCGCCGATGATCGACACATCCATCGGCGCGTTCCTGACGAGCCAGATTTCCGCGTTGGCGCCGGCAATCGTGACGCCATCGAACACCGCCACGCCGCCCTCGATGTCAAGCTGGGACGTGAGCCCGTAGCCGATGAGGGCACCGAGCCCGAAACGGCTGTCCTCGCCGTTCTTGCCGAAGATGGCGATCGGGCTGAGGCGCAACTTGAAGGTGCCCCGATCGATCGTTTCGGCCGACTCGGCGACTCCGAATGTCTGGGCCGCCGCGTACGCGGGAACCAGCAGGCAGGCAACGGTCAACATGGAATACAGGCGACGCATAGAGGTCCTCCGGGCAGTGCCCCACATCCGACGGTCTCTCCCGATCTTCATCTTCGCGCGCGGGGAGGACCGGGCGGACCGGGCAGTCCGCCGCGTCAGGCCCGGCGTTCGTCTTGGACGGCTGGGATTCGGCCTGACGATCCAGTCTAGGTTGGGGCGAGCAGGGCGACTGTACCAGATGGGACAGGCAGTCATTCAGACTTCAACACGACGAGCGGGTCGACTGAGGACGCGCGACGAGCGGGAACGAGACGCCGGCGAGCAGCCGCTGCCCGTCCTTCTTGGCGACAGTCTCGAGAACATGTGCGTCGCGCCATCGGGTCGCCACGACCACACCCGTGGCCAGCAAAGATACCGCGTGGTCCTTTCCGTCCGAACGAAGCATCGTCGTGCCGGATTCCTGCTTCCCCGCCGCGTTGACTCCGCCGTCGGCTCCATTCGCTGGTCAAACCGCGTGGCTTGGGCCCGGTCGGGTGCAGCGCGCCTGGTTCGGCGTCATGAACGCGCCTCAGGGAGGGGACACGCGCCGCGCTGCTCGCGCGCGAATGCCCGTGTACAGGGCGAGAAGCCCAGCCAAGAGAGCGAGGAAAGCGGCGATGATACCCGCTATTACCATACCGACGTGGCCGAGTGAGCCCCCTCCCGGCGGAGGGTAGGCACCGTCTCGAATGAGATGAACCGCGAAACCGAGGCAAAGCACCGCGCCAATGGACAGCCCGGTTGATAGGGCGGTAAGGAGAAAAGCCTTGGTGTGAGATTGCGTTTCCATTGCAGCGCGCAGGGCTGCCTGCTCGCGTCTACAATGCCGGTATCACCTCCCGAGCGCAAGACCTTGCTGGCTCAGTCTCGACGCCGATCAGGAGGAGGATCCGGCCGAGGGGGAAGCGGCGTGGGCGGCCGAGATCGAGCGGCGGGCCCGCCGGGTGATGGCTGGCGAGTCCCAGGCGCCGCCCACGTCGCGATCGCCAGGCCGGTCAGGGCGCCCGCGGCCGAAAGGACCAGGCCTTCGATCGCCAGTTGCCGGACGAGCCGCGCCCGGCTGGCGCTGAGGGCTGTCGCGATGGCCAGCTCCCGGCGACGGCTCTCGCCGCGCGCGAGGAAGAGGTGCGCCAGGTTCACGCACGCGATCAGCAGCACGACCAGCGCAATGGCGGTCACGGTTACGACCGACCGATCGTACTGCTCGCGCAGCAGGGACGGTCCCCCGGGTGCGAGTTCGACGCGCGGCTTCCCCATCGCCTCGACAAGACCCGGCGGACGTGCGTAGGTCGGCAGCGGCGCGTACGCTCGGCGAGCGGCACGGCGACGTCGAACCACGATCCGACTTTCGGACCGAAGAACGACGGCGGAGCGACACCGACAATCACCAGCGTGGCCCCGTTGGCGCCGAGCGTTCGTCCGACGACGTCGGGCGCTCCGGCGTACATGGTGGTCGTGCCGCCCATGCCGAGGCCGAGCGAGAGCACGGCGGCGGCGGTCACCGCCGGGCTCCTTCGCAGGAGACGGATCGCGCGACGAACTCTTCGATGGCTTCGTCGAGGTGACTCGCGATCTCCGCGTCGAGCGCTCGATCGAGCCGGCGTCGGCTGACGATCCCCCACACCCGGGCGAGGAAGACACGCACCAGCTTCATGGCGCCTCCTCCCGGGTCTTCA
>DATKDF010000132.1:0-2118 GCA_035512795.1 Vicinamibacterales bacterium
GGCCGCTGCCCAGGTGCCGCTCGGGTTTGCCGCCGACGGTCTCGTGCTCGTGGACCTGTCGCTGTCACCCGGGCGCGTCTCCGACTCGTCAGACGGCGACGCGTACGTTGGCGTCCTCGATCCGCTGCTTCGCCGGCTCGAATCGATCCCGGGCGTGACCGCCACCGGTCTCAGCACGACGCCCCCGCTTGCCGGCGGTGCCGCCACGAGCTTCCGCGTTGTCGGTGAACCGCTCGACGAAGGCCGCGAGCCGCTGGCTGACATCCGGATCGTCGATCCGGGGTACTTCGACGTCCTGCAGGTGCCGCTCCTCTCCGGACGTCGGCTCTCATCCATCGACCGGGCCGGCGCGCCGCCGGTCATGGTCGTCAGCGAGACGCTCGCCCGCCGGCACTTCCCCGACGGGCGCGCGGTGGGCCGGTCGATCACGATGCTCAACTGGGGACCGCCGATCACGGCGGAGGTCGTCGGAGTGGTCGGCGACGTCGTCGGCCAGGATCTCGAGCGGCCGGTCAACCCGACGATCTACTGGCACTACCCGCAGTTTCCGCAGATCTTCACGCTGTCGATCGTGGTGCGGACCGCGCGCGACGAGGCGTCGATCGTGCCCGAGATCCGACGGGCGATCTGGAAACTCGAGCCCAACCAGCCGCTGCCGCGGATCGAGCCGATGACCAGTGCCGTGAGTGGCGCACAGGCCCAGCGACGGACCGTGACCGCGCTCCTCGCGGGACTGGCGGGTGCGGCGGCCCTTGTCGCGCTCGTCGGCTTGTACGGGGTGCTGTCGCACACCGCCGCGCGCGACATGCCCGCGCACGGCGTACGCATCGCCCTTGGCGCCCGTGGCGTGGACATCGCGCGCCTGGTGATGGCCGATGCGCTGCGGGTGTGCGCGGCCGGTGTAGCGATCGGCGGCGCCGTCGCGCTGGCCGGCGGACGGGCGGTGGAGAGCCTGCTATTCCAGACGTCGGCCCGCGACGGTGTAACGTTCGCGGTCGCCGGGGGGATGATCGTCGTGGCCGGTGTGGCGGCTGCGCTCGGTCCTGCCTGGCGCGCCGCGCGCGTGGATCCGCTGGTGGCGTTGCGACGTGAGTGACCGTCGTACGCAGGGCGCAGTGGTTTCCCACTGCGCCGTCACCGGGTCAGCCGTACGCGGGTTCCCTATCTCGCCAGATCCGTCACTGCCGTTACCAGCATCCGTACCTTGGCGGCATCCGACGAGCCGGCCGCGACCGTGTTCAACTGGCCGGCCAGACGCGTCAGCGCCGCCCGGCGGTCGGCGCCAGCGAGGCGTTCGGCGGCCGACAGATCGGTGCGCACGGCGGCAATCCGGCTTGCCGGGAGGCCATTCGAACGCTCGAGCTGGTCGACGAACGCGCGGGCCATCGCGAAGCTCGGCGGCCAGACGAACTTCCTCTGCTCCTGCAGGTTCGCTTCGGGGAACCGCACGGTCGCGGCTGCGTCGAGTTCGTTCTGCGTCACGAGGCCACCGGCCAGCAGCTCGTAGATGTCGAGCCCACGCGCGATCTCCGAGCTGTAGATCATGCCGTTGTACCAGTAGACCGACCACGAGCCGGCGCTCTGCATGCGCTCGGGGTTGAGCGGTCCGCGATCGAAGTACGCGATCTCGAACGGCTTGGCCGGATCGGTCCAGTCGAACACCGAGATGCCGCCCTGATACCAGCCCTGCACCATGACCTCGCGCCCGGGGATCGGGATGAGCGAGCCGTTGTGCGCGACGCAGTTCTCGAGGCTGGTCTGCGCGGCCGGCATCTTGTAGTAGCTCTGGAAGACCAGCTTGTTCTGCTCGATGGTGAAGATGGCGTTGGCGCCCCACTCGTACTTGTCGGTCTCGCGGCAGCGCGGCTGCGAACCGCCGCCCCACTCGTCGGTGAAGAGCACTTTGGTGCCGTCGTTGCTGAACGTGGCCGAGTGCCAGAACGCCATGTTCGGGTCGGCCGCCGCGTCGATGCGGATCGGGTACGCCGTCTCGCGGATGTCGAGCAGCAGGCCGTAGCCGCCGCAGGCGCCGCCGGCCAGACCGACCTCGGGATACGTCGTGATGTCGTGGCACTGGTTCGGGCCGGTCGGGGGCCCGCCGCGGCCGCCGCCCCGTCC
>DATKDF010000133.1:0-5358 GCA_035512795.1 Vicinamibacterales bacterium
GGAAGTAGAACTGCGGACGATAGCCCTTGAAGAACGGCGTGTGACGGCCGCCCTCGTCCTTCGACAGGATGTAGACCTCGGCCTGGAACTTGGTGTGCGGGGTGATCGAGCCGGGCTTGGCCAGCACCTGGCCACGCTCGACGTCGTCTTTCTCGACGCCGCGCAGCAGCACGCCGATGTTGTCGCCGGCCACGCCCTCATCGAGCAGCTTCCGGAACATCTCGACGCCGGTGACGACCTTCTTCTCGGTCGCCCGGAACCCGACGATCGCGACTTCCTCACCCACCTTGACCCTGCCGCGGTCCACACGGCCGGTGACGACCGTGCCGCGCCCGGAAATCGAGAAGACGTCCTCGATCGGCATCAGGAACGGCTTGTCGACCTCGCGCTCCGGCAGCGGAATGTACGTGTCGAGCGCCTCCATGAGCTTGGTGACCGACGCGACGCCCTCGGGCTCGCCGTTGAGCGCCCCGAGCGCCGACACGCGGACCACCGGCAGGTCGTCGCCGGGGAAGCCGTAGCTCTTGAGCAGGTCGCGCACCTCGAGTTCGACCAGGTCCAGGAGTTCGGGATCGTCGACCGCGTCCACCTTGTTCAACGCGACCACCATCCACGGCACGTTGACCTGCTTGGCGAGCAGCACGTGCTCGCGGGTCTGCGGCATCGGGCCGTCGACGGCGCTCACGACCAGGATGGCACCGTCCATCTGCGCCGCGCCGGTGATCATGTTCTTGATGTAGTCGGCATGGCCCGGACAGTCGACGTGCGCATAATGGCGATTCGGCGTGCTGTACTCGACGTGGCTCGTCGCGATCGTCAGGATCTTCGTGTCGTCGCGGCGGCCCTGCGACTCGGAGGCTTTGGCCACTTCGTCGTAGGGAATGAACTTCGCCCAGCCCCTGTCGGCGGCCACCTTCGTCAGCGCTGCCGTCAGGGTCGTCTTGCCGTGATCAATGTGGCCGATGGTGCCCACGTTCACGTGCGGCTTGGATCGGTCAAATTTCTCCTTCGCCATTGCTCTCCGTCCTCGCGTGAAAGCCGGGGGCCCTCTGCCCCGGCCGAACTGCTGTCGAACCCACTCCCGAACTAGCTGGAGCCGATGACCGGGATTGAACCGGTGACCTCGTCCTTACCAAGGACGCGCTCTGCCAACTGAGCTACATCGGCCTGCGCCAATCGCTCGCTGCGCTCACGGCTTCGGCCGACAAGCCGGCCTTCAACCCTCGTGTCGATCGAGCCCGATCCGCTGGCTTGCCAGCCGAAGCGGCGAGCGCAGCGAGTGTCTCGCGGAGGCTGGAGCGGGAGACGGGGATCGAACCCGCGACCAACAGCTTGGAAGGCTGTGACTCTACCACTGAGTTACTCCCGCCTTCGTGAACCGCTCGCCCCGTCGGCGAGGCCGCCTCCGCCCGACTCAGCCCGTATTGACTCCCCCGCCGCACCCGCTCATGCCTTCCGACCCGGCTTGCCACGAGCGCGCCGGGCTCGGGTGAGTCGAGTGGTGGCGAGGGGAGGATTCGAACCTCCGAAGCCGCTGGGGCGACAGATTTACAGTCTGTTGCGTTTGACCGCTTCGCTACCTCGCCGTAATCTCTGCCGACTGGCCGCCCTCCGACACCGAGCCTCCGGCGTTTCTCTGCCACCGACCCGCGATCAGCTTGGAACGATTGAGGTTCCCTGCGCCGCCCTCGTGATGGAACGTGACCCAGAATCTGGAGCTGGCGAAGGGATTTGAACCCCCGACCCGCTGATTACAAATCAGCTGCTCTACCAGTCTGAGCTACGCCAGCCGGACAAACCGCAGATGGTAGCACGGGCCGTGCCAACTGGGCAATGCTCACCCCGGCCCCACCTGGCCCCGACGCCGCTGCCGGGCCGCCTCGAAGAGCGCCACGCCGGCCGCCACCGACGCATTCAGGCTGGCCACCGCCCCAGCCATCGGAATGGCCACCACCCGGTCGCAGGTCTCCCGGACCAGCCGGCGGAGCCCTGTGCCCTCCGCCCCCACGACGAGAGCCGTCGGCAGGCTGAAATCCACCGCATCGTAGGCCTCGGTGCCCGATCCATCGAGCCCCACCGTCCAGACCCCCAACGAGCGCAATTGCTCGACCGCCCGGGCGATGTTGACGACGGTCGCGATCCGGACATGATTGACCGCGCCCGCCGACGCGCGGGCCGCCGCCCCGTCGAGCCGCGCCGCATGGCGCGCTTGCCGTACCACCCCATGGGCGCCGGCTGCATCGGCCGATCGAATGATGGCGCCGACGTTCTGCGGGTCCTCGACCCCGTCGAGGACGACCAGCAGGACCGGCCCGTCCACCCCGGCCACCAGCTCGTCGATCGTGAACGCCGGGACGGGTTCGAGTTCGGCCGCCACGCCCTGGTGGACACCCCCGCGGGTCAGCCGTTCGAGCGCACGCTTGTCGGCCGTCTCGATCGGAATCCGCAGCTCCCTCGCCCGGGCCACGATCTCGTCCACCCGCGGGCCGCCGCCGCGGACGTGAATCAGTCGCGACACGCGGCGCGCCTTGAGCGCTTCGGCCACGGCGTGAATCGAGTAGATGAGCGACACGGTTCGGGGTCAGGGCTCGGACGTCAGGCTGCGCGCGACGGCCGTCAGCCGCGCCGCACATGACTTTATCGTGGTCACGCCGCTCCCGGGCGGCAACTGTGCGCCACGGTCGATGGCCGGAACGGCCAGGTCGAGCTCGGGCCCCGAGTCAGCGGCGGTCAGCGCGACCCGCAGCGGATGGAACAGGGCCCGCCCCTTCAGGCCTGTGGTCTGACGCACGCGGGCAGCGGCGGCGCGAAAGCCGTCCCGATCGAGTGGGCCGGCAGCGACGACCTCCCGCGCCATGGCCGCCACCGCCACGGCGCCTTCGGGTTCGGCCGCGGTCAGGCGCGCAGCCGCGGCCGGATCCCAGGCGAAGAGAAAGCCGACCCGCCCGGGGATCTCGTCGATCCGATCGACCGATCCGACCACCATCGGCACGAGCGATGCGACAAACGCCAGGGCCGCCGGCGTGTCCCCGCTCACGAATCCGGCCTGCACGAAGTACGGCATCGCCAGACGGGCGAGTCGGTCCGGCGCGGCGACCGTCATGTAGTGACGGTTCATCCAGGCCAGCTTGGCGAAGTCGAACACCGCCGCGCTGTGGCTCACCCGCGCGAGATCGAAGCGGTTCGCCATCGTCGGAACGGGCACGAGTTCCTCGTCGTCGCCCGGCGACCAGCCGAGCAGCGCCAGGTAATTGACGAGCGCCTCGGGCAGATAGCCGCGATCGCGGAACTCTCCGACACTGGCCGCGCCGTGACGCTTCGAGAGCGGGGCGTGGTCCGGGCCCATCACGAGCGACAGGTGTGCGAACGTCGGCGGCACAGCGCCCAGCGCCTCGTAGAGCAACACCTGGCGCGGCGTATTCGAGATGTGATCCTCACCCCTGACCACGTGGGTGATTGCCATCGCGGCATCGTCGACGACCACGGCGAAGTTGTAGGCCGGGCGGCCTTCCGATCGCACGATGACCGGGTCGCCGATGACGTCGGTGTGAAACGTCACGCGGCCGCGCACGACGTCGTCGAACGACACCTCGCGGGCGTCGGGCACGGCAAAGCGGATGGCCGCCGGCGCTCCGGCGGCGATCCGCGCAGCGGCCTCGTCGGGGCGAATCCTCCGGCATCGCCCGGAGTACTTCGGCGCCGCCCCGGCTGCCAGCGCAGCCGTCCGTTCGGCTTCGAGCGTCGCGGGACTGCAGAAGCACGGATAGGCCTGACCGGCGGCCGTCAGGCGCGCGGCCGCCTCGGCGTACCAGTCGAGCCGTTCCGACTGGCGATACGGGCCGTAGCCGCCGCCGACGTCCGGCCCCTCGTCCCAGTCGAGGCCCAGCCAGCGGAGATCGTCGAGAATCGAGCGTTCGGACTCCAGGGTCGACCGCTCGGCATCGGTGTCCTCGATGCGCAGGACGAACACACCATCGTGCCGCCGCGCGAGCAGCCAGTTGAAGAGCGCGGTCCGGGCATTGCCGACGTGCAGCCGGCCCGTCGGACTGGGTGCGAACCGGACCCGCACGCGGCTCATCGCCTCGGCCCGGGCACGAGCAGAACGACGGCGTGCGCGGCGATGGCCTCGCCGTGCCCGACAGCATCGACGCCCTCGTTGGTCTTGGCCTTCACCCCGACCGCCTCGACGGGCAGTCCAAGCGCGTCGGCCAGTCCCTGCCGAACGGCCGCCGTGTGCGGCGCGAGCTTCGGCCGCTCGAGGACCACGGTGACGTCGAGATTGCCGACGCGCCAGCCGGCAGCGCCGGCAATCGTCACGGCGCGCCGGAGCAGGTCGAGCCCGGCGGCATCCTTCCAGGCCGGGTCGGTGTTGGGAAAGTGCTGGCCGATGTCGCCGGCGCCGGCCGCGCCGAGCATGGCATCGACGGCGGCGTGACAGACGACGTCGCCGTCCGAGTGCCCGTGCGGCCCGCGGGTGGGATCGATGACGACGCCGGCCAGCACGAGCGGCCGCCGATCCACCAGCCGGTGGAGGTCGTAGCCCGTGCCGACACGCATCGCCGAGCCCTCAGCCGCGCGAGCCGCCTGCAGATCGACCTCTGTCGTGATCTTCACATTCGCCTCATTGCCCGCCACGATCGCCACCCGGTGACCGGCCGCCTCGGCCAGCATCGCCTCGTCGGTCGCCTCGACGCCCTGCTCACCCTTGACGATGGCCTCATGGAGGATGCCGCGGGCGAACCCCTGCGGCGTCTGCGCCAGCCAGATCTGCTGTCGCGGCAGGGTCTCGGCCACGAACCGATCGGCAGCCGCGCGCTTGACGGTGTCGCGGGCCGCGACCGCCGGCACGGCCGCGCCGTGCCGTTCGGCCGCCTCGATCACGCGGGTGATGAGTGCCTCGTCGACCAGCGGCCGTGCGGCATCGTGAACCAGGACCAGTGTGACGTCTGGCGGCAACGCCCCGAACCCGGCCGCGACCGAATCCTGACGTCGAAGGCCGCCGGCCACCACGGTGCACGGGCGCTCGGTCGCGCCCACCAGGTCCCGTCCGGTCGCGACCAGGTCGGCCGGTAGCACCACGACGAGCGCGTCAACCCGCGCGTGCGCATCGAAGGCGGCAACGCTGCGGCGCAACAGGCTGCGGCCGCCGATCTCGAGCAACTGCTTCGGCACGGCCGCGCCCAGTCGTTCGCCGCGGCCCCCGGCGACGACGATCACTCCGACGCTCATCGGCCGGAATTGTACTCCCGCCGACCGGGCGCGGCGGGCCTCACGCCTGCGCGAACCGCCGGAGTCGCTCCGATACCAGCGTGGCCGCCGCCGCGCCGACGGCGGCGGGGAGTCCCGCCGGCGCAAAGA
>DATKDF010000134.1:0-6808 GCA_035512795.1 Vicinamibacterales bacterium
TGCAGCGGCGGCGAGTAGGTCAGGTGGTACGCGTGCATCGACCCGTTCGAGGTGTGCAGGTCGAACCCGACGTGCGGGTCGTAGTCCGTCCAGAGGGCGGCAAACGCCCGGCCTTCGGGCGTCTCGAGCTTGGTGAAGTCACGGTTGATGTTCAGGTCCTGCCCGTTGGCCCGCGTTCCCATGCCGTTGATCGGACCATTCTGCCGCGCGCGGTTGGTCGGCGTGAAGCGTTCGTTGCCGTCGGCATTGAAGATGGGCGTCACGAGCAGCACCATTGACTCGAGCCACTCGGCGTGCTGCCCGAGCGCCAGGTCGCGCAGCAGCATCTGCGCCGATTCCTTGCCCTCGACCTCACCAGCGTGAATGTTGCCCTGGATGTGGACTCGCAGCTTTCCCGACGCGCGCACCGCCGCCGCACCGGCATCGGCCAGTCCCGTGCCGACGACCGCCATCGGCATGTCACGCCCCTCGTGGGTCTTCCCGTACGTCGTGTAGTGCACGATCGGCGACGCGTCAGCCACCGTCCGCATGAATCGCACCACGTCGTCGTAGGTCGACGTGGACGTGTAGTCGGACGATTCGGCCGTCGTGCGCAGGCTCGCGATCGGGCCGCTCTGCTGCGACCGCACGGGCGCTGCCACGAGCACGACCGCCGCGATCGCGACAGCCAGGTGACAAGGGTGAAAGGGCACCATGGGCGGCGATCCTATCATCGGGATGAGGCACCCGCCTGCGCCGCCACCACCGCCGCGCCGAGCAGGCCCGCCGACGGACTGAGAATCACCGAGACCGGAATCAGGCGCAGGTAGTCGGTGAGCGGCGGCTTGTCGCGAAAGGCCTCGAGGAACGAGCCGTCCGACAGCCATGGCAGAATCTTCGGCGCAATGCCGCCGCCGATGTACACGCCGGCGGTGGCCGCCGACCGCAGGGCCAGGTTGCCGGCCTCCGATCCGTAAGCGCCGACGAAGATCGCGACCGCCTCGACGCAGGCCGGGCAGGTGCGCGTCGCCGCGGCGCCCACAACGGCGGCTGGTGCGCCGGCTCCATCCACGCCCTCGAGCGTCCGGCACCGCCCGCCTGCGTCGGTCGACGCGTGCGTGAAGCCCCACGCATTGACGATGCCCGGCCCGGAGACGATCCGTTCGGTCTCAACGCGCCCGTAGAGAGGCCGAAGGTGCTCGACAAACGCCGCCTCGGCTGCCGATCGTGGCGCGAAGTCGGCATGTCCGCCCTCGGAGGCCGACGGCACGAACCGGCCGTCCACATTGTGGAGCACCGCCTCGCCCAGCCCCGTGCCGGCCGCGATGACGGCGGCGTTGCCGTCGGGCGCCGCGCTCCCTTCCTGCAGCACGTGCAACTCGCTGGCGTCGAGGACCGGCACCGACGTCGCCAGGGCGACGAGATCATTGATGAGGTGCACCGGACAGCCGAGCCGCCCGGCCACCGGGCCGGCGTCGGCGAGCCACGCGACGTTGGTCAGGCGGGCGACCTGGCCGGTGATCGGACCGGCCACGCCGAAACAGGCAGCGGCGACGGCCGGTGGCCCGACGTCCTCGATGAACGCGTCGACGAGCTCCACCAGGCTGTCGAAGCCCGTCGTCACATATTCGCGGACGATGACGGGTTCAGGCCGATCGCGATCGCCCGTGAACAGGCCGGCCAGGCTCTTGGTACCGCCGACATCACCTGCCAGCCACATCGCGCCCGATCATAGGGCACGCACGCGGTCCCGGACGACGGAACTTGACTTCGGCCTCCGGCGGATTCATCGTGGCCCCACAGAGACGTGGACGCCCCCTCGATCGACCTTCCGCTCACGGGGCAGCAGGTGGCCGTCGTCGGCCGCCTCAGCCTGCTGTCGAAGCGCGACACCCGGGCGCTGGTCGAGCAGCTCGGCGGGACGTTTTCGCCCGACCTGACGCCGGCGACGACGGTCATCGTGACCGGCGGGCCGGTCAAGGAACTGCCGCCCCATGTGGCACGCGTCCTGAGCGAAGCCGATCTCTGCCGCGAGGCGGGCCTGCCGGATCTCGACACGCTGCGATCGCAGTACTACGCCAGCCGCGACCTGCGAGGAATGTATCCCGCCCTGCGCGACGAGCACCTGCGCTACCTCGGCAAGTGGGGGTTCATCCGGCCGGTGGCAGGCCGGTACTCCTTCGCCGATCTGCACGTCGTGCGCCAGGCCGCGGCCGCGCTCGAGCAGGGCGCACCGCTGTCGCGCCTGTTGCGGTCGCTCGGGTCGGAGCGGGATGGGCAGCTCTCGCTGGACTTCCAGTCGGCGCTGGCCGATCGCCCACCGGCGCGCGTGGTGTCGCTGCCGGCCGCCAGCTCACCAGCCGAGGGTGTGCCACCCACTGGCGACCGGGCGCAGCAGATCCAGGCCGCCAATCATGCGCTGGGGGCCAAGTACTTCCTGGAGGGCGCCGAACTCGATGACGGCGTGGAGCGGAACCTGGACGGCGCTGCGGCGGCCTACCGGCGGGCGGTGCTGTTCGATCCGCAGCTCGTGCCCGCGCTCGTCAACCTGGCCAACATCCACTACGAGCGCGACGAACTGGTCGAGGCCGAGGCGATCTACGAGAAGGCGATCCGCGTGGATGCCGATTGCTTCGAGGCGTACTTCAACCTCGGCAACATCCATCACGATCTCGGGCGGTATGCGGAGGCCGTTGCGGCCTATCGCGACGCCCTCACCATCAACCCGTCCTACCCGGAAGCGCACTTCTACCTGGCCGTGACCCTCGAGAAGCTCGGCCGGTCGGCCGAAGCCCGCCCCCACTGGCGTCAGTATCGGGACCTGGCGCCCGACGGCGAGTTCGCGGATCTGGCGAAGGAATTCTCAGACTGAAGACCCCCGGCGTCTTTGGCAGAACGTCGGGGGGGCCGAGGGGTCGGGGGGCACGCCGTGGAAACCCCCGACCCCTCTGTTATTTGGTGCCGTTCGCGTTGACCGAACGCTCGGCGTCGGCGTTCTTCACGTACTTGTCGAGCCACGCCGCCCAACGCGCCCAGAGGTCGAGGAGCGTTTCCTTGGAGGCCGGTCCGTGGTCTTCGAGCGGATACATGTAGAGCGACACCGTCTTGCCGAGCCCGTTCAGTGCGTGGAACAGCCGGATCGAGTTGTCCGGCGCGGTGCCCACGTTCTGGTCGTGGATGCCGTGATACATGAGCAGCGCGCCCGTCAGGTTATTGGCCTGGAAGAAGGGCGACATGCCGACGTAGACGTCACGCGCATCCCAGAAGATGCGCCGTTCGCTCTGGAACCCGAGCGGCGTCAACGTGCGGTTGTAGTTGCCGTCGCCGGCGATGCCGGCCTTGAAGAACGGCGTGTGCACCATCGCGTTGACCGTCGAGAAGGCCCCGTAGCTGTGGCCGCCGAGCGCCAGCCGCGACCGGTCGATGAGCCCGCGGCGATCGAGCTCGTCGATGACAACCGACAGGTTGTTCCGCAGGTCGTGCTCGTAGTTGTTGTTCATCATCCCGGCCGGCCCCACAATCGGCGAGTCGGGCTCGACGATGGCATAGCCCAGTCGGGCCAGATAGTGCATCGACCGCATGCCGAAGTTCTGGAACGAGTGCTTGTTGAACGTCTGGCTTGGCCGGTCGTACGTCTCCTGATCGGAGTACTCACGCGGGTAGAACCAGAAGAGCGCGGGCAGGCGCGTGCCCGGCTGGTAGCCCGGCGGCAGGGTGACCTGCACGCGGAACCGGAAGCCATCCGGCCGCTCGACGGTGAACCGCTGTTTCGGCGCATTGGTCAGGTCGGGCGCGAGGTCCTCGTTGTTGGTGAGCTGCTTGCGGTCCGTGCCGTTCCAGAGGTACTGCTGGGTGACCGTCGTCGGGCTCTCGCGCGAGATGACGAACGTCCTGGTGTTGATGTCGACGACGGTTGACACCCGTTCCCAGACACCGTCGTTGCTGCTCTCGAACACCCGCTCCTTGGCGCCGGTCTTGACGTCCACCTTGTCGATGAACGTCTTCGGCCCGTTCTCTTCGGGACTCCGGTCGTAGGCCGTGCCGGAGTAGAAGACGCTCGTGCCGTCGGCGGACATGAGGACGGGGCCGCCCCCCCCACCGCCGCCGCGCCCGCCGCGCCCGCCACCACCACCACCGCCAGGGGCTGACATCAGGCTGCCCGGGTTCGAGTAGATGTCGTTGCCGCTCGACCGGGCCAGCGTGTACCGCTCGGCCGGTGTGTCGAGGTAGACGGCGTAGTCGGTCGAGTTCTGGCCCTGGCTTTCGCTGAAGAAGAGGACCTTCATGTCCTCCGAGAAGCGGTGGCCCTGCATGCGGGCCCGGCTCTCGTAGATCTGACGAGTGCTCGAATCGGTGAACGGCGGCAGCCACTGCATGACGCGATCGGGCCGCGCCGGGGCGCCGCCGCGGCCGCCGGCCGCCTGTCCGCCCGCCCGTCCGGCGCGACCGGCCCGGCCAGCCGCCGGGGTATCGCCGGTCGCTTCGGGAGCCTCAGGGGCCGCTTCCTGTTCGAGGTAGGTGAACCCCTCGCTCTGCGGGTGCCACGAGAGTTCGCGCTTGCCTGTCTGGCCCGCGCCGCCGCCCCGGCCTCCGCGTCCGCCGGCCTGGTCGTCGTCGTTGACGACGCCGACGTTCAGCTCGCGCTTGCTGATCTCGGTCAGCACCCGGCCGGTGGCGTCCCAGACTTCCTCGACCTGGCCGAAGTTACCGGTCGGCACGATGTAGGAGAACGGCTGCGTCGTGCGCGTCACGCGCAGGTACTTGCCGTCGGGCGACACGTCGAGGTTGCGGACCATGGTCGGCGTGCCGGCCTTCTGGACGGCGCCACTCGCCACGTTGATGAGCGACACCTGACCGGTGGCGTGCCATTCGAGCAGGTCGTGCTGGTACGGCGTCGACATCAGGCTGGCGTAGGTGCGCAGGCGGTTCTGCTCGCCGGGCACGCTCACCTTGATTTCGGGACCCATCGGCATCGGCGGCTCGGCCGGCATGGCCGGGCGCCCGTCCGGAATCAGGACGACGGCGATGGTCGTGCCGTCGCGCGAGACTTCGAAGTCGGTGACGAGCGTCGCCAGCACCGGCGTCCGCGTGATCTGGCGCGGCCGGTTGGTCGCGATGTCGGTCGTCCAGATGTGCGTCGCATCGTCGGTGTGCGCGAAATACAGGACGCTCTTGCCGTCGGCCGACCACTTCACGTTCGAGATCCGCACGCCGGTCGGGATGGTGAGGGGCTTTTTCGATCCGTCGGTCGCCGAAATCAACGTGATCCCGGCGTCATTGCGAATCGTCAGGCTGCGCGCGCGGCTGGCGCGGAAGTCGAGGAACACGCCACCGAGCTCGTGAAACGGCCTCGAGAACGTGCGCATCTCGACCGGGCCGTCCGACACCGTGTCCAGGAAGTAGTCCTTGGCCGGGCCCAGGTTCGACAGCGTCACATTCAGGTGGCGCGGGGCGAGGACCGCGTCGGCCACCTCCTTGGGCGGCGTGACGTAGCCCTCTTTCTTGATGATCTCGTCGGCCCACGACGTCGACTGCGGACTCTGCGCCAGGAGCGACAAGGGCAGGAGCGCGGCCGCCGCGATGAGGACCAGGCGGGTCCAGCGGCTCGTGCGGTGCTGCTCGGTCGGGGACAGCGGTTTCATACAGCCTCCAGAAGGGCGGTGGAACAGGTGGAAATCAGAGGCACGATACCAGACTTTGCCGCCTGGTGTCGCAGAGGATCGGACCGGCTGCGGGGGTGGTTACTCGGCCAGAAGCTTCAGCCCGAAGGCCCGTTCGATCTGTTCGAGTTCGGCCCGTTCGCTCGGGTCGGCGAGCGTCAGGGCGTGACCGGCCATCTCGTTCCGTCCGGTGCGGCCGACGCGGTGCACGTAGCTGTCGACACCGCGCGGCACTTCGTAGTTGACGATCAGGCCAACCGATTCGATGTCGAGGCCGCGGGCGGCCACATCGGTCGCGACGAGGACCCGCGTGCGGCCGGCGCGGAACGCCTCGATGGCCGCCGTCCGGTCCTTCTGCGCCCGGTCGGCATGGATGGCCTCGGCCCGCAGGCCCGACCGCGACAGCTCGCGCGCCAGCCGGTCGCAGCCGATCTTCGGGTTGACGAACACGATGGCCGGCTCATTCGTCCGTCGCAGGTACCGGGCCAGGAACGCGGCCTTCTCGCGTCCCGGCAGCACCCGGCCCTCGTGCGTGATCGTTCGTGCCGGGCCGCGCCGCGATCCGACCTGGATGAACACCGAGGCGGGCGCGAGCGCGTCGGCAAAGCGCATGACTTCTTCGGGCATCGTGGCCGAGAAGAGCATCGTCTGGCGCTCGGCGTTCTTCGGCATGGCCTCGGCGATGCGCCGGACGTCGGGCCAGAAGCCCATGTCCATCATGCGGTCGGCCTCGTCGAGCACGAAGACCTCGAGCGCGCGGTAGTCACCGACGCCGCTCCGCATGTGATCGAGCAGCCGCCCGGGCGTCGCCACGACGATGTCGACGCCGGCCTTGAGCGACCGTTCCTGCGGCTCCATCGGCACGCCGCCGTACACCGACGCGCTGGCGATGGGCGCGTGGTAGCAGAAGCCCTGGATCTCATCGTCGATCTGCGTTGCCAGTTCGCGCGTCGGCGCGAGAATGAGCGCGCGTGTCGCATGGTGCGACCGGCGCGGCCCCGCTTCGCGATCCTCGCGGAGCAGCCGCGCCAGGATGGGCAGCACGTAGGCCGCGGTCTTGCCCGTGCCGGTCTCGGCGCAGCCGATGACGTCGCGGCCGTCGAGCGCATACGGCAGCACGGCGCTCTGAATGGGGGTCGTCTTGATGTAGCCGCGCTGCTCGAGCGCGT
>DATKDF010000135.1:0-2696 GCA_035512795.1 Vicinamibacterales bacterium
GGCCGGGGAGATCTTCGAGGGGCGTCGTCGCGGCACCGGAGAAGTGGTGTGGACCGGCAGCCGCGCCGACCTCGTCTTCGGCTCGAACTCCGAGCTCCGGGCCCTCGCCGAGGTCTACGCGTGCGACGACGCGCAGGAGACATTCGTGCGCGACTTCGTGGCCGCGTGGGACAAGGTCATGAACCTCGACCGATTCGACATGGCCTGATCCCGACGCTCGCGTCGTCGGCCTGCGGTTCGGGTGCCCAGCCCGGCATGAGCGTTCGGGGCGGGAATTTCTGCGCAACCGGCTGGTATGGGGAGGATCGGACCAGCGCGTGCGCGGTGCGAGCCGCTGTCGGGCGCGATCGCCTGCTCGACCTCCGCGCAGTGGTGCGGTCGAGCCTCGAGGAGGCCGATCCGGGTTCGCATACAATGGCGCGCACGATGTTCGACGTCGTCACGATCGTGCTCGGCGGCGGCCGCGGCACCCGCCTGTTCCCGCTGACGCATCACCGGTCCAAGCCCGCGGTGCCCATCGGCGGCAAGTACCGGCTCATCGACATCGCCCTGTCGAACTGCCTGCACGCGGGCCTGCGGCGTATTTACGTGCTGACGCAGTTCAACTCGGCCTCGCTCAACCGGCACATTGCACAGACCTACCGGATGGACCACTTCTCGACCGGCTTCGTCGAGGTGCTGGCGGCCGAACAGACCCCTGAAGGCGAACAGTGGTTTCAAGGCACGGCCGACGCCGTGCGACAGGCCGCGCGGCACTTCCGCGAGGTCGATGCCGACTACTACCTGATTCTGGCTGGCGACCACGTCTACCGGATGGACTTCGCGAGCCTGATCGAATCGCACATCGAACGGCAGGCCGACATCACGATTGCCGCCCAGCCCGTGACGCCGCAGGACGCGACGCAGATGGGCATCTTCCGCTTCGACCAGTCGGGTCGGGTGGCCGGCTTCGAGGAGAAGCCGTCGCCGGAACGGCTGGCCGAAATGGCGTCAAGTGCCCCGGCCGGACCGCCGTCGACCTGGCTCGAGCCCGACAAGCCGTTTGTCGCCTCGATGGGGATCTACGTGTTCTCGCGCGACGTGCTCTACGAGGTGCTGTCGCGCGACGCGGCCGTGGATTTCGGCCGCGAGATCATCCCGCACGCGCTCGGGACGCACGCCGTCCACCCGTACCTGTACCGCGGCTTCTGGGCCGACGTGGGCACGGTCCAGTCGTTCTACGACGTCAACCTGATGCTGACGCGCCGCGGGGCGCCCTTCAACTTCTTCCATCCGGGCCGGCCGATCTACACACGGCCGCGCTTTCTCCCGGCCGCGCGCATCCACGGATGCGCCATCGACGAGGCGCTCGTCGCCGAAGGCGCGTACCTGGACTCGGCCGAGATCCGGCAGAGCGTCATCGGCATCCGAGGGTCGGTCCACCGGGGCGCACGCGTGACGCGGTCGATCGTGCTCGGCGCCGACCTCTACGAGGAGCCGACCGGCGACCTGCCCCTCGGCATCGGTCGCAACGCCATTCTCGACCGGGTCATCGTGGACAAGAACGCGCGCATCGGCGACGACTCGCGCCTGGTCAACGAACGCGGCATCCAGAACGCCGATGGCGATGGCTACTACATCCGCGGCGGCATCATCATCGTGCCCAAAGGCGCGGTCGTGAAGCCGGGCACCGTTGTCTGAGTTCACTGATCCGCTGCCCTGGCAAGCGCCCTCAACATCTTCGGCGTCGCCAGCCAGATGAGCGCGGCGCTGCGCGGGCGGCGCAGCTCGCGCGCGTCGAGGCGGCAGACGCCGCCCTTCTTGAATTCCAGCGGCGAGGCGGCGCCGATGAGCCACGCCGCCAGCTGGCCGAGGTCGGGCTCGTGGCCCACGACGGCCATCGTCGCCGCGTCGATCCGCGCGAGCGCGGCGGCGGTGACGGCGGCGTCCATGCCGGGTGCCAGTTCGGGCACGACCAGCGGGTCGCCGGCCACGCCCAGGCCGGACGCGAGCAGCCGGGCGGTCTGATCGGCACGCGCGAGCGGGCTCGTCGCCACGACGTCGACCTTCACGCCGAGCGCGTCGAGTCCCTTGACCACCTGCCGCATGCGCGCGGCTCCGCGATGCGTCACCGGCCGTTGGTCGTCATCGGGCCAGTCGGGACCGCGCGTGGCGGCGATGGCGTGCCGCACGAGATAGATCGTGCGATCCGGTGGCCGCCCGCGGGGACTCACCCGTGGCCCCGGCCGGCACGGGTGCCGGAGCCCGTCGATGGCTTCGCGGGCCGTCCGGCCATGCGCCTCGGTGCCGGCTGTACGAGCGCGAGGGCCGAGGCCGTGCGCGCGCGGCCGATCGACTCGGCGAACCCCGCCACGCCGCCTACAAACTCGGCGTGCAGGGCCCGGCAGTCGTTCTCGAGCGCGACCGTCACAGTCTTGAACGCGCGGATGGCCGCGCGGCTCGTGCCGGCCCGACCGGCGAGCGCCTGCAGACGCGCCTGGACCACCTGCAGGTCGTGCAACTGTCCGAGCCGTTCCTGTTCGGCCTTCATCGCCCGCAGCGGTTCGGCCAGCGGGACGCCTGCCAGCTCGCGCACCAGTTCGACGGCGTACCGGAACTTCTTGGCGGCGATCCGTACGTCATGCAGCGGCGACGGCGCGTAGACGGTACCGGCCCGATCGAGGGCGGTCAGGAGCGGACGCGCGCGCCGCTCGACC
>DATKDF010000136.1:0-6695 GCA_035512795.1 Vicinamibacterales bacterium
CCCCCGACTCGAGGGTGCCGGGCGCGATGTCGGGGAACAGGTAGAGCCGCGACGAGCCGGCCGGGGTCGGCCGGCTCGCCGCGGTGACAGCGGCCTCGCGCGGCAGCGCGCCGATGATCTCGGCCATCCACGGCTCGCCGACGGGCCCGGCGTCGGCGAGCAGCCGGGCGCGCTCGGGCGTGCCCGGCCAGACGAGTGTGACCGCCGACTCCCGGCGACCCACCGCGGTGACCTGGCGAGCGGCCGCCACCGTCGCCCGGGCCGCCGCCGCGTCGTCGGGGCCGGCGAGCCACTCGAGATCCGGGCCAGGCGTCTGGTCACCGGACCCGGCCGGCGTGCGCACCCACCGCACGCGCGTGCCGGTGTCGTCAAAGGTCGCGGTGGCGGTCAGACGCTCGGCGCCGACATCGATCGGCGGCAGCTCCACATCCGGCGCGCCGGTGACGACGACCTTGATGAGCTCGACGCCGGTCTCCGACGGGAGGACGGCAACGTCCGAGGACACGAATGCGCCCACTTGAAAGTCGGAGATCACGAACACGCCGGCGCCCCGGCCGACTCCGGGAGTGGTATCGATCCAGTGCCGCGCGGCTTTCAGCGCGGCGCCAAGGTCGTCCGACTCGATGAGCGTCGACAGCCGGGCGCCGCCGATGAGATCGGCCGCGCGGCTGCGAGCCACGTCGAGGGCGGCGCGCCCATCGGTCGACGGGCGCGCCATGCTCGCACTCGAGTCGACGACGACCGCGCGTGCCACGAGGGCGCGCTCTGCCGGCTGGCGATCGCGCCACGCGAGCCACGGTTGTGCGAGGGCGGCCACGGCGAGCGCAAGAATCGTGAGTCGCACGACGAGTCGCAGCCAGTCGTCGATGCGGCGGCGGTGGGTGGCCGCCGGGGATGCCGGCGGCAGGAACCGCACGGTCGGAAACGGCATCGGCGTGGCGCGCACAGTCGTCAGCAGATGGATGATGACCGGAACCGCGAGAGCGGCCAGCCCGATCCACGCCCACGGGTTGCCCCACGTCATGCGGGTACGGCTCCCTGCCGGCGCAGCAGATAGTGACGGAGCGCACGCGCGGGTGGCACGTCGGTGCCAAGCGGGACGTAGTCGAGGCCGGCGCGCCGCGCGCGGTCGCGCCAACCGTCGCAGAAGGCGGCCATCCGCGCCCGGTAGTCGTCGCGCACGGTCGCGGCATCCACGAGACGGCGCTCGCCCGTCTCGAGATCGTCGAACGCGACGGCCCCGTCGTAGGGCAGGTCCCGCTCCTCGCGCGACACGACGTGCAGGATGACCACCTCGTGTCCGACCGCCGCAGCGCGCTTGAGCGCCACGAACGTCGCGTCCTCGTCATCGTAGAAATCGGACAGCACGAGCACAAGGCCGCGGCGGCGCAGGCGCTCGGCCGCCAGCCCGATGACCTTCGGCGGCTCCCACCGGCCCGCCGCCTCGAGGTGCGAGAGCCGCTGGAGGAGCGCGCCAAGGTGCAGGCGGCCACCCCGGGCCGGCAGGTACGCGAGTCCGGCGCCACCACTCGACAGCAGGCCGACGGCGTCGCCGGCCGTGACGACCAGATACGCAATCGCCGAGGCGACCACGGCGGCGTACCGGAGCTTCGACACGCCCGTCACCGGGAAGCCCATCGACGCACTGGCGTCGATGACGAGTGTCACCGACATGTTCGTGGTCTCGCGGAACTGACGCGTATAGAGCCGGTCGGTCCGCCCGAGCATCTTCCAGTCGAGGTATTTGAGATCGTCACCCGGACGATACGCGCGATACTGGCTGAACTCGTGGCTGAAGCCGTGGAACGGGCTGCGATGCTCGCCGGCGCGGAGGCCCTCGACGATCAGGCGCGCGGCCAGTTCGAGATCGCCGACGGCGGCAACGACGGCCGGATCGAGCGCTGACGACACCCCAGGCCCTTACGGTCGCACCGCCTCGAGCAGGCGGCCGACGATGTGGTCGGCGTCGATGCCGTCGGCCTCGGCCTGGAAGTTCGGCAACACGCGATGGCGAAGCACCGGGAGCGCGATGGCGCGGACGTCGTCCGGTGAGGGTGCGGGTCGGCCGGCGACCAGGGCACGCGCCTTGGCGCCGAGCAGGAGCGCCTGACCGGCGCGCGGACCGGCGCCCCACTTGACCCAGTCGCGCGTGGCCGCCGGCGCCGTGTCATCGCCCGGCCGTGTCGCCCGGACGAGCCGGAGGGCGTACGACACGACATTGTCGGCCGCGGGCAGATCGCGCACGAGCCGGCGTGCCGCTTCCAGTTCCACACCGGTCGCGATGGCCTGCACGTCGACGTCTTCGGCCGTCGTCGTCAACTCGAGAATGCGACGCTCCTCGTCGGGCGCCGGATACCCCATCACGACGTTGAACATGAAGCGATCGAGCTGCGCCTCGGGCAGCGGATGGGTGCCTTCCTGCTCGATGGGGTTCTCGGTGGCGAGCACGAACACGGGCCGATCGAGCGGATAGCGGACGCCGCCCACCGTGACCTGATACTCCTGCATCGCCTCGAGCAGCGCCGCCTGCGTCCGGGGCGGCGTGCGGTTGATCTCGTCGGCCAGGATGACGTTGGCGAAGATCGGCCCCGGAATGAACCGGATCTGCCGCTTGCCGGTCGAGACGTCTTCTTCAATGACGTCGGTGCCGAGGATGTCCGACGGCATCAGGTCGGGCGTGAACTGGATGCGGCTGAACTTGAGGTTCGTCGCGCAGGCGAGCGTCTTGATGAGCAGCGTCTTGGCCAGACCCGGGACGCCGCGCAACAGGCAGTGGCCGCCGGCCAGAAGGCAGGCGAACACCTGGTCGAGCACGACCTCCTGGCCGACGATGACGCGGGCGACCTCGGCACGGAGCCGTGTCGCAAGCGCCGTCGCCTGATCGAAAGACGGGGATTCGGTCAACAGCGCCGCGATTGTACAAGACTCACACGCCGACGGCGTACACATGTTCGACGCGCTCTCGGCCCTGCTGCCCGGCGTCTCGGACATCCGCGATCGTGCCGAGGAGGTGGCCGTACAGGGCGGCTGGGTGTACGCGCAGGCCCGCGGCTCGCTCGACGATCCGGCATCGAGCCTGCATACGCGCGACCGACTGGGCGTCAAGTGGTTCGGCACCGGCCCGACGTCTTTGAGTCACTCGCCGACAATCTGCAGCACGATCTCGCGCTCGCGCGGTGAGGTGTCGAGTTCGAGGAGGAGAATCTGCTGCCAGGTGCCGAGCGTGAGCCGGCCGGCGGCAAACGGCACCGTGAGCGACGGCCCGAGCAGCGCCGCCCGCACGTGGCTCGACCCGTTGTCGTCGCCCCATCTGAGGTGATGGCGGTACTCGCCGTTGCGCGGCGCCAGGTGCTCCAGCAGTCTGTTGAAGTCGGCAACCGCCCCGGGCTCGAACTCGATCGTCGTCACCGCCGCCGTGGAGCCAGCCACGAACACCGTGACGACGCCGGCCGTGAGGCCGGACGTGCGGACGGCCTCGGCGGCCAGATCCGTGAGATCGTGTGCATCGCCCTGCCCGGACGTCTGAACCTGCCGCCTCTCGGTGATGACCATTTCTCAGATCTGTCGTCTTCCCGCAGCAGTCCTCACCGCCTCGCCGGCCCTTTCAGCACGCGTCCGGGCGTGGCGCCCGTCAGCGCGCCGTCGCGGATGACGGGCGTGCCGTTGACGATGACGTGGCGGATGCCGGCCGGGAACTGGTGCGGATCCTCGAACGTGGCGCGGTCGACGATCGTGTCGGCATCGAACACGGTCACGTCCGCGAACATGCCGGGCATGACGCGGCCGCGCTCGTGCTGGCCGATCTGCGCCGCCGAGAGCGACGTCATCTTCCGGATTGCCTCCTCGAGTGTCAGCACACCCTCCTCGCGGACGTAGCGGCCGAGCACGCGCGGGAACGTCCCGTAGCTCCGCGGGTGCGGGAATCCGACGCCGAAGCCCACCGGGTCACCGTCGGTGTCGAACATCGCGAACGGATGCCGCATGATCCGCCGCACGTCGTCTTCGTGCATGGCGTGGTAGATGGCCGAGAAGCCGCCGGCCAGCTGCAGCTCGATGGCGAGATGGATGCCGGTCTCGATGCTGTTCGGCAGCCCGCGGTCGGCGGCAAGATCGGCCAGCGTGCGCCCGTCGTAGCGCCGTTCGGACGGCAGCGTGCGGAACTGGACATTGCGAAGGTCGCCGCCGCCGCGCTCCTTCTCGAAGATGTCGCGCATCTCGCGCTCGATCTTCTCGCGCAGACCGGGATCGGCGATGCGGCCGGCGAAGCCCTGCCTGCCGCCGGCCAGCGCCCACTGGGGGAAGAGCACGCTCGAACCCGTGCTGGACGCCGTGTAGGGATAGAGGTCCAGCGTGATGTCGAGCCCGCGGGCGCGCGCGGCATCCACCATCGCCAGCGTCTTCTCGCTCCAGCCCCACTGGGTGACGCCCACGGCCTTGTGGTGCTGAATCTGGCCGGGCAAGCCGGCCTCTTCGGCAATACGGATCAGCTCGGCCACCGAGTCCAGCAGGCCCGTGGCCTCGTCGCGCATGTGCGAGACGTAGATGCCGCCGTGCCGCGCCGCTACTTTCGCCAGTTCGATGACCTCTTCGGTCGTCGCGTAGTTGGCGGGCACGTAGACGAGGCCCGTCGAGAGGCCGAGCGCGCCCTGCTGCATCGACACCTCGACGAGCCGCTTCATCTCGTCGAGCTCGGCCGCGGTCGGCGCGCGGTTCTCGAGGCCGATGAGGCGCGTGCGCACCCAGGAGTGCCCGGCGAAGAACCCCACGTTCGGCGCCACCCGGAGCGCCGCCATGTACTCGTCGAGCGGCCACGGCTGGCTGCCGCTGTGCAGGCTGGCCAGGATGGTCGTAATGCCCTGACGCGTGAAGTTCTCCGCGAGCGGGTGCTCGTGGATGGTCGTCTGGATGTGGGCGTGGTGATCGATGAACCCGGGCGCCACGACGAGGCCGGACGCGGTCAACGTTTCCCGAGCCTGGCCGGCGGGAATGCCATTCCGTTCGACGGCTGCGATCCGGTCGCCACGGATGCCGACGTCGGCCGCAAAACCCGGCACGCCCGTACCGTCAACGACCGTGCCGCCGCGCAGGACGAGATCGTAGGGCGGTTGCTCCTGTCGGGCGCCAACGGCCGCAAGGCCTGCGGCCAGGACGCCGGCCGCCAGCATCCTCACGGCGCGACGAGGCAGGAACGCTGTCATGATGCCACGCTGGATTCTACACGCCCGTTATGAGCCGCTGGCCTATGCCTCCTGGCATCGCCATCGGCCGCGTCAGCGCCTGACACGAGACACAGCCGGCGGCCGACGTCTGGCTGTCGGTGGAGGGCATCGGCCTCGAGCGGGGAACCGCTACATCACACGCCCCTCGGGAGTGGACGTCATGGATGGGCGTGCGACGCTGATCGTGCTCGAGTCGTGATAGACGGGGCGGCTTCGCCGGCGGCCCCCGTTGTTGATCACGCCACACCTGCGACGGATCGTGTTGCTACCCGTGGTAGCCTTCCGCACACCCACCGAAACGGACCCTCTATGGCAGAAGCCGTCGTCGTCTCTTCCGCTCCATCGATCGCGCAACATGTCAATCGGGATCGGCTGTTCTACAGCGGCATGGCCGTGGCGATGGCGCTGGTCGCCTTTGCCGGCTTCGCGAGGACGTACTATCTGCCCATGCTGGGCAGCGGCCAGCCCACGACGTTCGGTGGGTTTGCGGTATCGCCGCTGGTGCACCTGCACGGCCTGCTGTTCACCGGCTGGGTGCTGTTGTTCATCACGCAGACCGCGCTCGTCGCCACCCGCCGGGTGCGCGTGCACCAGCGCCTGGGCATCGCGGGCGCCGCGCTCGCCGCGTCAATGATCGTGGCGGGTGTGAGCCTGGCCATTGCGGCGGCGGCCGCAGGCATGGCGCCGCCCGGTGTCGAGCCGCTGACGTTCCTGGCGATTCCCCTTGGGGACATGGTGCTCTTCGCGGCGCTCGTGGGATCGGCGCTGTGGCAGCGCCGCAACCGGGAGGCGCACAAGCGGCTGATGCTGCTCGCGTACGTCAGCCTCCTGGCTGCCCCGGTGGCTCGCCTCCCGGGCGTGCTGCCGCTCGGCCCCTTCGGCTTCTTCGGTCTGGCATTCGTCTTCATCGTGCTCGGTGTGGCCTACGATGTGTGGTCACGCCGGCGCGTACATCCCGTCTACATCTGGGGCGGACTGGCGCTGGTGCTGTCGGTGCCCTTGCGGCTGATACTGTCGGGGACGGCCGCCTGGCAGGCGTTTGCGGCGTTCCTGACGAGCTGAGTGCGGGAGCATGCGACAACGAGTGCTCGCCGTGTGGGTGATGCTTGCGCTGCTCGTGTGGGTCGGCCTGCACGCGCCCGCATTGGCCCGGACGGACCGCCGCGCCGAGATCGTTCAGCGCGTCGAGGCGCATGGCGCAGAGTTCGGGGATCTGTCGCGCCGCATCTCGCCCGTTATGAGCCGCTGGCCCCTGCCTCCTGGCATCGCCATCGGCCGCGTCAGCGCCTGACACGAGACACAGCATCGCAGGTCCGACCGGGAGAATCCCGCCGGCGCTGGCCCTCAATCGACGTGCGGCCGCAGGAAGTTGGCGAAGACGAACTGGGCCAGCTCGCGCCCGCACGCCAGCCCGGCGACGTTGTCGTACTCCCAGTGGATGCCGCCGTAGATCCGGCTGCGGCCCGCTTCGTCGGC
>DATKDF010000137.1:0-5071 GCA_035512795.1 Vicinamibacterales bacterium
GCTCGAGGACCACGTCGAGGTTGCTGCGCACGACGACGTAGGGAACGACCCGGTGGCTGGGCGCCGGGGGCCGGCGGTTCTGGAGGAACTGGCACAGCGATTCCAGGGCGATGCGGCCCTGCGCGAGCGGACGTTGATAGACCGTGGCCGCGACCTTGCCCAGACGAATCAGGTCGACGAGCTCGGGAAAGAGGTCGGTGGCGACGACGGTCAGGCCGGCCAGGCGCCCTTCCCGTTCGGCGGCGCGGAGCACCGGCAGGGAGTTGCTCGTGCTGATGTACAGCCCTCTCAGGTGCGGATGGGCCCGCAGCACCTCCCGGGTGCGACGGCGCGCCTCCCGTTCGTCGTCGTGGGCTTCGACGACAGGGCCGAGGGTGAGGCCCGGATTGATCGTCGCCAGGCTCCGGGTGAAGCCGCGCAGCTTGTCGGCGTGATCCTGGGTGGTCAGCCAGCCGGTGAAGAAGCCGACCTGGCCTCCACCCGGCAGGAATCGGCCAAGCAGCTCGCCGGCGACCGCGCCGACCGTGAACGAATCCGCCGACACCGAGAGCAGGCGCGGGCTGCGCGGCGCGTCGGTCACCACGCAGACGACCGCCACCTTCTGCCGGGCAGCCGCTTCGAGGTGGGGCGCGAGCGCCGCGGGATTGCCCGGCGCGATGATGAGCCCGTCGACGCCGTCGGCGAGCGCGCGCTCGATCAGCGGGATGTCCCCCTCGCCGAGGCGGGGATAGGAGTGAAATGCGACCTGGATGGCCGGCGCCAGCGGAGCGGACGCCTCGCGGATCCCCTCACGCAGCGCCTCCCAGAACAGCGCGACCCGATCCGGCAGATGCACCGCGATCCGCAGCTGCTTGCGTGAGCGCAGATAACGCGCGGCGAGGTTCGGCGCGTAGCCCAGTTCGGCCGCGGCGGCCAGGACGCGGGCGCGCGTGCCCGGGCTGATCTCCGGCTGGTCGTTGAGCGCGCGATGCACCGTCCCGATCGAGACGCCGGTCCGCCGCGCGACGTCCTTGATGCCGACCCCGGTCGCTGACGGTCGAAGGTTCGGCTCGAACAAGAGATTCACCGTCTCAGCGCCACGCGGCGTGGGAGCGCTGACAGTCGGTCACCGGCTGCGCAAGCGCGTCAGGCGGGCCACGGTTCGGTCTCGTCGACCGCCTCGGCATAGCTCGCCACGTCCGCGACCAGCCAGACGATCTCGACGATGCAGACGCCGCGCGCGTCGTCCCAAGTGACCTGCGTGGGCTTGAAGACACGCCGTTCGCCCTGGACTTCGATGGCGATGTTCACGTCCGGACTCGCCAGCGAGAGAGGCATGGCGGTCGGCTTCAGGAACGACGAAATGAACTTCGGCTCTCCGCTCGCCTCGTCGGGCGCCATGAGGCACAGCCTCAGGACGACCCTGGGCTCGTCGGAGCGATCGTCGTCGAAGGCGTCACGGCCGGAGTAATGATGCATGGTGGCCAGTCAAGGAAGAGCTCAGCGGCAGGCCGACTGTATGCGCTTTCATCGACCACCGTCAAATCGGCTCGCAGATCCGTCATATATCCTTAAATTGCAGGCTAGAACTAGCTGCCGCGCGCTTACAGCGACGGCCCTGGCAGCAGGGGCCGCGGCCGCGCCGCGTGAGAAGATGCCGCGATGACGCTTCAGGAAGTGGCCCGGCGCGCGCGCGTCTCGACGGCCACCGTCTCGCGGGTGCTGAACAAGGGGACGTCGGTCAAGAGCTCGACGCGTGCCCGCGTGCTCAAGGTGATACAGGAGCTGAACTACAGCCCCAACCTGCATGCCCAGAGCCTGGCCGGCGGCCGCAGCCGGAGCATCGGCGTGATCGTCTCGAACATCGAGAACCCGTTCTTCCTGGATGTCTACAAGATCGTCGAGGCGGGAGCGCACGCGGCTGGCTACGAGGTGATCATGGCCAACACCGACTACAGCTCGGAGCGGCTGGTGACGAGCATCCGGCTGATGCTCGGGCGGCGGCTCGCGGGCGTGGCGGCCATCGTCTCCGAGATGGACACCGCGCTGATCGACGAGCTGAGCGGCCAGCGGATCCCGGTCGTCTTCTACGACGTCGGGACGCCGCGGCCGAACATCACCAACATCCGCGTCGATTATCGCGGCGGCATGGCCAAGCTCACGTCGTACCTGTACAGCCTGGGCCATCGACGCGTCGGCTACATCGGTCACCACGCCGCGCTGGGCCCCATCAAGGAGCGCGTGCAGTCGCTCCGCGACGCCACCGCCAAGTACGCCGGCCTCGAGGTGGAGACGGCCACCGACGCCGACACGCTCGAAGGCGGCCGGCAGGCCGCCCGCGTGCTGCTGGCCCGGTCGCCGCGCCCGACCGCGCTGATCTGCGTCAACGACGTCATGGCCGTCGGGGCGCTGCGCGAGGCCCGCTCCCGCGGCCTGCGCGTGCCGGAGGACCTGTCGGTCACCGGATTCGACAACGTGACGCTGGCCCAGTTCGCCGTGCCGGCGCTGACCACCGTGCACATTCCGCGCGAGCAGATCGGCCGCACCATCTGCGACTGCCTGATGCGGGACGACGTCCCGCGCGAGCAGGAGTTCGTGGTCGAGCCCGAGCTGGTGGTGCGCGACTCGACCGGCCCGGCGCCCCGCTGACGCTCGTCTGCGGCGGGAATGTACGCGATATCGCTGCCGCAGCCGCGGGTCCGGGCGAGAGCCCGCCTCTGTATTGACGGCACGAACTGAAAGCGCATACGCTCTCGCCCGACTCCTGATCTTTTCTTTGCAGTCCTCAGACGCCCGCCTCTCGCGCCGGCGGAATCGGCGTGCGCCCCCGGAGAAGCACCGATGACCGTTTCATTCCCGCGCCACGCCCGGCTGTTCGCCGGCAGCGCGATGTCCACCGTGCTCGTCGTCGTCGCCGGCCTCGCCGCCGTGGACGCGGCCCCCCAGGCGCCCGCTGCCGGGGCCATCGCCGTGACCCTCGACGCGTCGAAGACGGGAGCGAAGATCGACCGCCAGCTCTTCGGGCAGTTCGCCGAGCACCTCGGCAAGGGCATCTATGAAGGGGTCTGGGTCGGGCCCGACTCGCCGATTCCGAACACGCGCGGCATCCGCAACGACGTCGTGGCGGCACTGAAGGCGATCAAGGTCCCCAACGTGCGCTGGCCGGGCGGCTGCTTCGCCGACGAGTACCACTGGCGGAACGGCATCGGGCCGCTGGGCTCGCGTCGGGTCACGCTCAACCCGAACTGGGGCGGCGTCACCGAGCCGAACACGTTCGGCACCCACGAGTTCCTCGACTTCATCGACCAGATCGGCGCCGAGGCCTTCCTGTCGGTGAACGTCGGCTCCGGCACGCCCGCCGAGGCGGCCGACTGGCTCGAGTACCTCACGACCTCCGAGCCGACCGCGCTGGCAAAGGAGCGCGCCGCGAACGGCCGGCAGGCGCCCTACAAGATCGCCATCCTCGGGATCGGCAACGAGAACTGGGACTGCGGCGGCAACATGTCCGCCGACTACTACCTGAGCCAGCTCCGCATCTACAGCCGCTTCGTCCGCAACTTCAACCCGGCGCAGCGGAAGAGCGACCGGATGCTGAAGATCGCGGTGGGCCCCGGCGGCGGCGATCCGCGGTTCGCCGAATGGACCGAGACGATCATGAAGTCGTGGAAGGGCCGCCACTGGAGCTGGGACCACATGGACGGCCTGTCGCTGCACAACTACACGGTGGTGCGCTTCCCGGCCTCCTACAAGTCGGTCGGCTTCGACGAGAAGGCGTACGTCGAGATCCTGCAGGACACGCTGAAGATGGACGCCCTGGTCAAGCAGCACTCGGCGATCATGGACAAGTACGATCCGAAGAAGCAGGTCGCGCTGGTCGTCGACGAATGGGGCGCGTGGTACGCGCAGCTCCCGGGCACCACGCCCGGCTTCCTGGCCCAGCAGAACAGCGTCCGCGACGCCATCATCGTCGCCCTCAACATCAACATCTTCGCGCGCCACGCCGATCGCGTCCGGATGGCCAACATCGCCCAGATGGTGAACGTGCTGCAGGCGATGATCCTCACCGACGGGCCGAAGATGGTGCTGACGCCGACCTATCACGCCTTCAAGATGTACGTGCCGTTCCAGGACGCGACCTTCGTGCCGGTGTCCCTGGACGCCGGCCGCTACACGCACGGCGCGATCTCGCTGCCGCGGGTCGATGTGATGGCGGCCAAGGACGCCTCGGGCACGCTGTGGCTGTCGCTGACCAACGTCGATCCCAACCGGCCGGCCGAGATCGCGACCACGCTCACCGGCATGACGCCCCGTTCGGCGTCGGGCGAGACGCTGACGGGCCCGGCCATCGACAGCGTGAACACGATCGAATCGCCGAATACCGTCGTGCCGAAGCCGGTCGAGGTGAAGCTCGAAGGCAGTCGCCTGTCGCTGACGCTGGCGCCGAAGTCGGTCACGGTGATCGGAGTCCGGCCGTGAGGTCCGGCACGAGGCCCATGCTGAAGACCATGCTGAAGACCCTGCTGCTCACCCTGGCCGCCAGCGCGGCCATCGCCGGCACCGCCGCCGCCCAGCCGCCGGCGGACTGCCAGCCGAACGCGCTCAACATCCCCGGCGCCCCGTATCCCTGCGTGCTGCCCGACAACCGGGTGATGTTCCGGGTCGCGGCGCCGGATGCGCAGAAGGTGCGCGTGCGGGTCGGGGCCGGCTTCGACATGGCCAAGCAGGCCGACGGGCTGTGGCACGTCACGACCACGCCACAGGTGATCGGCTTCCACTACTACACGATCCAGATCGACGGCGCCGTCGTGGCCGATCCCGCCACGCGCTCGTTCTTCGGCGGCGGATGGTGGAACAGCGCCATCGAAGTGCCGGACCCGGACGGCGCCTACTTCGCACACCAGGACGTGCCACGCGGCGAGGTGCGGCAGCGCTGGTACCGCTCGTCGGTGACCGGCGCCTGGCGTCGCGCCTACGTCTACACGCCGCCGGGCTACGACGCCGAGACGAAGACCAGGTACCCGGTCCTCTATCTGATGCACGGGTGGGGTGAGAACGAGCAGGGCTGGCACGTGCAGGGCCACGTCGACGTGAT
>DATKDF010000138.1:0-15984 GCA_035512795.1 Vicinamibacterales bacterium
TTTTGGTGCCGCGCTACCCGCCGATAACAGGAATGTTAGTCCGATATGGGTGTTTCCTCCGCACTCCCACGCCTGCCTGAGGTCTACACGCCCGCAGAAGTCGCGCGTGCGGCTGGCGTGCCGGCCACCGATGTCGTCGCGTTGCTCGAAACCGGACAGGTGCTGTCCAGCCGCGGCTTCATCGCGCAGGCCGACGCCGTCCGCCTGGTCCGGGCGCTCTCGGGCCGCTCGACGCTCCCGGCCCGCGACCGCATGCCCCTCACCGTCATACGGCCCGCGCGGCGCAACCGCGGCGGCATGTCGTTTGTCACCTCGACGGCGCTTCACAGCCTCCTGGCCCTTTTCCTTATCGCTGCGTCGACGTGGGGATGGCTGCGGTCGGAGAACACCGAGGTACTGATCCCCCAGCAGAAGGCCGTGCGTCTCGTGTTCCTGCACACCCCCGGCCCGGGTGGCGGCGGGGGCGGCGGGGGCCTTCGCATGCCGGCACCACCCCCACCGGCCCAGATCAAGGCGCCGGCACCCGAACGGGTGTCGAGCCCTGTTCCGCCCGTCCGGCGCGTTGCGGCGCCACCACGCCCACTGCCCCGCCGGCCCGAGCCGCGTGTCACGCCGCCACCTCGTCCCGTTCCGGAGGCTCCGCGGCCGGCCCTGGCGCTGCCCTGGGCCGTCCAGGCGCCCGTCAGTCCCGTCGCCGCAGACACGGTCGACCTGGCAGGGCTGCCCGACCCCCCCGCCCCCGTGGCCAACCCAAGCGCCGGACCTGGCGGCGGCGGTGGCCTCGGCACCGGACAGGGTGCCGGCCTGGGTGACGGCACGGGCGGCGGCATCGGTGACGGCTCTGGCGGCGGCACCGGCGGTGGCCCGTACCGGCCAGGCAGCGGCATCGAGCCGCCGACGCTCGTGCGTGAGGTGCGCGCCGCCTACACGGCTGAAGCCCGTCGCCTCGGGATCGAGGGCGATGTCGTCCTCGAGATCGTCGTCGGCCGCGATGGTACGGTGAGTAACCTGCGCGTCGTCCGGCGACTGGGCGCGGGCCTCGACGAAACGGCCGTCGAAGCCGTGCGCCAGTGGCGCTTTGCCCCCGCGCGCCGGATGGGTGCCGCGGTTGACGTGCTCGTCAGCGTCTCGGTCGAGTTCTCGTTGAGGTAATCATGATCGCTCTTGTAGTCGTTGGCATCGTGCTGCTCCTCGTCCTCGCCGCCTTCATGGCGGCGGCGGCGTGGAAACTGCTCCGTGAAGACCGGGAGCGATCGGCCGCGCGAGTGGCCATGCTCGATGAACTCGCGCGCGAGAACGCGGCTGAGCTCGGCGAGCCGATGCACACCCGGCGGCCGATGTCCGACCGCGAGCACGACGCCGCGCTCGAAGCCGGGTGGGACCTCGAGATTCGTCCGGCGACACAACAAGCCGACGCCCGTGTACCCGAACCGCGTCGGTTGCCGCTCGCCGAGCCACGTCCCGAACCGGTCGTCCAGCAGGCAACCGTGCAACCCGATCCGCCGCCGGTGGTCGCCGATGGCATGTTCGGCACGGCACACGACATCCCGCCGGGCCGACCGCGCGGGCAGTTCTGGACAGCAGCGGCCACAGCCATCGTCGTCCTGGGTGTCGGGACCGGCATGGTCTATGCGGTGCGGCACGCCGACGCGATTGTCGGCATCGGCCGGCAGTTGACCTCACCGGAGCCCTCGAAGACGCCACTCGAACTCATCTCGCTGCGCCACACTGACACCGGCGGTCAGGCCTTCACGGTCACCGGCTTCGTCCAGAACCCGCTCGGGGGCGGCGCCGCGCGCAACGTCGTCGCCGTGGTGTACCTGTTCGATGCCGACGGCCAGTACTTTGCGAGTGGCCGCGCGCCGCTCGACATCAGGACCCTGCAGCCCGGCGACGAGTCGCCGTTTGTCGTCACGATCCCGAAGGTGTCCGGCGTAACCCGCTATCGGGTGGGATTCCGCACCGACGAGGGTGATGTCGTCGCGCACGTCGACCGGCGGGGCAGCGAGCCGGGCGGCACGACCGGCGAGGTGCAGAACGGCATCGATCGGAATCCGGATCCGCCATCCACGCCGCGACGGGTCGAGGGCTGAGGCCATGCGCAGCCGTCCGCTTGCCCTCGCCACAGCCCTGTCGCTCGGCACACTCGCGACGCCCGCCGCCGATCGCGGTCACGGGCAGCAGGCCGACCAGGGGTTTTCGTTCCGGAGCGGCGTCAACCTCATCAGCGTCACCGCCACGGTGACCGACGAACACGGGCGATTCGTTCCCAACCTGCGCGCCGAAGACTTCGCCGTCTACGAGGACGGCCGCCCGCAGACGATCTCCCAGTTCGAGGCCGAGCGCGTCCCGGTCAGCCTCGGCATCGCGCTCGACACGAGCGGCAGCATGGCCGGCGACAAGATTGCGGCGGCGCGGGCGGCGCTCGATCGCTTCCTGTTCGATCTGCTGGGACCGCAGGACGAGGTGTTTCTCTTCCGCTTCGACACGCGGCCGACACTCATCCAGCCGTGGACCGACGACCGGCGCGCCGTCAGTCACGCGCTCGGCTCGGCGCGCCCGGCCGGCGGCACCGCGGTGTACGACACGGTGGCAGAGGCCGTGCCGCTTGCAGAGAGCGGCACGCGCCGCAAGAAGGCACTCGTTGTCATCTCCGACGGCAACGACACGAGCAGCCGGACGCGTCTGCCTGCGCTGCAGCGGTTGATCCGCGAGACCGAGGTGCTGGTGTACGCCATCGGCATCGACGCGTCGGGCGATTCGAGCCGCGCCTACGCCGCAAGCTCGGCCTCGACGACGACCGGCCCGACAGGAGGGGACCCGGCCGGGCCGCGCCCGGTGCCAACCGCGTTCCCGGGACAGAAACCCGTCGTGACGAAGACGACCACGCCCCCGCCACCTCCGTCCCCGGCGCCGCGACGCCCAGCGCCCTCCGGGTCATCCGATCGCGTCAACGCCGATGCCCTGCGTGCGATCACCGACGACAGCGGCGGCCGGACGGAGATCATCGTGTCAGCACGCGATCTGGATCCGGCCACCGCCGGCATCGCCGACGAACTCAGCCGTCAGTACTTCATCGGCTACGTGTCGTCGGTACCCAAGGACGGCCGCTGGCACACGATCGAGGTGCGCGTGCGCGGTAACTACACGGTCCGGGCACGTCGGGGATTCGTCGCAAACTGAACCCCCGGCCCCCGTCGTTTGCCGTCGTGTAGGATCCCGTCGTGCTGGTCTGGCCCGTGACGCTTGCCCTGTCGGTAGCCGGCAGCGTCGGCGGCCTGCTGACGGCCTCGCTGCTGCTGCTCGCCCGGAACGAGGTGCGGACGCGCGTCGTCCCGTGGCTCGTGTCGTACGCGGTCGGCACGCTGCTCGGCGCGGCGCTCCTCGGGCTCGTCCCTGAAGCCCTCGAGGCGCTGGCGCCGCCGGCCGTGTTCGGCGCGCTGCTCTTCGGCATCCTGTCGTTCTTCGTCCTCGAGAAACTCGTCCTGCTCCGGCACTGCCACGGCGACGAGACGTGCGAGATCCATCGGAGTACGGCCACGCTCGTGATCGTCGGCGATGCGGTGCACACGTTTGTCGATGGCGTCGTCATTGCGGCGGCGGCGCTCATCTCGCTGCCGCTCGGTGCCACGACGGCGCTGGCCGTCGCCGCGCACGAGATCCCGCAGGAGGCCGGGGACTTCGCCATCCTGCTCGCGGCCGGCTACTCGCGCAAGCGCGCGCTCATCCTGAATCTGATCTCGGCCCTTGGCGGACTGACGGGAGCCACCATCATGCTCCTGTTCGGATCACAGGTGCCCTGGGTCATCCCGTACGTCCTCGCCTTTGCCGCCGGCAACTTCCTGTATGTCGCGATGTCGGACTTGATCCCCAGCCTGCACCGCGGCGAACTCGACCGCAGTCCGGTGCGCCAGGTCGCGCTCATCGCGCTGGGCGTGTTCACTATCGTCCTGATCTGAGACACCGGACTCGGCCAGTCCATTCCCGGTGTCCATGGCCTGGAATCCGTGGAGGACAGGCGGCATCGGCCGCGTCCGGCCGGGCGCGCGCCGGCCGTGGCACCCGTCTTGCTCGTCTACCCAGATGATGCTGCGGCGCCCGCGAGTGAGGGTCCATGCGGACCGGTGTGCTGCTCGTGGGCTGGCTGCTGACGGTGCCGTCGATGCCATCCGCGGTCGAGGCCCAGGCGCACGACGCGCGTCTGGCGGACCGCGCCATCGAGTCAGTCAGGAGCTACGTCCACTTCTCGATCTTCGATGACGTGACGGTCACCGTCGACCGGGCCGTCGTCCGCCTCGACGGGCGCGTCACGCGGCCCGACAAGCGAACCGGCCTCGAAGCGCGCGTGGGCGCCCTCGCCGGCGTGCGCGAGGTCGTCAACGCCATCAAGGTGTTGCCGCGACTCGAAAGCGACACCGCCCTGCGCCAGTCGATTGCCAACGCCATCTACGGTCACCCGGCCTTCTGGCATTACGCCGCGATGGCGCGTCCGCCAATCCACATCGTCGTCGAGCGCGGAGACGTCCGGCTGGCCGGCGTCGTCGCGAGCCACGTCGAGCGCCAGTTGGCGTTCGCTCTCGCCCAGGTGACCGGCGCCGCCAGCCTCCGCAACGACCTGCGAGTCGAGTAAAAGTTACAAGACCCCCGGCGTCTTAAAGAGTCTTTTCGGCGTCAGAATGGTCCGGGACCCGGATGACGCTCAGGCTCGCGTTCATCGCGCTCGTGACGGCCGCGACCGTCTCGACGTCAGCTGCGCAGTCCAATCTGCACTCCATCTTCGTCCGCGTCGTCGACGCCGACACCGGCCGGCCCATTCCCAGGGTACGGGTCACGGTCAGCGTCATCGAGGGCACGACCATGCGCGGCGCGCTCGAGTTCACCGACCGCCAGGGCCGCGCCTGGCTTCGCCGCCTTCCCTCCGGCCGGGCGAGGTTGCGCGTGCTCCACGAGGTCTTCTACGACATCGCTGCCCCGCCGGGCGCGATTCCGCCCGGCGTGTCCGTTCAGCTCGACGACGGCAAGCCACCGCCGCTCGTGACGTTCCGCCTGGCAAGGGGCGGGACGATCTCCGGGCAGGTCTTCGACGAGTTCGGCGAGCCCATGGCGGAGCTGCGCGTCGGGCTCTTCCGCCAAAGCGCGCTCGACGGCGCTCCGACGAGCACCGGCAGATCGGCCATCACTGACGACCGCGGCGAGTATCGCGTTGCTGGTCTGCCGCCGGGCAAGTACATCATCGGCGCCACCCCGACTTACAGTCCGCGGCCGCTCGGTGAATTCCCCGCCGACGTCCTGACGACCGCTCAGTGGATCAACGTCCTCCAGGGCTGGTCCAACGACGTCGAATCGGCAGCGGGAAGCGCGCCGCCGCTCCCGGCGCCGGTCGCCCACACGCCCCTGGTCGGCTACGCGGCGACGTTCTACCCGGGCGACGACCGCGCGCACGCTCAGGCCGTCGACGTCGAGGGCGGTCGTGAGTACGCCGGCATCAGCTTCACCATGCGGACGACGCCGATGGCGTTTGTCACGGGGACCGTGACCGGCATGCCAGCCGGCCTTCCCGGTGGGCTGAGCGTGGCCCTGGTGCCGGACGCCCCCGGCGGCGCGACCCACCCTATCCCGGCGACCACCATCGACATCCACGGACGATTCTCCATGCCGTTCGTACCGCACGGGTCTTACACCCTCCTCGCGAGTCTGAAGCGCCAGGCCGGTCAGGACGCGTACTCCGCGCGCGTGCCGGTCAGCGTCGGCTCGGAAACGGCCGCAATGCCTCTCGTGGTGATCCTGGAGCGAACGTTCCGATGATCCGCCTGGCCGCTGTCATGCTCGTCTCGCTCGGCGCATCGCATGCCGCGCCCGCGACCGCGCCACGCCCCCAGCAGGCGCCGCCCGACCTGCGTCCCGCCGTCGTCATCGGCCGCGTCATCGATGCAGCCAGTGGCGGTGCGGTTCGCCGCGCCATCGTGCGGCTCGAGGGCGGCAGCCAGCCCGTCACGCGCGTCGCCGACGAGCGCGGGCGCTTCTACTTCCGCGGTCTGCCGGCCGGCCACTACTCGATCACGGCCATGCGCGACGGCTACTTTGACGGCGCCTTCGGGCGCGTGCGCGCCGGCGGCGATGCGCTGGACCTGCCGCTCTCGCCCGGCGAGTGGCGGACCGACGTCGAGATCCCGATGTTCCGACCGGCCACGATTGCGGGCGTCGTGGGTGACGAAGCCAGCGAGCCGCTGACTGGCGTTCCCGTCGAGGCGCTTCGTCGCGAGTTCACCGAAGACGGCGAGACGTGGCTGTCGGTCACGCGCACGCAGACAAACGACCTGGGCGCGTACCGACTGACCGGCCTCCTGCCCGGCGAGTACGTCGTCGTCGTGCCATCGGTGCAAGCCTCGATGCCGCTCGCGACGCTCGAGGAGGTCGGCCGGACGGGCGCGACAACCGCCAACATCATGGCCGTCTTCTTCATGAACGGCGGCCCGGGTTCCTCGACGGTCGGCCATCCGATGCCCGGGATGCTCTTTGACGACGATGAGGCCAATGGCGTGATGATCGGGGCGGCCGCGACACCCCCGGCCTCGCCCGACGGCACGCGCGTCGGCTATCCGACGCACTTCTACCCGGCATCTGACTCGGTCGAGTCGGCCGTGCCGATCGCACTGGCGTCAGGCGAGGCACGACACGGCGTCAACGTCATTCTGACGCCACAGCCGACGGCGCGTGTGACCGGCCGGGTGGAGGGACCCGACGGTCCGGTGCCCGGCATGCTGCTGCGTCTCATCCGGCACGGTGCCGCCGACAGCGGCGTGCCGGCAACCGTGGCCGCCACCGTCTCGGCACCAGACGGGTCGTTCGCGCTGGTCGGCGTCCCGGCCGGGGCGTACGTCCTGCACGCCCGGAGCGCGGTCGTCGGACTGGCCAGCGTGACCCGGATCCGTTCGATGGCACCGCCGGCGGTCGCCGCCGAGACGCAGCCGCTCCTCGGCCCGGCCAGGCTGTTCGCAGAGACGCCCCTCGCCGTGTTCGACCGCGACGTCGACGACGTGATTGTCACGATGACGAGCGGCGCCACGCTCGCCGGCCGCGTAGAGTTCGATGGCCCGGGCGACGCACCGCCGGCCGAGCAACGCGCCGGCTTGCACGTCCGTCTGCGCCGGTCGACCGGCGCCACGGCCGACGTACCGCCGCTAGGCGTCGGCCCGGACGACACGTTCGAGTTTACCGGCGTTCGCCCCGGGCGATACATTGTCGAAGCCGGCGGCCTGCCCGCCGGCTGGTTCGTGTCGTCGGTCACGCAGTTCGGCAGGGACGTGCTCGAGAACCCGGTCGACCTCGGCGTCGGCGCCGACGCGTTCGAAGTCATCGTGACGCTGACCGATCGGCCGGCCGGAATCGCGGGCACGGTCTACGATTCGATGCGCCGGGCCCAGCCCGGGGCGCGGGTGGTGGCGGTGCCGGCCGGCCGCGCGGCCGGCCTCGACGCCGACGCGGCCCCGCACACGGTCCGTTCGGTACGAGCCAGCGTCTACGGACTGTTCACGCTCCTCGGCCTCGCGCCCGGAGCCTACGATGTCGTCGTGCTCGACGACCGGGCCGACGACCGCTGGCGCGACGCCCGGACGCTTTCCGAAACCGGGAGCCGGCCCGTGCGGGTCACCGTGGCTGCGGGCCAGGTCTCGCCAGTCTCGGTACTGAAGTGAAAAGACGCCGGGGGTCATGTAAACCTTTCACGGTCCGCGGTAGTCGAACACAGTGAGGCAGATGCAATGAACCGAACGAAGCGGCGGGGACTGGCAGGACTGGTGGCGTCAGCGATCACCCTGGCGACGCTCGGCGTGGCCGCCCAGGTCACCGGCGGCGTCGTACCGACGCCCGGCCAGACGCGTGACAACCGCAATGCCCCGGTCGGCGCGGCGTCGCTCACCGGTGTCGTCACGACCGACGGCAGCGGCGCGCCCGTTCGCCGGGCCCGCGTGAGCCTCACCGGCCCGGAACTGCGAGGCGGTCGCTCCACTGTGACCGACGACGAAGGGCGATTCACGTTCGTGGCGCTGCCGGCCGGCCGCTTCACGCTCGGCGCCTCGAAGGCCGGCTACGTCAGCGCAAGCTACGGCGCCCGGAGCGCCGGCCGCCCGGGCACGCCAGTCCAGGTGCTCGACGGCCAGAAGTACGAGCGGATGAACATCCAGATGCCGCGCGGCAGTGTCATCACCGGCATCGTGGTCGATGACTACGGCGAGCCGGCCCCGGGGACGCCGGTGCGCGTGCTGCGCTTCGTCATGCGCACGGGCGAACGGACGTTGCAGCAGGCCGGCCAGGACACGACCGACGACCGCGGCATGTACCGTGTCTACGGCCTCCAGCCGGGCGACTACATCGTGAGCGCGATGCCGCGCAACCAGGGCATCGGCGCCATCCGCGAGACGGTGATGGCCGAGGTCGAGATGCTCGTCCAGCAGGCGCAGGCGATGGGCGTCAACACCGGACCAGGGGGACGCGGCGGCAATCCTGCGCCCCAGCTCGGCGGCCGCGGCGGTCGCGGGCAGGACCTGATTGACCGCGCGGCCGCCCTGCAGCAGCAACTGGGCGAGGCCGACGCCCAGACGGTGGCCTACGCGCCGGTGTTCTACCCGGGCACGACGACGGCCGGCACGGCGCTGCCGGTGACACTCGCCATCGGCGAAGAGCGCGCCGCGGTCGACTTCCAGCTTCAGCTCGTCCAGACGGCGCGCATCGAAGGCACTCTCTCGAGTTACGACGGCACGGTGCCGCAGGGTGTCCAGATCTCGCTGACACCGACCGACCAGGGCGACATGCCGCGCATCCCCGGCGTCGGCAACCTCTCGGTCCGGCCGAACTCGGGCGGCCAGTTCGCCATTGCCAATGTCACGCCCGGCCAGTACCGTCTGCAGGCACGCGCGATGCTCCGCGACACGACGGCGCAGCAGGCGGCGGGCGAGGCCGGACGGGGCGGCCGCGGTGGCCGTGGCGGTCCGATTGCCGACGTGCTGTGGGCGTCGGTCGATCTCGGCGTTTCCGGCCAGAACATCGAGAACGTCGTCCTCGCGCTCCGCCCGGGCATGAAAGTGTCCGGCCGGTTGTCGTTTCAAGGCGCCGGCACGCCACCCACCGACCTGTCGGGCGCGCGCGTGACGCTCGTGCCGCGCGGCGAAACGCAGCCGGGCGGCGTCCCGCCAGCCATCGTCGATGCCGGCGGTCAGTTCACGATCAACGGCGTGCCGCCGGGCCTGTACTCGATCGCGGCCGGCGTGCAGACCGGCCGCGGGCGCGGCGCCGTCAACCAGCCGGTGCCGGCCACCCCCGCCACGTCGTGGACACTCACCTCGGCGATCGTCAACGGACGCGAGGCGCTCGACACCCTGATGTCAGTCGACCCCAACCAGGACGTCACCGGCGCGCTTCTCACGTTCACCGATCAGACGCAGGAGATCTCCGGTACGATCCAGGACGGCACCGGCAATCCGGCGCCCGACTACACCATCGTCGTCTACTCGGCCGACCAGTCGCACTGGGGCCCGTACTCGCGCCGCATCGCCGCAACCCGCCCGGCCACCGACGGACGCTTCTCGATTCGGTCGCTGCCGGCCGGCAACTACCGCCTGACAGCCGTCATCGACGCCGAACCAGGCGAGTGGTTCAATCCGGCCTTCCTCGCCCAACTGGTCGCCGGGTCGATCCCGATCACGCTGGCCGTGGGCGAGCAGAAGGTGCAGGACATCCGGCTCGCCCGGTAGGGGTTGATGCCCCGCCTGTTCCTGATCGACGGCTCGTCCCAGATGTACCGCGCGTACCACGCCATCCGTGGCCTCACCGGCCCGGATGGCCGGTCGACCAACGCCGTCTACGGCTTCACGACGATGCTGCGGAAGATCATCGAGGACAACGCGCCCGAGTACATCGCCGCCTCGTTCGACGTCGCCGGTCCGACCTTCCGTGACGACATCCGGGCCGACTACAAGGCCAACCGCGCACCGATGCCCTCGGACCTGGTCGAGCAGGTCCCGCTCGTGCGCGAGGCCTGCGAAGCCCTCGGCGTGCCGGTCCTGACCTCCGAACGCTTCGAGGCCGACGACGTCATCGGCACGCTGGCGCACCAGGCACGCGATCGCGGGTTCGACGTCGCACTCGTCACCGGGGACAAGGACTTCTTCCAGCTCGTCGACGACCGGATCCGCGTCTACAACCCGCGCGACGAGGGCACCTGGTTCGACGCCGACGGGGTCGTCACGAAGTTCGGCGTGCGGCCCGATCAGGTGGTGGACGTCCTTGCGCTCATGGGCGACAGCGTCGACAACATCAAGGGTGTGCCGGGTATCGGCGAAAAGGGCGCCCGCGAACTCATCGTCGCGCATGGCACGCTCGACGCCCTGCTCGCGGCCGCGCCGTCAATTGCCCGGAAGGGCTATCGCGAGGCGCTCGTCACCCACGCCGACGCGGCGCGCGAGAGCCGTGAGCTGGCCCGGATCCGGACCGACGTCCCCGTCACGTTCGACCCCGACGCGCTCCGCTACCGGGGTCCGTCGCGCGAGCGATGCTTCACGCTGTTCTCATCGCTCGGCTTCCGGTCGCTCGTCGCCGAGTTTGCGCCCACCGCAGAGAGCGTCACGCGCGACTACGCCGTGGCCGTGTCGCTCGAGGACATCGAGGCGCTGGCCGACGCCATCCGGCGCACCCGGCGGGTCGGTCTCGCGCCGCTCGTCCACGGGTCGGCCCTCGACCCGATGGTTGTCGGCTGGGCGTTTGCGGCCGAGCCGGGTGCGGCGCGGTACGTGCCGCTTGCGCATGCGGGCCTGGCCGACACGCCCAATCTCCCGATCGCCGGCGTGCGTGATCGGCTCGGGCCGGTGCTCGCCGACCCGGGCATCGCCAAGATCGGCCACGACCTGAAGCAGGCGTCGGTCGCGGCCGCGCGCGACGGCGTCGAGCTCGGCGGACTCGACGTCGACACGATGATCGCCGGTTACCTGCTCGACGCGAATCACCCGAACCCGACCATCGAGAGCCTGGCGCTCGAGCGCGGCGGCTACAAGGCGGCGACCATCGAGGACGTCGCCGGCAAAGGTGCGCGCGCGGTCGGACTCGATGCGGTGCCGGCGTCGGCGCTCGTCGTCTTTGCCTGCGAGCGCGCCGACCTGCCGCTCACGCTGGCCGCCGGGCTGGCCGACCAGATGGAGCAGGACGGGGTGACGAGTGTCTACCGCACACTCGAGCTGCCGCTGATTCCCGTGCTCGCCGACATCGAGCGGGCCGGCATCCGCGTCGATGCCGCCGTGCTCGCCGGCCTCGGCGCGCGGATGCAGCGTGAACTGGACGACCTGTCGGCCGCCATCTACGCGCACGCCGGCGGCCCGTTCAACATCAACTCACCGAAGCAGCTGGGTGAGGTGTTGTTGTCGAAACTCAACCTCCAGGGATCGAAGAAGACGGGCAAGACGCGCGCGATGTCCACCGCGCAGGCCGTCCTCGAAGAGATGGCCATCGAGCACGAGATGCCGGGGCTCGTCCTGAAGTGGCGGAGCATCCAGAAGCTCAAGGGGACGTACGTGGACGCGTTGCCGGCGCTCATCGAGCCGAGGACCGGCCGCGTGCACACGACGTTCAACCAGGCGGTGGCCGCCACGGGCCGGCTGAGCAGCAGCGACCCGAACCTGCAGAACATCCCGATCCGGACGCCGCTCGGCCGCCAGATCCGCTCCGCGTTTGTGGCCGAGCCGGGTGCGCTGCTCATCTCGGCCGACTACTCGCAGATCGAGCTTCGCGTCCTCGCGCACCTGTCGCAGGACGCCGCGCTTGTCGAGGCGTTCCGCGCGGGCATCGACATCCACGACCGCACGGCCGACCGCGTCTTCGGTGCCGACAGCGGACTGGACAAACATGAACTGCGTCGACGCGCGAAGATCATCAACTACGCGCTGCTCTACGGCAAGACGGCCTTCACGCTGGCCAGAGACATCGGCGTCCCGCAGGCCGATGCCCAGGCGTTCATCGACGCGTACTTCGACGGCTTCCCCGACGTCCGCCGGTACATCGACCGCACGCTCGACGAGGCCCGCACGTCGGGCGTCGTCCGGACGCTCGCCGGCCGCCGGCGCCCGGTGCCGGAGCTCGGCAGCCGGAACGGGCAGGTGCGGAGCCAGGCCGAACGCGAAGCCGTCAACATGCCCATCCAGGGCACGGCGGCCGACATCCTGAAGCAGGCGATGATCGATGTCCACGCCGCGCTCGCGCGGTGGAACGCCGGCCGCGCCCGGCCGACCCGTATGATCCTCACCGTTCACGACGAGCTGGTCTTCGAGGCACCAGAACCCGACGCCAGGGAGGCCGCCGATCTCGTCAAGTCATTGATGGAAAAGGCTTTCCAGCTCGATGTCCCCCTGACGGTGGACGTCGGCATCGGCCCCGACTGGACCGCCGCCAAGCCCTAGCCGCCCCAAAGACCCCCGGCGTCTTTTTGATGACTCAAAAAGACGCCGGGGGTCTTTTAAAGAACTTTAACAAAACGGGCGGGACAGAACCGGGACAGGAAGCGTCTTACCAGTCACACTGGTAACGGTCCCGGCTCGAGATGGGGCCCGAGGAGATATCCGTGATGGTGACGAATCGCACGTCGTGGCTCGCAGCGGCGCTTCTCTTCAGCTGGGTCACGGCACCTGGCGCGACCGGGAATCAAGTGACGGTGGTCCAGGGCAGCACCGCGGAAATCCGCGTGGAAGGCATAACGGGCGACTTTCAGTCGCCCCTCGGCGGGCGCGGCCTGCAGCCGATGGGGATCGGCTCCGGCCTGATCATCGGCCGCGCGTTCGAAGCAACCAGCGGCCAGACGATCCCGGGCGCCCTCGTCACGCTCGGCCTGCCAGGGGTCGCGCCCCTGCGCGTGCTGGCCGACGCCGAGGGGCGCTTCGCGTTCAGGACGCTGCCCGTCGGGCGCTACAGCCTGACGGCCAGCAAGCCCGGTTTCGTCGAGGGCGCCTACGGCCGGCGCCGGCCGGCCGGCCCGACACAGGCCATCGACCTCACCGAAGGCCAGCGCGCGCTCGACGCGAACGTGCCGCTCTGGCGGTACTCGGCGCTCGCGGGCACCGTCGTCGACGAACAGGGCGAACCGGTAGTCGGCGCGACCGTCCAGGCGCTCCTCCGCACGACCGTGGCAGGGATGCCGAAGCTCACATCGGCCGCCCTCGACCAGACCGACGACCGCGGCATGTATCGCATCGGGATGCTCGTGCCAGGCGACTACGTCGTCGTGCTCCCGGTCGGTCGTCCCGGGATGCAGACGTTCACCTTCTCGCCCCCCGGCGGCGGATACGCCGTCGCGCAGATCGCGACGTTCACGGCGGCAGTCGCCGGCGGCGGCATCGCAGAGGGCCCCGACGGCGTGCCCGTGCCCATCACCAACACCGAGACTCTGATGAGTCCCGCGGGCCTCGCGCCCGACGGCACGCCCCTCACCTACGCCACGGTCTTCTATCCGACGTCGGTCGGACCGGCACGCGCCGCCAGCGTGCGACTCGGCTCCGGCGAGGAACGCACCGGTCTCGACTTTGAACGCCGGCCTGTCCCCTCGGCGACGGTCAGCGGCCTGGTCAGCGGTCCGGACGGACCGGCCCCGAACCAGACGGTGACGCTCGTGCCGGCCGGCTCGGACGATCTCGTCTCGCCGGTCGGTAACTACACGACCCGCACGGGCGCCGACGGACGGTACGCGTTCAGCCACGTCGCACCCGGCGGGTACACGCTCAGGGTGGTGCAGACACCGGGCGCGGCCATGGGCGTTCGCGATCAGACCGTGACGGGTGGCGGCGGCGTGATGATGGTGCGGACGGTCCTGACCGGCCGCGGCGCCGCGGCGCCGCCCCTGCCCGACGAGCCGACCCTCTGGGCCGAGGTGCCGGTCAACGTCGCCGGCGTGATTGAAGTGCCGGTGGCGCTTCGCGCCGGGGCGCGGATTACCGGCCAGGTAGCGTTCACCGGCGCGGCCGAGCGTCCCGCGTCCGACCAGTTGCCGTCCATCCGGGTCACGCTCGACCCGGCCGACGGCCGCACGCAGGCGATGCAGCTCAACCTGCGCGGCCGTATCGAGACCACCGGCCAGTTCCGCACGATGAGTGTGCCGCCGGGCAACTACTTCGTGCGCGTCGAAGGCGCACCGCAGGGCTGGCACTTCCGCGGCGCGACGCTCGGCGGCCGGAACGTCACCGACGAGCCGCTGACCATCGAGGGCGAAGACATCGGCGGGGTCACACTCTCCTTCACCGACCAGCAGACGCAGATCACCGGCTCGGTCACCAGTGACAACGACCAGGAGGACACGAGCGCGCTCGTCGTGGCCTTCCCGACCGACCGCGCCGGCTGGATCAACTACGGGTCACGGCCTCGTCGCGTTCAGAGCACGCGGGTCTCGGGCAACGGCTCGTTCACGCTGTCGGGTCTGCCACCGGGCGACTACCTCGTCGCCGCGGTCCGTGACGAGATCGCGGGCGACTGGCAGCGGACCGAGTTTCTCGAATCCATCGCGACGTCGGCCACGCGCGTGCGGCTGGCCGAGGGCGACAAACAGACTCACAGCCTGCGGGTGGTGCGGTAATGCGAACTCGAATCCTCGCGCTCTCGACGCTCCTCTTGATCGTCTCGGCCGTGACCATCGATGGCCGGCAGGCCGGGCGCCGTGACCTGCGCACCGAACCGTTGCGCGGCACCGGCGCCATCGCCGGGTTCGTCGTCGACGAAGCGTCCGGCCAGCCGCTTCGTCGCGTCGAAGTCACGCTCATCGCGACCGACCAGGCCCAGCGCCACGTGAGCTACACCGACGCGGCCGGCTCGTTCACATTTCCCAATCTGCCTCCCGGGCGGTATTCGCTCGCGGCAAGCAAGCCCGGCTGGCTCCGGGCCGCCTACGGCGCGCGCCGGCACGACCGCCGGGGCACGCCGATTCACCTCGCCGCCGGACAGGCGCTCACCAACGTGCGGCTCGGCACCAACAAGGGCGGCGTCATCACCGGCCAGATTCTCGACGAGACGGGCCTGCCGGCCTTCGGCGTCCAGGTGCGCGCGCTCGAGTACCGCACCGTGCTCGGCGAGCGCCGGCTCGCACCGGTCGCCGGCATGACGGGCGCGCTCTTCGGCGAGACGACCGACGACCGTGGCACCTTCCGGCTCTATGGGCTGCCGCCGGGCGATTACGTCGTCGTCGCCACGCCGCGCCTCTCGAGCAACGTCGAACTGGTCGCGATGACCGATGCCGAGATCCGCGCCGCGCTCCAGGCCGCGCAGCAGCCGCCCCAGCCGGCCGCGACCGTCGGCGCCCACACCACCGCCAGAGAGCCGGCTGCACGCCGGGACGACGGCGTCACGGTCGGCTTCGCACCGGTCTACTACCCCGGCACGACCGCCGTGTCGTCGGCCTCGGCCGTCACCCTGGGCGTGGGCGAAGAGCGTGGCAGCGTGGACTTCCAGCTCCAGCTCGTCCGGACCGGCCGCATCGAAGGCCTGGTCGTACCACCGCCGGGCGCGCCGCCGCAGGGCGTGCAGGTCATGCTGATGCCGGAAACCGAAGCCGGTGGGATTGGCCTCATGGGCATGTCGATCCTCAATCGTGCGACGCCGGACGCCGAAGGGCGCTTCACCTTCCGCTCGGTCGTCCCGGGCCGGTATGTCCTGTCGGCCCGCGCCGTTCAGGGCGCCCCGGGCGCGGCGCCGGCGCCGGTCCGCACCATGGTCTTCCAGGCCTCCGGCGGTGGGGCGCCCATGATGATGGGGGACGGCGGCTCGGATCGACCCGCCTTCTGGGCATCGAACGACATCACGATGTCGGGCGAGAATATCGACAATCAGGTGCTGTCGCTTCAGCCGGCTATGACAATGAGCGGCACGGTGCAGTTTGCGGGCAAGGCTGCGGCGCCGTCCGACCTGACGGGCGTCCGGCTCCGCATCGTGCCCGCGCCCTCGGCGGGCCAGCAGGTCATAATGGGC
>DATKDF010000139.1:0-20504 GCA_035512795.1 Vicinamibacterales bacterium
TCTGGATCCGGCCCTTGCCTTTTCCGGAGCCGGAGCGCGTCGTCACGGTCATGACACGCAGCCTGGGTTTTGGGTCGCTCGAGCGACCTGAGTTCGAGGTCTTCGAGGGCGGCGTGGCGGGCCAGGCCTTGACGGTCGACACGAACCTCGGTCTACGCCCGCAGATCGGGATCGACGGCGTCGGACGGGAACTCGAAGTGCTCGGGGTAACCCCCGGGTACTTCAGGGTGTTCGGTCTGCCAATCCGGGGGCGGGACTTCAGGTCGGAGGACGACGTCGTCGGCGCCGAGCCCGTGGCGATCATCAGCGACCGCCTGTGGTCGCACGCCTTCGGGCGTCGAGCGGAAATCATCGGTGCCGTCCTTCCGGCGACGCCGCTCCCGGTCCGCATCATCGGCGTGGCGCCGCCGGAATTCGAAGGCGCCCGGCGCGGTGAACGCGCGGACATGTGGATTCCGACCCGTCTCATGCCCCGCGTGGCGTCGCCGGGCTGGCAGGGTGTGGGCGGGCCGCTGATGATCTTCGGCCGGCTCGGACCACAGCAGACCGCCGCGACGATCAACGAACGCTATCTGGCGGCGCTTGTACCCGAGGCGCGGGAGTGGGAGACGGACCCGGAGTTCGCGAAGGGCCCCGTCGTCGTGCCCATCAGCCAGGTCTTCGGAACGCCGGACACTCGCTCGTTCATGGTCACCGAGCGCGACGCGGCGCTCGTCGTGTCCGGCCTGGCGATGCTCGTCCTGCTCGGTGGCTGCGCGACCATCGCCGCCCTCGTGCTGGTCCACTACGAACGCCGTCGCGCTGAGCTGGCGCTCAAAACCTCGCTCGGCGCTCCGCGCAGCAGGCTGGTGCTCGATCTGGTCCGCGATCTCGTCTTGATTGGCGCTATCGGGACCGCCGGCGGAATCCTGGTGGCTGCACTCGGCCTGCGGGTCCTGCCGGCGTTGAGCCTGCCGGGCGGCGTAGATCTGGGCCGGCTCGATCTGGCGATCGACTGGCGGGTGTGTGCGGCGGCAATCGCCGCGACGATGCTGACCCTGCTCGCGGCCGCGGCCGTTCCTATCGCGCGATCGACGCGCCCCCGCCTGGTGGGTGAGCTGTTCGCGGGTCTTTCGAACACGTCGCTGGCGTCCCAGAGGATCCGCCAGGCGCTGCTCGGGGCACAGGTCGCCGCGACGATCGTCGTCCTGGTCTCGGCAGGGCTCTTCGTGAGGGCGGTAGTCAATGGTTTCGGACACGCGCCCGGCTTCGATGTCGACAGGACGGTCTTCGTCTCCGTGCAGGAACGGGTGCGGCCTGGCGATCGTGACATGGACCGCCAGACACTGATTACCGAGCGCACCGATCGGCTGGCGCGAGCCCTGCGCGAGCTGCCGGGCGTGACCGAAGTGGCGGCAGGTCCGCCTCCCATAGGCCCCGATCCCGGCCGGATGACCATCACGAGGGTCCAGGTCGGCGATCGGGAGCACGAGCTCGTCGCGGGTCAGTTGAGGGGCAGCCCGGAGCTGTTGTCGACCCTTGGAGTGCCGCTCCTGGCCGGGCGACCTCTCAACGTGACTGACTCGACGACAACGCCGCATCCGGCCATCGTCACCCAATTGCTCGTCGAGCGACTTTGGCCTGAGGGCGGAGCGCTCGGTCAGACACTCCGCGCGCCGAACTCGAGGTTTGGCGCGTTTCTGGTCGTCGGGATTTCGGGTGAGCTCGCATTCGACACCCTCGCGCAGCCCGCCAGCGGGGTCGTCGTGACGGCCCAGCCGCTCGGCAGCGCCAGAGTTTCGTTCGTCATCCGCACCGATCACCCGGAGGCCGTCGCTGCAAGCGTCCGCCGGACGATCGAGGCTCAGATGGTGAAGGTAACGACGGGTCGGGAGCTGGTCGCGCGGGATCTCGGTCGTCAGCGCCTGGGCGCCTGGTTCTTCTCGGGCTTCGGTCTGGCGGCACTGCTGCTCGGGATCGGCGGCGCCTTCGGACTGGTGGCCTATCTGGCCGAATCACGACAGCGGGAGTTCGGCGTCCGCCTGGCGCTTGGCGCGGACATGCGCCACCTGGTGCGGACCGGACTCGCCGCCGCTCTGGTTCCGGTGTCGGCCGGCGTCGCCGCCGGTCTGGTGCTGGCGGGTGGCGTGTCGCGGCTGTTCACGTCTCTGCTGGCCGGCATCAGCGCGCTGGATCCGACGACCTATTTGCTGGTCGCCGCAGCCATGCTGAGCTGTGCGACGCTGGCGGCCCTGGCAGCGGCGTGGCGCCTGCGCCAGACCAACCCGTCCGACGCGCTTCGCGCGACCTAGAGGGAGACTGATGAATCGACCGGGACCGACGGGTTCAACGAGTTGGATGCGCCTGTATCGAGTCCTCGCGCGGGCTGCCCGCTTCGAGGCTGCCGATCTCGCCACGGCGCACGCCGAGATGACGTTCGGGCACGTGTGCGAAGCGGCGGCGCGGCGCGGCTCGCTCGTGCTGACCGTTGTCGCCCTGCGCGAGCTCGGCGTCATGGCCGGTGTCATCGCGCTGGCCTGGCTGCGCCAGTTGCCGGGCCCGCGGTGGCCGCGAAACCTCCTCTCGCCGCGGGAGATCCGCATCGCGGTCCGGTCGCTCCTCCGCAGCCATCGCGGCTACGTGGCGATGGCCACGTTCGTGCTGGCCGTGGCCGTCGGCGTGAACCTCGTCGTCTTTACGGTCGTGAACGCGCTCTGGATTCGACCCCTGCCGATTGCGGAGCCCGGGCGCGTCGTGACGATTCCATCGGCGGTCACGCGCAGCCTCGAACAGGTGCGAGACCACGTGTTCGAGGGCGGTGTCGCCGGTCAGGTGATGACCGCCGATCAATACGGCGGCCTCACGCCCGAAATCGAGCTGCCCGATGCGGGGCGGCGCCTCGAGACGCTCGGCGTCACGCCCTCGTACTTCAAGTTGTTCGGTCTGCCCATACGCGGCCGCGACTTCACCTCCGAGGACGATCGGGACGGCGCCGAACCGGTCGCGATCATCAGCGATCGACTCTGGTCCAGCACGTTCGGGCGGCGCCCTGACGTCATCGGCTCGGTGGTTCCGGCCAGGCCGTTTCCCATCAGGATCATCGGCGTCGCGCCACCCGCGTTCGAAGGCGCCCGCCGGGGCGAGCGCGCCGACCTGTGGATTTCGACCCGCTTGGTCCGGCGACTGGCGCCAGCGGACTGGCCGAGCTCGTCGCTGGGGATGATCGTCTTCGGACGGCTGGGGCCGGCCCAGACCATCGCTGCGGTCGACCAGCATTACCGGGACGTGAGCACGACTCCGGAGGCGCGTGCGTGGTTCGAGGCCAACGAACCGGGCTGGTTCACCACGCCGCTCGTGGTGCCGCTCGACGCCGTGTTCGGCACACCCGAGACGAGGACACTCATCGTCAGCGAGCACGACGCTTTCCTGCTGGTATCGGGACTGGCCACGCTCGTGCTCGTCGCCGGCTGCGCGACGATGGCTGCGCTGGTGCTGGTGCACTACGAACGGCGCCGCGCCGAGCTCGCGCTCAAGCTGTCACTTGGGGCGCCGCGCCGACGACTGGCCCTGGAGCTCGTCCGCGAGCTGTTACTGATCGGTTCATTGGGAACCATCGGTGGCATCGCGGTTTCCCTGGCCGGCGTGCGACTGCTGCCGGCCTTCGCCGTCGCTGGTGGCGTGGACCTCGGCCGTCTCGATCTGTCGATCGACTGGCGCGTGCTTGCCGTGGCGATAGCCGCGACGCTGATCACACTCCTTGGAGCGGCGGTCCGGCCCGTCACTCGCGCGACCCGCCAGCGTCTTGGCAGCGAGCTCGTCGCCGGATCGTCATCCACCTCGCTGGCTTCACAGCGGGCGCGTCAGGGGCTGCTCGCCTTCCAGGTATGCGCGACGATCGTCGTCCTCGTCGCGGCCGGGTTGTTCGTCCGGGCGGTGATCCACGGATTTGGGAACGCGCCCGGCTTCGACGTGGATCGGACGGTCTTCGTGTCGGTCCAGGAGGGCAACCCGCAGGGCAGTGCGGCCGTGGACAGGCAGGGGATCCGGAGCCTGATCGCGGAACGCGACGCCCGAATGTCGCGGGTTCTTCGGAGCCTGCCCGGCGTCAGGCACGTGGCAGTCGGGATCTCTCCAATCGGGCCAGATGCGCGTCTGGGCAGACCGGTGACGGTCCGAGTGGAGGATCGGGAAGAGCCATTGCTGATCGGGCGGCTCGGCGGCGGACACGAACTGCTCTCCGCGCTTGGCGTTCCCATGCTGGCTGGTCGTTCGCTGACGGCAGCCGACGCCTCAGGCGTGCCTGTGGCCGCCGTCCTGACGCAGTCGCTCGCCGATCGTCTCTGGCCGGACGGAGGCGCGCTCGGCCGAACCATGTCGTTGCCCCAGCTGAGAAGCGGTCCGTACCTCATCGTGGGCATCGCCGGCGACCTGGCCTTCGGATCCCTGACAGAGCGCGGCGCCGGCGTTCTGGTCACGGCGCAGCCGCTCGGCAGTACCATCGTCTCGAACTTCGTCGTCCGCACTGACGAACCTGAGCTTGTCGTCGGCCACATCCATCGAGCCATCAAGGGACAGGTGGTTGAGGCGACGACGGGTCGCGAAGTGATTGCGCGCGATCTTGGCCGCCAGCGGCTCGGGGCCTGGTTCTTCTCGGGATTCGGCCTGGCCGCGCTCCTGCTCGGCATCGGCGGCGCTTTCGGCCTCGTGGCGTATCTGGCCGAGTCGCAACGGCGCGAGTTCGGCATCCGTCTCGCGCTCGGCGCGAGCATGGGCCACCTGGTCCGGCATGGGCTCGTCGCCGCGCTCTTGCCCGTGTCCGTCGGCGTCGCCGCCGGTCTGGTGCTGGCCGGACTGATGTCGCAGCTCTTCACGGCGTTTCTTGCCGGCATCAGCGCGCTGGACCCGGCGACCTATCTGCTCGTCGCGGTGATCACGATCGGCTGCGCGGCACTCGCCGCGCTCCTGGCCGCGTGGCGTCTGCGGTGCACCCGTCCTTCCGACGCGCTGCGCGCCAGCTGAACAGAACGGGCCCACAGCAGGTTCTGCGCAACGCCGGCCCGATTTCTCGGGTACCTGAGTGCTGGTTGAAGCGCTGGTGCCAGGCCGCCCTACTTGCCCTCAATGCGGTACAGCTTCGATTCGGTCCGCACGAACATCGCGTGGCCCTGAACGGCCGGCGACGCGAAGAGCAGTTCGCCCAGGTCGTTCTGCGCCACTTCCCTGTACTCGTCACCGGCTTCGATGACGATGGTGACGCCTTCTTCGTCCGGGAAGTAGAGGCGGTTGCCCGCGGCAATCGGTGAGGCCGAGAAGGTGTGGCCGACACCGCCGAGTCGGGCGCGGTAGATCTCCTCACCCGTCTCGGCGCGAAGCACCGTCAGGATGCCCGTGTCGTGCACGAGATAGGCGCGGCCGTCATGGATGATGGGCGACGGCGTATAGCCCGAGGCGCGGGGATGCACCCAGGCAATGTGTGCATTCGACGTCGCATCCTCCGCCAGCGTGATGTCGCCCGACGCGCCCGGTCGGATGGCGAAGAACGGCCGTCGGGCGTCGCCGCTCTGCGCGCCCGTGCCGACATAGAGCAGGCCGCCGGAGGCCAGCGGCGTCGGTGAGGAGTGTCCGAGCCCGCGCGACCGCCACAGCTCGTTGCCGTCGAGGTCGTAGCTGATGACCAGTCCCTGCCCGACCGTGATGATCTCGGTTCGCTCCGTGTGCTTCCACACAAACGGTGTCGACCACGATGACTTCATGATCGACGGACTCGGCTCGCGCTCGCGGCGCACAATCTCATCCCCTGTCTTCGCGTCGACGATCGTCAGGTAGGACATCTCCTGGGAGTCCTGCACCAGGTACAGCCGCCCATTGTGGAGTGCGGGCGACGAGGCGGTGCCGAAGTCGAGGTAGATCGGTTGCGGCGTCCAGGTCCGACTCCAGAGCGGCTGGCCGTCGAGCGTGTAAGCGAACAGGCCCACGTTCTGACCGAAGTACGCGTAGAGGCGCTCGCCGTCGGTGATGGGCGTCTCGGAGGCGTACGTGTTCTTCCGGTGCCGTCCGCCAAAGGGCAGGCCCTTGTGTGACTCGCGCTCCCACCGCCTGGCGCCGGTCTTCGCGTCGAAGGCGTACACCATGTAGCGGATCGCATCCGACTCGGACGGGAACTCGTTGTCGCGCGCCCGCACGCGCTTCATGATCTCGTCGTCGGACACTCCCTGGGCGCGCAGTTCCGCGATGTAGTCGTTGCCGTAGATGCCCGGCGACGGCTGTTTGAACGCGCCGCTGCTGATGGCCGACGTGACGTACACCGTCTCGCCCCACACGATGGGCGACGACCAGCCGCGACCGGGGACGTCGACGGCCCAGGCGACGTTGTCGATCGTCGTCCACGAGGTCGGCAGCTTCGCATCTGCGGCCAGCCCGTCGGTGTTCGGGCCACGGAACCCGGGCCACGCCTCGGGTGGCACCGACGCCGGCACGGTGGAGATGATCAGGAGGGCGAGTACGGTCGACGGGACAAGCGTGCGCATGGCCAAAGGGTAGCGCATAATCGCCTGCATGATGATGCGTCGACTCGTCTCGGCCCTGGTCGTGGCGGTGTGTCCGGCCGTGATGTTGTGGGGACTCGAGGCCCGGTCGCCGGTCCAGTCGCCGAATCCGGACTGGCCCCAGGTCGAAGCCGAGACGCTTCGGCACTTCCAGGCGCTCCTGCGCTTCGACACGGCCGACCCGCCCGGAAACGAACGCCCGGCAGCGGACTACCTGAAGCAGGTGCTCGAGGCGGAGGGCATCGAAGTCCGCGAGTTCGCGCTCGAGGCGCACCGGCCCAGCATCGTCGCGCGGCTGCGGGGCACCGGCACGAAGCGGCCCCTCCTGCTCATGGCGCACACCGACGTCGTGAACGTCGATTCCGCCAAGTGGACGTTTCCGCCGTTCAGCGCCACACGCGACGGCGGCTACGTCTACGGGCGCGGCGCGGTCGATGACAAGGACAACGTCGCGACCTCGCTCATGGCGATGCTGCTGCTCAAGCGGCTCGGCGTGCCGCTCGACCGCGACGTGATCTTTCTGGCTGAGTCCGGCGAGGAAGGGTCGACGCGCGTGGGCATCCAGTTCATGGTGAACCAGCATCTCGACGCGATCGAGGCCGAGTACTGCCTGGCCGAAGGCGGCAGCGTCGTGCGCGAGGGCGGGAAGGCGAAGTTTGCCTCGGTACAGACGCTCGAGAAGATTCCGTACGCGGTCGAACTGGTCGCCCGCGGGCCGGCGGGGCACGGGTCCGTGCCGCTCCTCGACAACTCGGTCGTCCGGCTGTCGAAGGCCGTGGCCGCCGTCGCCGACTGGAAGACGCCGACGCGCCTGAACGAGACGACGAGCGCGTACTTCCGGCGGTTGGCCGAGATCTCGCCGCCGGAGCAGGCCGAGCGATACCGGATGGTGCTGGACCCGGCGAGGATCGACCAGGCCGACGAGTACTTCCGCGAGCACGAGCCGCGACATGCGTCGATGCTCCGCACGTCCATCTCGCCGAACATCGTCGACGCCGGCTACCGGATCAACGTGATTCCATCGGAGTCGAAGGCCACGCTCGACGTCCGCGCGCTCACCGACGAAGACATGCCGAAGCTCCTCGACGAGATCCGGAGGGTGATTGACGATCCGGCCGTCGAGGTACGGATGGGCCACCGCGACACCCGGCCGTGGGGCCGCGACCCGCGCATCGACTCGGAGGCGTTTCTCGCACTCGAGGCCGGGTTCCGCGAGCACTACGGCGTCATTTCGCTGCCGTCGATGAGCACCGGGGCCACCGACATGGCGTACCTGCGCGGCAAGGGTATCGAGTGCTACGGCATCGGTCCGGGGATCGACACCGAGGATGGCCCCAAGGGGTTCGGCGCCCACAGTGATCAGGAGCGCATCCTCGAGGCCGAGCTCCACCGCTTCATGCGGTTCTACTGGGACGTGATCGTCCGGCTCGCCGCGACACCGCGGCGGTAACTGAGGCAGGATGAGTCGGTGACACCCGACGATCTGGCCGCGCGCCTCCGGGCCGGTACGGCTCCGGTCGTGCTGGACGTGCGATCGGCAGAGGAGTACGCCGACGGCCACATTCCCGGAGCTGTCAACATCCCCTTCTGGCGCATTGTCGCCGGGGCCGCCCCCGAGGCCACACCGAAGCACGCGCCCGTACTGGTCTACTGCGGCCACGGACCCCGTGCGCGGATCGCGATGCTCGGCCTGCGCGCGCGCGGCTTCAAGGTACTCGATGACCTGGATGGTCACTGGGCTGCCTGGACGCACCTGAAGCTGCCCGTCACGCGCGGCCGCCGGCCATGAGCGCGCTGCGTCGCCGCGCCGCCGGGGTGCTGCTCGTCGTCGACGGCGCCGGGGCGGCGATGACGCTCGCGATGTTACTGTCGGTCATCGCCACGCATCAGCCGACCGCCATCGTCATGGTGATCGTCCGCGCCGTGGCCGGCGCGATCGAGCTGGTCGGCGGCATGTTGCTGTTGCAGGCGCGCGAGCCCGGCGTCACGGTCGCCCGGACCGGCGCCGTCGCTGCGGCCGTCGCGGGCACGCTCGGCATCGGCCTCAGGCTTGCGCCATCGAGCCTCGATCCGTCGATGCGGATGCCTGTGGTCGTTGGGTACTGGCTGTTTGCCGTCGTGGTGGTCGGGTTGACCCGGCAGGGACCGCGTGACCCACAGTAGGGCCGACTGGTGTCCCAGTCGGCCGAATCCCGGCGCACGGGGAAACCAGTGCGCCCTGCGTACGGCGGCCCTTACTGCAGTCCCGACGGCAGACGCGGCGAGGAGAGCAGGTCGCCGAAGATGCGCCACCGGGCTTCTGTGTTGTCGGCCGTCCCGCCGTTCCGTTCGACGTAGGCGCGCACCAGGTCCTGGCCGACGTTGTAGTTGATGACGTAGCTCCGGTACTGGTCCATGAACCGCACGCGCTGCGCGGCCCGGTCGGCCGGCATCAGCGCGTAGCGCACCAGGTACGCTTCGGCCGCGCCGCGATCGATCTCGCCATTCAGGTACCGGCGCGCCGCCTCGTTGCCCGCGTAGCTCAGCCTCTCGACGGCCGACTGCACGTCGCTGTACCGCTCGGCCATGGCCGGATCGAGGCCGGCGAGTGGATAGAGGACGTCGCGCTCGAACATCGTCCGCGCCGCGCCGGGAAACGCGACGTCGATGCCGAAGTTGGCGGTGCCCTCCGCAATGAGCGACTGCGGCGAGAACAGGGGATAGACGGAGAACTCCACCCAGCCGCGATCGCGTACCAGGTGCTGCTCGAGCAGCATGTTGTAGACGTGATGGCCGGGGTAGCCCTCGTGGCACGCCAGGTCGATCGCGCGGTCGATGGTGATCGGCAGATCGGTGTTCACCTGGATCAGGCTCTTGAATCCGCCCTGGTACCAGTTGTAGCCGCTCCAGGTCTTGCCGGTGACGTACTCGACGGTGAACGACTCGCCCTCGGGCATCGCAAGATGAGCCGCCGTCTTCTCGCGGCAACCGTCGATGGCGGCCTTGAACACCGCGTCGAGCCGATCGGCGGCGATCACGAAGCCGTTCCGGAAGGCGGTGTAGCGATCGATCAACGACCCGGGGCCCGGCAGCAGGCGCTCGAGCTCGTCGAGGATCGCCTGAAACTCGGCGGCGGTCTTCGTCGGCGGTTCGGTGTCGTAGAGCGCCCGGGCCTCCTCGTCGAAGGTCAGTCGCGTGCCGCCGAGCATTGCCAGGCGGGCGCCCACCGACGCGAGCTGGGTCCGCAGGTACGCCCGCCGCAACTCGACGAGTGGCTCGCCGCCGGCGTGGCGCAGCACCGGTTCGGCCGCCAGCGCAACCTGCTCGGTGACGAGCGTCTCGAGGGGCGCCGGCTCGCCGGTTGGCCTCCACGCCGGGTCGCCATAAAAGGCGTCGACGTAGTCGGCATCGTGCTGGCCGACCTGGAGCACGAGTCTCACGTAGCGTTCGGCAACCTGATCCATGGTGGTGGACGGCGTCGCACAGGCGGCCCCGGACACGAGGCTCGCCACGACGGCCGGAAGGATTTGGCGGTACGATGACAGACGCATGCCGATTCTGATCCCCGCCCCGACGGTCATCGCCGCCGCGGGCAACAAGCCGAAGACTATCGAGGAATACGCCGGCCGCGTCAACTCGGGGCACACGGGCGTGAGCGTCGCCCGCATGGTCTCGCCCGAAGGGTGGACCGAACCGTGGCAGCAGCCCGAGTTCGAGGAGATCACCGTCGTCCTGCGCGGCATGCTGCGTGTGGAGCATGACGAGGGGGCGTTCGACGTCCGCGCCGGCCAGGCCGTGGTCGCCCGCCCTGGCGAATCGGTGCGCTACAGCAGTCCTCAGCCCGACGGCGCCGAATACGTGGCCATCTGCCTGCCGGCGTTCTCACCCGACACCGTGCACCGGCAGGCCGACTGACGTGGAACCGGCTGTCCCGCTCGCGATCGAGACCCGGGGCCTCCGCAAGGTCTTCGGCGACCTCGTGGCGGTCAGCGGCATCGACCTCGCCGTGCCGCGCGGCAGCTTCTACGGCTTCCTCGGGCCGAACGGCGCCGGCAAGTCGACCACGATCAAGTGCCTGACGGGACTGTTGACGCCGACGTCCGGCGAGTTCCGGATCCTCGACATGGATCCGATCGCCGACCCGGTTGGCGTCAAGCGCCGGGTCGGCGTCATGCCCGAGGACCTCGCGCTCTTCGACCGGCTGAGCGGCGCCGAGACGCTGACGTTTGTCGGTCAGGTGCACGGTCTCGATGCCGGCCGTCTGCGGGACCGATCCGCCGAACTGCTGGCGCTCATGGACCTGACCAAGGCCGCCGGCGATCTCGTGGCGGACTACTCGCACGGGATGCGCAAGAAGATCGCGCTCGCGGCGGCGCTGCTGCCGGCGCCGCGCCTGCTCTTTCTCGACGAGCCCTTCGAGGGCATCGACGCCGTCGCGTCGCGACAGATCAAGAACCTGCTCACGCAGTACGTCAATGGCGGTGGCACGGTCTTTCTCACGTCCCACATCCTCGAGATCGTCGAGCGGCTCTGCAATCACATCGGTGTCATTCAACAGGGCCGGCTCGTGGCCGAGGGGCCGATCGACGTCCTGCGCGCCGGCGGCGCGGCGGGCCGGTCGCTCGAGGAGATCTTCCTGACGCTCATCGGCGCCGATGAGGGTGACACGCCCGCACTCGGCTGGCTGGCCGAATGATCCGGAACCTGCGCGCGTTCGTCTGGCTCCGCTGGCGCCTGCTCGCCAACAGCCTGCGCGGCGGCCGCAAGCGCGACCGGCTCGAGGAGATCTCGCGTGTGCTGTCCATGGCGCTACCGATCCTGCTCGTCGCGATGGCGTTCGGGTCGCTCGTCGGCCTCGTCATCCTCGGGTTTGCCGGCGGCCGGGCGCTCGCCGCTGGCACCGCGCCCGTGCCCGTCACCCTGCTTGTCCTGCGCGGCGGGTTATTCGTGCTGATCCTCCTGCTCGTGGGCTTCTCTGTGACGTCGCCGGTCCAGGGGTCGTTGACGCGGTACACCCGATTGCTCCTGTTGCCGATCTCGCGGCGCATGCTCCACGGTATCGAAGTCGCGGCAAGCCTCGCCGACCCGTGGATCGCCTTCCTCGCGCCCGGCCTCCTGATGTTCGCCGTCGGCCTGGCGGTGGGCGGCCGTTCGTTTGCGGCGGTCTGGGCGGCGCTCGCAGCCCTGGCCTTTCTGGCCGTGCTGGCCACGCTGGCGGCCTGCGTCGGCTTTCTCGTGGCCTGGCTCCTGCGCGACCGGCGCCGCAGTGAATGGTTCGCGCTCATCTTCGTCGTCGGCATGTCGTCGATCGGATTCCTGCCGATGTACTTCGCCGAGCAGTCGGCGGCCGAACGTCGTGAGGCCCGTCGGAGCGGCGCGCCGCGCTCGTCGACGTCGGTGGCCGACATCGAGCGGGCGATTCCTGCCTGGACGGTGGCCGTGCCGTCCGAGCTCTTCGGCCGCGCAGTCCGGGCTGGGCTGAACGGCGATGGGCGGACGGCCGGCCTGGCGGTCGCGGGCCTGGCGACCGAGGCCATGCTGCTCTTTGCCGTGTCGTCCACCGTGCACGCCCGGCTGATCGGTTCGACAACGGTGAACACGCGGCGCCGGCAGGGCGCCGCCCGGCGTGGGACGGTGCGCACGGTCCCGGGACTGTCAGTGGCCGCTTCGGCCGTGGCCCTGGCGCAGGCGCGTACGATGTTCCGATCGGTTCGCGGCCGGCTCGTCGTCTTCATGTCGGGCCCGCTGCTGGCGGTCATGGTGTTCCTGTTCCGCCGGTTCGAAGACATCGACATCTTCCAGAGGCTGGGCGAGTACGGGTACGTGCTGGCCGCGGCCGGGTCGGCGATGGCGGTGCTGTCGGCTCAGCCCATCACGATGAACCTGTTCGGGTCGGACCGGGCGGGTCTGACGCTGCAGTTGCTGTCGCCGGTGAGCGATGCGGACCTGGCGCGTGGCAAGATCGTCGGTGTCGGGCTCGTGCTGCTCCTGGCGATGGCCCTGTCGCTGGCCGCCGCCGTCGTCGTGGCGCCGGGCGGGCCGGTCGGGCTCTGGCTGGCCGGACAGCTCGGGGCCATGAGCGTCTACCTGATTCTGGCCCCGGCCGCCGTGTGGCTGTCGGCTCTCTTCCCTGTGGCCTCGGACCTGAACCGCACCGGCTCGGCGGGCAATCCTCACGGCCTGGCTGGATTGTCGAGCGTGGTCATCCTGGCCGTCGGCCTGGCGATGACGGCCGGCGTGTTCTGGCTGGCGACGTCGTACTTCGGGCAGCCGGGCCTGACGCTTGCCGTCATGACCCTGTGGCTCTGCGTCATCGCCGCGATCGCCCTGCCGCTCGTCACGTTCGCGTCGCGAACGATCACGCTGCGCCGCGAGAACCTCGCACTCGTCGCGCAAGGCAAGTGAGTCTGGCTCAGGAGCGCCACCTGAAGGGCGTGAAACACGATGGGGCTTACCCGACGAACTTGTATCCCAGCCCGTGTACCGTGAGGATGTACTGCGGATGCCGGGGGTTCGGCTCGACCTTCTGACGCAGCCACGCGACGTGCACGTCTACCGTGCGCGTCGACGGCATCGAGTGATAGCCCCAGACCTCGTTGAGCAGCTTGTCGCGTGAGAGGGTGGTCTCGCGGTTCTCGATGAAGTACTTGAGCAGCAGGAACTCGCGCGCCGACAGGTCGACGGGTTTGCCGGCGCGGGTGACTTCGGCCTTGCGGAAGTCGAGCAGCACTTCGCCGAAGCGGTACTCGGTGTCCGAGCTGCCCGACGCAGCGGCGCGGCGGCGCAGCTGCACTTCGATGCGCGCGGCCAGTTCCATCATCTCGAAGGGTTTGGTCAGGTAGTCGTCGGCGCCCAGCTTCAGGCCCAGGACCTTGTCGACGACCTGGCCACGCGCTGTCAGCATGATCACGGGCGTCTGCACGCCCTGCTGGCGCAGATCGCGGCAGACGTCGAAACCACTGGCGCCCGGCAGCATGACGTCGAGCAGAATGACGTCCCATCGTTCGCGGGTCGCGCGCCCGAGGCCCGAGGGGCCATCCGATGCCGCACCGACGTCGTAGCCCTCGCTCTCGAGCCGATCGGTGAGCGTCATCACCAGACCCGGCTCGTCCTCGACGATCAAAATGCGTTTCTTGACGGACGCCATCAGGCGTGAGGTGCGGCGCCGGCCGCCGGCTCGCCGAGTGGCTGCACGGACCGGTCGGGTTCAACCGCCGGGAGGTGCAGCGTGAACGACGTCCCTTCGCCTATGGCCGACGAGACGCTGACGCGTCCGCCGTGTGCCTCGGCGATCCGACGGACGAGGCTCAGGCCCAGGCCGTTGCCATGGATCTGGCGCTCCACGGCGTACCGGCCGCGGTAGAAGGGTTCGAAGATGTGCGGCAGGTCTTCCGGGTCGATGCCGCGGCCCCGGTCAGCCACCGTGATCCGGACCTCCGCCGACCCTCGGTGCGTGGCCCGTTCGGCCGTGACGCCGATCCAGCGGCCGTCGGCGCCGTACTTGAGCGCGTTGGTCACGAGGTTGCCGATCGCACGGCGCAGTGCATCCTCATCCGCGTCGACGAGCGGCAGGTCGGGCGCCATCGTCACCGTGAGGGCCACGCCCTGTTCGTCGCAAAGCGGGCCGGTCGAGGCCATCGCGTCGCGTACGACGTCACCCGGGTCGACGGGCCTGGCCCGGGCCAGGCCGCGGTTGCCACTGAGGCCGGCAAACTCGAGTACCTGCTCGACCATGTCGGTCAGGCGGCGGCCCTCGGTTTCGATCAGGTCGCCGTACCGGCGAGCCTGTCCCGCGTCATGCACGACGCCGGCCGAGAGGTTCTGTGCCGCCGATCGGATGACGGCGAGCGGCGTGCGGAGTTCGTGCGACACGGTCGCGACAAAGTCCATCTGCTGGCCCGCAAGCCGTTCGGAGCGGCGCGCGTTGAGCACGATGAGGCCCACCGAGGCGGCCAGCACCGACAGGATCCCGAAGCTCAGCCAGAGATTGCGTGCGCGCGCCTCGGCGACGGCCGCGTCGAGCGAACCGGCGGCGTGCTGCACGAGCAGCAGCCAGCCGGCCGAGCCGACGCGCGCGACAAACTCGCTTCGCGCCGCCGTGGCCCGGTCGAGCAGGATCGATATGGAGTTGGCCGACCGCGTTGCCGCTTGTGGCGCCGCCCCGCCGCGCCCACCCCCGCCGCGCCGGGCAGTCGTGGTGGTCTGCCACGACATCACCGGCGGCTCGCCGGCAAGCGTCGTGCGCGTCAGTTCGAGCCGCAGACCGAAGAAGCGTGTGGCGATGTCCGCCTGCGATTCGGTCAGCGAGACGTTCGGCTCGAGCCCCCGCGTGAGGAGCGACGTGCCGTTGCCGTCGACAATGGCGATCCGGTACTGCGCGGCGGTGCCGCCACCGAAGTACCGCTCGGCCACGTCCGGCAGCACGACGTTCTTCAAGTGGTCGCCATCCAGCTCGATGACGAGCGTGTCGTGCCGGACGCGCAACTGCACCAGCATGTCGAGCGGCCTCGCCTCGGCCATCCTGATGGTGCCACCCGCACCCGGCGTCGGCGATACCGGTTCGTGGCCGGCCAGCGGCACGACGATGGCCGGGACTTCCCTGATCAGGGCGGACGTGGAGATGGTGACGACCGGGCGGGCACCGGCGGCCTCGCCGGCGATCGAGTCCAGGTCCGGCGCGAGCCGGCGCCGGACGGGTTCGAGCGTCGCCGGCCAGGCGAGGGACTCGAACGCCGGGCGATCGGCGTTGTACCGCCGCAGCAGCGGCTGGCCGCCCTCGTGCGTGACGAGGTACACGTGCCGAACCAGTTCCGGATACCTGGCGACGGCGCGCCAGGAGGCGAAGCGCTTCTCCAGCACATCCGGTCTGTCGACTTCGATCGGCTCCTCGCCCAGCTGGAACGCGAAGTAGACGCGGCTGATCTCGCGATCGAAGTCCTCGGCAAACTCGTGCGCGCGCTGCGCCAGGGATCGACTAAGGGCCTCGCGCTCCGCCTCGCTCACCTGGCCGAGCCAGCGGTACTGCAGCACGGCGAGTGAGGCGAGCAGGACGACCAGCCCGCCGGGCAGGAGGATTCCGAGCGGCAGCCGTCGCCGACGCATGCAGACGAGTCTAGCATGCAGGTGCCGGTACTGCGGTCGCCGCAACTCGTTGATCCGAAGCCTTTTACGTTCTTAACAAAAGCTTTGCGACCTCTTAACCCCCGCCGGTCGACCGTGGCGCACGATGGTGTCGTCAGAGTTACTCGAGCGCGACAGTCGGCCGGTTGGCCGGGCGCCATGGTGCAGGGAGGTCAGCGATGAGCGGGTTGTTCAAGGTGCTGATGGTCGCAGTGATGGTGGCTGAGACGCTGGCGCTTGGCCAGGGATCGGACGTCGCCCGGATCCTGTCAGACGTGCGACAGGCGCTCGGCGGCGAGGCGACGCTCGCATCGGTCAAGACGGTCATGATCGAGGGCACGCGGACGCGCGTCATGAACGAGCAGTCGCGGTCGAGTGCCTTCGAGATGGCGATGGAGCTGCCGTCGAAGTTCGTACGCAAGGAGGTGGCCGGCAGTTTCAACGGCATCGAACTGACCCGCGCGACCGGCTTCAATGGCGGCGAGCTCATTGAGCGGGCAGACGCGCCGCTCCAGATGGGGCATGGCGTGACCGTCATGCGGATGGGTGGCCCGGCGCCGGCGACGCCAGCCGACGCCGAAGCGCAGCGCGCCACGCAGCTTGCCGGTGCGCGAAAGGACTTCGCGCGGTTCACCCTCGGGATGTTCGCGACCGGGTTCGAGATCTTCCCGCTGGAGTTCGCCTACGCCGGCACGGCCGAGTCGGGCGACACGAAGGCGCACGTCCTCACGGTGACCGGGCCCGACCAGTTCGAGGCGCGGCTCTTCGTCGACTCGGCGTCGCACCTGCCGCTGATGCTCACCTGGATGGACCGGGAGCCTCTGACCATGCAGGCGGGCGGCGGTCCACAGGTCTTCCGTGGAGGCGGCTCGCCCGCCGACATTGAGAAGATGCGCGAGCAGATGCAGCAGCAGATGCGCGAAGCCGAAGCCAACCGGCGAACGGTCGAGTACCGGATGTTCTACGCCGACTACAAGGTCTTCAACGGCATCAAGCTGCCCACGCGGCTTCAGCGGATGATCGACGGCAACGCCGCCGAAGAGCTGTCGTTCGACAAGGTCAGGATCAACGGCACGCTCGACGCCAAGCTGTTCAACGTGAAATAGGGCGGACTGTTTTCCAGGACGTCGTTCAAGGACACGGAGGTCTCCGTGAAGCTGGTAGTGTCTCTCGCGATGGGTCTCGCGGTCATCGGATTCGGGGCGGCGCGTGCCGCGGCCCAGGTGCCCGAGGCCGCCGGCGTGGTGCGCGTCACCGTTGCGGACCCGAGCGGTGCCGTCGTTCCGGGCGCGGCGGTCACGATTCGCCCGGCCGGGGCGCCGGCCGACGCCGCCCCGCTCCAGTCGACAACGACGAGCGAGACGGGAGTGGCTGCGTTCCGGGGCCTCGCACCCGGGCGGTACACGATTCGCGCCGGGTTCCCCGGATTCGAAATCGTCGAGGTGCGCGAGTTCCGCGTGCGTGCCGGCGACAATGCGCGCACGGTGACCCTGCCAATCCGCCGGGTCGCTGAGGACGTGACGGTGGCTCGCGACGGCCGCACCGCGGCGCTCGACCCGCGCGGCAACGCGTTCTCGACCGTCCTGACGCGCGAGCAGATCGAGATGCTGCCCGACGATCCGGACGAGATGGAAGCCGCGCTTCGCGCCATGGCGCCGCCCGGGGCCAGCTTCCGCGTCGATGGTTTCTCCGGCGGCCGGCTGCCGCCCAAGGCGCAGATCCGATCGATCCGCCTCCCGCGGATGGACCAGTTCGCGGCGCAGAACCACGGCGGCTTCGCCGGCGTGATGCACATCGACATCATGACGCAGCCGGGCAGCGGTCCGCTGCGCGGCTCGTTCGACGTCGCCTTCCGTGACGATGCCCTGAACGCGGCCAATCCGTTCGTGCCCGAGAAGGGCGACGAGGGCCTGCGCCAGGGCGGCCTGTCGCTCTCGGGCGCGATCGTGCCGAACCGCTCGTCGTTCTCGATCTCGGTGCAACAGGGACGCGTGCTCGATACGACGAACCTGCTGGCGGCATTGCCGGGCGCGACGGTCGCCGAAGCCGTGCGCCGGCCGACCGACCGCCGCCTCTTCACGGGCCGTTTCGACCAGGCCCTGACGACCGATCACATGCTGCGGCTCTCCTACCAGCGCACTCAAGCCGACAGCCGGAATCTGGGCGTGGGCGGTTTCGACCTGTTCGAGCGCGCCTATCGCACGGAGGCGGCTGACAACATCTTCCGCGTGTCCGAGAACGGACCCGTCGGGCGGCGGTTGTTCAGCGAGTCGCGGCTCCAGGTTCGGTGGGCATCGAACGCATCGGCGTCGGTCTTCGAGGCGCCGGCCATCCGTGTGCTCGATGCGTTCACGAGCGGCGGCGCGCAGCGGCGCGGTGGCGAGCGGCGCGTGGAGATCGAGGCGGCCACCGACCTCGACTACGTGCGGGGACTGCACTCGATGCGGGCCGGGCTGCTCGTCGAGGGCGGGCGCTACCGGTCGGATGCCTTCTCGGACTACCTCGGTACCTACACGTTCGCCAGCCTCGACGACTATCTGGCCGGCCGGCCGATGAACTACAGCCGGCGGCTGGGCGATCCGACCGTGTCGTTCTCGAATGTGCAGGCCGGCGCGTACGTCCAGGACGACTACCGGATTCACCCGAGCGTGATGCTGAGCTACGGGCTCCGGTACGAGGCGCAGTCGCTCATCGGCGACCGCAACAACTTCCTGCCGCGCGTGAGCGTGTCCTGGACTCCGGCCGCGTCGGGTGTGTGGACCGTTCGCGCGGGGTGGGGTTACTTCACCGACTGGCTGGCGACCCCTGTCTACGACCAGACGCTGCGGCTGGACGGCTTCCGCCAGCAGGAGCTGAACATCCTGAATCCCTCGTTTCCCGATCCCGGTCTGGACGGCCTTGCGCCGGCCACGAACCGGTACCGGCTCGCCGCCGACCTGCTGCTGCCCGACACACAGGCGGTCAACCTGGGCCTGGAGCGCCGGATTGGCGCCAACGCCCGCGTCACGGCGACCTACACGCATCGGCGAGGCGGGCACGTGCTGCGTGGCCGCAACCTGAACGCGCCGGTCGACGGGGTCCGGCCGGACGCGGCGTTTGCCAACGTCATCGAGGTCGTGGGCGATGCCGGCGCGCGCACGCACATGTTCGGCATTCATGCCAGCCTCATCCGGCTCGACTGGCGCCAGACGTTCATGATGGTCAACTACCAGCTCGCGTCGAGTGAGACCAACGCGACCGGCGCCTTCGGCATTCCAGCCAGCGGCGACGACCTCTCGACCGAGTGGGGGCCGACGCTGCCGAGGCATCGCTTCGGCGGCAGCTTCAACATGCGCCCGTTCGGCAACTTCGGCATCGCGCTCAACGCGCGCGTGCAGTCGGGCAGCCCGTACACCATTACGACCGGCGCCGATGACAACGGCGACGGCGTCTTCAACGACCGGCCCGACGGCGTCACGCGCAACTCCGCGCGTGCCGCCCGGCAGTGGGACCTGGGCCTGCGGCTTTCCTACGCGATGGGCTTCGGCGGCCCGCGCGACAGCGGCACCGGTGGCGGCACGATGGTGATCATCGCCGGCAGCGGCGGCGGGATGCCCGGCGGCGGCGTCACCGGACCGAACGCCAGCCGGTACCGCGTCGAGTTCTATGCCTCCGCACAGAACGTGACCAACCACCGGAACTACGTGGGCTACAGCGGCGTCCTGACGTCGCCGTTCTTCGGCCAGGCCACGAATGTGCTCAATCCCCGGAAGATCGAGGTCGGGACGCGGTTCGGGTTCTGAGGCCGGCCGGCCGGCGGGCGGGTGACCTCAGACCAGCCTGAGGTCCTTGATGTCTTCGAAGTCCCGGCGGTTGAGCGTCCAGAGCGCAGCGTCGCCTGCCATCGCACAGGCGGCCACCGCCAGATCGATCTCCCGCCCACGCGGGCGGCGAAGCGCGCCGTACAGACGGGCGGCCGCCTCGGCTTCGGCCGGACCGAACGCGACCGCCGCATCGCGGGGAAACAGCTCTTCCTGCGCGAGGAGCTCAGCACGCACGCGCGGCCCGCGGAGCCACTCGTACAGCACGATCGTCGACAGGGTCAGCCGATGGCCCTGCTCGATGAGTGACACCAGGCTGCTGAGTGAACGTCTCGGCCCGGTGAGGGCGTCGACCAGGGCCGACGTGTCCAGGTGGACGATCACGGGCGACCGTGCTGCCGGCCCCCGCTCCGCCTGGCCCGCCGGATCGTCTCGAGCTCGGCATCGACGGCCCGGCCGGATCGGCTGGCCTTCACGCCACGGAGACGATCGACGACGTCGAGAAGGCGGACCCGTTCGGCTTCGCTCAGCCGGTCGCTCCGGGCGGCGTAGTCGGCGACGGCCTCACGCACCACCTGGCTCTGCGGTTTCCGGAGCCGGGCTGCGGTCCGCCGGATGTGCCCGACCGTGATCGCGTCGAGCGAAAAGGTGACACGGACCATAACGGTGAAATACTACCATAACGACTGCCGACCGGTCTGGCAGGCCGCGGGCGCCGCACGACCGAGCGCAGCCCGGCGGCGATCACTCCTCGGTCAGCGTGGCCGCCGGATCGATGCGGCCCGCGCGCCAGGCAGGCACCAGCGTCGCCGTAACGGCGGCGACCGCCAGCGCGAGTCCGGCGACGGCCAGCACCTCCGGTGCGGCCGGGGCCACGCCGTGGAGCATGCCTTGCGCGAAGCGCGACGCGACGACGGCCGCGGGAGCACCGGCCAGAAGGCCACTGCCGACGATGATCCAGGCGTCGGCCATGACGATCCGCCGGACGTCACGCGGACCGGCGCCGAGCGCCACGCGAATGCCGATCTCACGGCGACGCTCCGCGACCAGCCGCGCCGCCAGCCCGTACAGGCCGACGGCT
>DATKDF010000140.1:0-4488 GCA_035512795.1 Vicinamibacterales bacterium
CATCGACACGGCCGTGACGACCGAGGAGGTCGTGTCGGCCCGGTCCGGTCCGACCGCGTCCCGCACGTGCAGCGAGAAGTAAATCGACACGACCCCCATCGAGAAGATCGTGTTCGCCAGGTCGTACAACACCCACGAGGCGACCGCGCGCCGCGGGATGACGCGCGCGGGCAGGGCAGGCATAGGGACGGCTTACACTATCAGAGCGCGCACCTGCGGCCATGACGACCGTTCTCGTTCACCACGCCGAGGCTGAATCACCTGCGGTCGATCCGCAGCGACCGCTGACGCCGGCCGGTCACGCGCACGCCGACCGGCTGGCCGCCGCGTTGCACGAGGCCGGGTTTCGCCCGGCGGCGATCTGGCACAGCGGGAAGAAACGCGCGCGCCAGACGGCCGAGGCGTTTGTCCGCCTCAGTCCCTTCGCTGACTTCAGGATGGTGCGCGGGCTCCGGCCCGACGATCCGCCCCACTGGATGCGGCATGACCTGGCCGCCGAGACGCGCAACATCCTGGTCGTGGGCCACATGCCGGGCATTGCCGACCTGGCGCGCGCGCTGGATCCGGCCAGCGCCGGCGTGTCACTCCACGGCTGGTTGTGGCTCGATCGGCAGGCCGATGGGTCGTGGCGCGAGGTGTCCCGCAGCGATCGACCCGCGAAGGGCTGAGCCGGTTGCCTACGGGTCGCGTCGCACGACGATCACGACCGGGTCCAGAAGTCGAAGCGTCAAGGACGCGCCACCGGCCAACGCGGCCGGCCGCGTGCCACCAGCCGCGACGACGGCCGTGCCGCCGGCGGCGCCCGTGGCGCCGCCGATCGCCGCGCCCTTCTTGCCGCCAATGATCGCGCCGAGGACCGTGCCGGCCACCGCGCTCGCGCCGATCCTGGCCGTGGCGTCAGCGGTCGGGGATTCGCCCTCCCGGTGAATCGTCTCGGTCAGGATCGGCAGGCGCTCGGTCGCCGAGACGACCAGCGTCGTGAACCGCAGTCCGATGCGGGCCTTTTCGCGGAATTTGCCGCCGCGCTCGACGTCGCTGACGTAGCCCTCGATCCGGCTGCCGGCCGCAATGGCCGTCCGGCCATCGACCACCACGTCGCGCGTCACGACTGCGGCAACCGGGTCCTCGACCTTCGCCGTCGCCGAGCTGACCGGATGTTCGAGGCGCACACCGACGACCGAGTCGGCCTCGACGCGGAGCTCGACCGTGGTCACCGGCGGTGCCGGGAGCGCCAGCGGCTCGAGGACCGGCGCGACGATGGGTGGTGCCGACGTCGAGACCGGTAGCGACGGTGCGGCCGCCGCCGGCGGGGCCGGGGCCGCGACCGGTGCCGGCTCGCCTCGGCGTTCGGTTCGCTCTGGCGGCGCGGGTGCCCGGCGCGGCGCGGGTGGCGTGGCCGCGACCGGCGCGACCGTGTCGACCGGTGTGACCGGAGCCGGAGGCACCTCCACGGGCGCCGCCTGCGCGCTTGCCACAGGCGCCGCCTGGCGCATTTCGGACATGAGATAGCCCGTCGCCCCGGCGGCTCCGAGCGACCCGACGGCAAGCGCGGCGGTGAGCAGCTTGGTGTTCATGGTCCTGTCTGCCTGAATAGAGCAAGGCCCGTACCGCCGGGAAGGGCCATGTTTCAGGGCCGATGTTCGGGCCGTGGCGTCACTTCCGAGGACACCTGCCTGGCCGGCGTGGGGGACAATAGGGCAGTCGATCGTCCAGCGTGTTATAACGCCATCGGCGCGCCGGGTCCGGCGCGCATCGGGTTCGTCAAGGGGGCAGCATGAGCGCAAAGATTCGGACGGCCGCCTGGTTCTGGGGGCCGGCCATCGCGTTGGCACTTTTCACGACGGCCTGGGGCAGCGCGCCGAGCGCGCAGGGTGTGCCCGCCGCTCTGCCCCCGCCCCCGCCGGTCGAGTCGGCCGCCTCTGCGCCGGTCGAGCAGACGCGCGGCACGCAGCGGATCGACGAGGAATACACCCGCCGCATTCGCGAGGCGTCGACCGAAAAGCGCGTGATGACCGAACTGGTCGACTACCTGCCCGCCTCGGACACGGTGCCGACGCCGCTCAAGTTCCTCGGCTATGTGCCCGGCGAGCCCGGCACGCTCACCTACCACAAGGACATCGTCCGCTACCTCCAGGCGCTCGACCAGGCGTCGAGCCGCGTGACGATGTGGACGATCGGGCAGAGCGACGAGGGCCGCGACATGGTGTCGGTGGCCATCGCCGACGAGGCGACGATCCGCCAGATCGACAAGTACAAGCAGATCACGCGGCAGTTGACCGACCCGCGCGCGACGAGCGAGGCGCAGGCGCGGCAGCTCATCCAGACCGGCAAGCCCATCTACTATGCGCTCGGGTCGATTCACTCGACCGAACTCGGCAGCCCCGAGATGCTGATGGAGCTGGCCTACCGGATGGCGGTCGACGAGTCGCCGTTCATGCAGCAGATCCGGAACAACGTCATCTTCGTGCTGACGCCGGCCACCGAGGTGGACGGGCGCGAGCGCGCGGTCGACAACTTCCACTACACCGCGCGCGGCGGCCGCGGCCAGGCACCGGGCATGGTCTACTGGGGCAAGTACGTCCAGCACGACAACAACCGCGATGCGATGAACGTCGGCCTGCAGCTCACCAAGGTGATGCTGAAGACGTTCCTCGACTGGCGGCCGACCGTGTGGCACGACCTGCACGAGTCGATCACGCTGCTCTACACGTCGACCGGATCGGGCCCGTACAACACGCTCGTCGATGCCGTGCAGGTCGACGAGTGGTGGCTGCTGGCCAAGACCGAGGTCATGGAGATGACCAAACGCGGCGTGCCGGGTGTCTGGACGTACAACTTCTACGACGGGTGGACGCCGAACTACCTGTTCTGGATCGGCGTCACGCACAACTCGATCGGGCGGTTCTACGAGACGCAGAGCTATCGCGGGCAGAACTACAACGTCGGCGGCGGCCAGAGCCGCGAATGGTACCGGCCGAACCCGACGCCGCCCAACGTGCAGTGGGGCCCGCGCAGCAACGTCAACATGCAGCAGAGCGCGATTCTCTTCGCGATGAACTACGTGGCGAAGAACAAGGAGCAGTTCCTCGAGAACTACTACATCAAGAACAAGCGCGCGATCGAGCGGGGCCAGACGCAGGCGCCGCACGCCTTCGTGCTGAAGAACGAGAAGCCGAAGGTGCAGGCGGCCGATTTCGTGAATCTCATCCGGCTGCAGGGGGCCGAAGTGCACACCGCCAACACCGCCTTCACGGCCGGCGGCGTCCAGGTGGCCCCGGGCGACTACATCGTCCGCATGGACCAGCCGTACGCGCCGGTCGTCGAGATGTTGCTCGGGACGCAGTGGTACCCGGCCGACAACCCGCGGCCGTACGACGACACGGGCTGGTACCTGCCGGGGCTGAAGAACGTCAAGACGTTCCCGGTCGACGATGCCGCAGTGCTCACGCAGCCGATGACGCTCTTGTCGGCCGACGCGACGGTGGCCGGCGGAATTACCGGGACCGGCCCGCACCTGGTCATCGAGCAGACGACCGACAACCCGCTCGTGACCTTCCGCTTCCAGCACGCCTCGACGCGGATGCTCGCCGCCCGGGCGGCCTTCACGGCCGCCGGCCGCCAGTTCGGCGCCGGGTCGATCATCATTCCGGATGCGAACCGGTCCGTGCTCGAGCCGGGACTGGCTGCCGCCGGCCTGTCGGCCGTCGCCGTCGCGACGCTGCCGAGCGTGGCCACGCACGAACTCGACGTGCCGCGCATCGGCTACCTGCACACCTGGACCCGCACGCAGGACGAAGGCTGGGTGCGCCTGGCGTTCGATCACTACAGGATTCCGTACGACTACTTCGGCGACAACGTCGTGCGCCAGGGCAACCTGCGCGCGAAGTACGACGTGCTCATCTACCCCCATGCCAACCCGGACGTCTCGGGTGTTGGCATGCCCGGTGGCGAGCCGCGGCCGTACGAGAAGACCGACATCACGCCGCATATGGGCGCACCGGACTCGACGGCTGACATGCGCGGCGGCCTCGGACGCGACGGGTTGCGCGAGCTTCAGAAGTTCGTCGAAGAGGGCGGCGTGCTCATCACCGAGGGCGACACCTCGACGCTCTTCCCGGAGTACCGCCTGACGTGGGGCGTGGAACTCGAACGGCCCGAGGGTCTCTGGGCGCCCGGCTCGGTCTTCAAGGCGGTGGTCGGCGACAAGACGAGTCCGATCCTCTACGGCTACGACCAGGATCACCTGGGCATCTACTACCGGAACTCGCACCTCTTCCAGGTGTCCGGCTTCGGCGGTGGCGGCCGGGGTCTCGGCGGCCGTGGCGGTCGCGGCGGCACGATTGAGGGCGTCGGCGGCGGCAACATGCAGCCGAACGCGGCGCCACCACAGTTGACGTCGCTCTGGGGTGCGCCGGCCGCGGCGGGCGGCGGCGCCGGTGCGGGTCGCGGCGGCCGCGGCGGACAGGCCTTCGGCGGTGGACGAGGCGG
>DATKDF010000141.1:0-15520 GCA_035512795.1 Vicinamibacterales bacterium
CTCTGACCCCCTATGCCCCACGTCATCGAGCTGGCCACGAGCGGACGGGCCAAGTGCCGCGGCTGCGGTGACAAGATCGCCGGCGGCCAGTTGCGGTTCGGCGAACGGCTGCCGAACCCCTTCGCCGACGATGGCGGCGAGATGACGCACTGGTACCACCCCTTATGCGCGGCCTACCGACGGCCCGAAGCGTTCGTCGAGGGCCTGGCCGCCGCGACCGAACCCTGTCCCGATCGCGATCGGTTGAAACACGCGGCCGACGAGGGCATCGCGCATCGGCGGCTGCCGCGCGTGAGCACGGCCGGCCGGGCCTCGTCGGGCCGGGCCACCTGCCGCGCCTGCCGCGAGCCGATCGCGAAGGACGCCTGGCGCATCGCCCTGGTGTTCTACGAGGAGGGCCGCTTCGCACCGTCGGGATTCATTCACGTCGGCTGCGCGCCGGCGTACTTCGAGACGGCCGACATCATCGATCGCGTGCGTCACTTCTCGCCGGCACTCACCGACGCGGACCTCGACGAGATCCGCGCCGGCCTGGCCGGCTGACCGTCGCCCCGCACCCGTCCGCTTCCGGCCACACGGCGCCGGATGCCAGCGCGATTTCGTAAATCTTGCTAACATATGCCGCGGGAGGTTCGGCCGATGCCACGCGCCAGTCTTGGAGACATCGAACACTTCGTGCTCGTGGCGCTCCTGCGCCTCGGCGGCGAAGGCTACGGCGTGCCCATCCTCGAGGAGATCGCCGCCCGTACCGGACGCGACGTCTCACGGCCGGCCATCTACATCGCGCTCCGCCGGCTCGAGACCAAGGGCCTGCTGCGTTCGCGGCTGGGCGACGCGACGCCCGAGCGCGGCGGGCGCGCCAAACGGTTCTTCCGGTTGACGCGCGCCGGCGCGCGCCAGCTCCAGTTGTCGCGCAACGCGCATCAGCGCATGTGGGCCGACCTCGACCATCTGGTCCGACGGCCCGTGAAATGACTCACGTCAGGGAGGTCCACGTCATGCTCAGGCAGCTCATCTCCGTCTCGGCTGCGCTTGTCGTCGCGAGCGCACTCTTCGCCGCCACGCCCGCGCAGGCACCGAACTTCACCGGCACCTGGGTGCTCGACTCGTCAAGAAGCGCCGCCCCTGACGGCAGTTCACGCGCGGGCGGCGGCGGGGGCGGGGCGAGCGCGATGTCCGGCGGGGGCGGGGGCACGATGCGCGGCGGCGGCGGTGGTCAGCCTTTCGAAGTCCGGGTGACCCAGACGGCCGCCGAACTGGTCGTCGAACGGCTGGCACCGACGTCGATGAAGTGGATCTACAAGCTCGACGGCACCGAGAGCGTCAACACCGACGGCCGCACCACGACGCGGACGACTTCATGATGGAACGGCCGCTCGCTCGTGACCGAGGGCACGCACATCGTCGTCCTCGACGACAACGAAATGCGAGGCACCGTCCGGGAAGTCAGGTCGCTCAACGCCGACGGCCAGCTCGTCATCGTCACGACGCGCACAGCCGAGGGGCAGACCACGGAAGCGCCGGTCGTGACGCAGACGTTCCGCAAGAAGTAGTACCTGACCTCAGTCGGCCGACAGCGTCACGATCGGATCGACCCGGGCGGCCCGGTACGCCGGGCCGAGCGACGCCACCGCAGCGGTGAGCACGATGAGCGCGACCGCGCCGGCATGCGTCGCCTGGTCGGCCGGCGTCACGCCGGTGAGCAGGCCCCCGACCAGACGGCCGCCGGCCCAGCTGGCAGCCAGGCCCAGCACGAGGCCGGCGCCGGTCATCACGAGGCTCTGCCGCAACCAGAGGCGCCGGATCGAGGCCGGCGTGGCGCCGAGCGCCAGACGGATGCCTACTTCGCGCCGGCGTTCGGCCACGAGAAACGACAGCACGCCGTAGAGGCCAACCACCGCCAGCGTGATCGCGACGGTGGCAAACGCGGTGAAGAGCGCCAACTGAAAGCGCGGGCGGCCGAGCGCCCGCGACACCAGATCGTCGCCCGTGCTGATCCGGGAGACCGGCTGATCCGGGTCGAGAGCGACGACGACCTGCCGCAGCAGATCAATCGCCGGCGCCGGTGGCAGGGCCGATCGCATGGCGATCTGGTCGGGCATCCGGGACGTGACCTGCGTATAGGGCATGTAGACGTGCGGGCCCGGCGCCTGCGTCGGCGAGTGCCGCACGTCACCCGCCACGCCGACGACGGTCAGCGGCGTCTCGAGCGTGCCCCAGCCGATGCGACGGCCGATCGGATCCGCGTCGGGCCACGCGCGCCGGGCGAACGACTCGCTCACGATGGCGACCGGCGTCGCACCGGCTGCGTCGGCTCGGGTGAACGCGCGGCCGGCCTGAATCGGGATCCCGAGCGTCGAGTAGTACTGCCCGTTGACGACGCGCCAGTAGGCAAGCACCCCCGCGTCGGCATCCGTCCCTTCGACGAGAAAGCGCGAGCCGAACGCGCCCACCGCCAGGAGCGGCAGGCCCTGCGACATCGCCACGCCTTCGGCACCGCGCGCGACAAGGGCCTGCTCCAGATCGGCGAAAAACTGCGGATGCCGGTCGTCAGCCGGCCGGGGCACCTCGGCGACGACGAGGCCGTCGGCCCTGAACCCCAGGTCGATCTGGCGCAGGTGCTGGAAGCTCCGCAGGACGAGTCCCGTCGCCACGAGCAGCACGAGCGCGAGCGCGACTTCGATGACCACGAGTCCGCGCAACGTCCACTGCCGGCTGCCGGTCGCGCCCCGTGCACCATCACGAAGCGCCGCGGCGGCCGCGCCGGTCGTCGCCTGCCAGGTCGGAATGAAACCCGCCAGGCAGGCGGTCAGAAGACTGATCGCGACGGCGAAGCCCGACACTGCCGAGTTCCACACGTCCACCGGCCCGAGTACGGCCGAGCCGGGCACGGCGGCCGCCAGCGTACGCGACATCCACGCGGCCAGCAGCAGGCCGCCCAGCCCACCGGCCAGGCTCACGACCACGCCCTCGATGAGCACCTGACGCGCAATGCGCAGCCGCGAGGCCCCCAGCGCGGCCCGCGTCACGAGCTCGCGGCGACGCGCGATCATCTGGGCGAGCGTGAGGCTCGCGACGTTGGCGCACGCGATGAGCAGCACAAGACCCGAGGCGCCAAGGAGCAGCACGACATCGCCGGCAATCGGGCCGACGGTCTGTTCCTGCAGATCGACCGCGCGGCCACCCGTGCCGTTCCCGGACCGATCGAGCGCCAGGCGATCGAGCTCGGCCGACGCGACGGCAGGATCGACGCCCGAACGAAGCCGGCCGATCACCCAGAGCATGCGGCTCTCGCTCGCGCGCAACTCGGGTGTCCAGGCGAGCGGCATCCAGAGATCCGGATCGAACCCGAACAGACGGACGTCAGCCGGAACCACACCGACGATCTCGATCGACCGGCCATCGAGCCGCAGGCGCCGGCCGACGATGTCGTGCGCCTCACCGAACTCTTCCCGCCAGAAGCGGTGAGACACGAGCGCAACCTCCGCCTGTGGTCCGCGGGCGTCGTCGGGAATCAGGTCGCGGCCGAGAAGTGGCTGACGGCCGAGAACGCTCAGCAGCTCGGGCGCCACGCGCAGCGTCCGGAGGCGCAACGGCCGCTCGAGGCCGGTGAGATTGACCGTGCCCACGGTGAGCGGCGTGAGGTGTTCGAACGACCCGGCGCGCGCGCGCCAGTGCTCGACCACGACCGGCGCCGGCGTGTTCTCGAAGATGCTGGCCGACGGGATCGTCTCCCATACGGCCACGAGCCGGTCCGGATCCGCGAACGGCAGTGGACGCAGGAGCCAGGCGTGGGTGACAGCGAACAGGCTGACCGTGGCGCCGATCCCCAGGGCCAGCGTGGTGACGATCGCTGCCGTCGAGAGCGGCGCGCGCACGAGCAGGCGGACGGCGAAGCGGATGTCGAATCGAACTGCCGCAAGCGACGACATGACGCCTCCCGGCCGCCAGCCGTTCACCCCCGCGCGGCCGCGCTCGCGCACGCCCTGCGAGCCGATGGCGGTGGCCAGCCCCAGCATGCGCCACGCGGCCCACCAGCGCGGCCCGCGCTCGTCCTTGCGCCATCGCTCTTCGAGGTCGCCGGCCACGTCGGCGGCGAGCGTGGCCGGCAGCGTGCGGTTGATGATCCAGAGCGCGAGACGCGGGGGACGGCCGGTCATCGCTTGTCGGTGAGGACGTCGAGGCCATCGAGGAGCCGGCGCAGCACGCGTGACTCTTCGCGGGCGGCCGCAGTCCCGGCCCGGGTGGCGCGGTAGTAACGCTTGGCCCGGCCGCCACGCTCCGCCGTCGGTTCCCCGAGGCGCGAGGCCAGCAGTCCCTTGCGTTCGAGACGATCGAGCGTGATGTAGACGGCGCCAAGCGACGCCCGGCGCCCGGTCCGGCGTTCGAGTGTCTCGTGCACGGCCACGGCGTACGCCTCGTCGCCGGCGCGGAGGACCGAGAGGAGTACGCGCAGCTCGAACTCGGCAAGCACGGCCACGGGCCGATCTTTACCTTACATAGTTGGGTAAATCAAATGGCGTCCGAAGCCGGTCAGTCGATCGCCAGCGTCACGCTCGGATCTACGCGTGACGCCCGCCAGGCCGGCAGCCAGCTGGCGACCATCGCCGAGAGGCCGATGAGCACGGCCGCCGCCGACAGACCGGCCGGATCGGTGGCTGGTGTCTCGAACAGCCACCGCTCGATGGCACCGGTGACGAGCGAGGCCACGACCATGCCGATGAGCAGGCCGGTGCTGATGAGGCGCGCGCCCTGGCCGAGCATGAGCACCAGCACCTGCCGGCTGGAACTGGGGACTGAGGTCGCGTGGCAGCATGCGCTCACTCTACCGCGCGAAGATATATGGCATCGCGGTAGAGTGTCGAGACATGGACGTCTCCGGACACCCGCCGGGTGACGAGGCTTCGCCCGAACTGACGATACGAGCCGTCGGCCTGGCGAACCGAATCGACGACTTCGAGCGTGTCCGCGGCAACGAGCCGGTACACCGTGCGGCCGACCTCCGTCTGCGCATCGCCCCAGTCGCTCGTGAGCGCATCGTCAGCCACCGTGACGACGACGGGCAGGACGACCCCGCGCGAGTCGATCCAGGAACCCCGGTTGTTCATGGGACCACCGCTGAACCGGTAGTACCCATGCGCCTCGAGCACCGCCGCGGCCTGTGTGGCGCCAGCCGCCATCTCGTTGCGAAATCGCAGGCGCACGAACGCGTCGCCCACCGCCGATTCCCAGACCATCGTGATCGACGAAGCGCGCCCGAGCACAGTGCCCTGTCCCCGCCACTCACCCATCAACTGTTCCACGACGGCGGGACGCGACGCCTGCAAGGCCGGCGTGGATGCGGCCAGCACCGCGGCCAGGAGCGTAATCAATCCAGTCATGCAGACCTCCGGTGTGACGTGAGCCGCGCGAGGCGCGACTCGAGAAAGCGCCGCTCGGGAGCCGACGCGCGGCATCGAAGCGCCTCCTGATAGGCCCGGCGCGCGGCCGGTTGCCGGCCGAGCCGCACGAGCAGGTCGGCGCGCACCGCCGGCAGCAGGTAGTACCCGCTCAGTTCACGCCGCCGGGCGAGCGGCGCGAGCGCGGCTAGGCCGGCCGCCGGTCCGCGCACCCGCGCGAGCGCGATGGCCCGATTGAGGGCGACGACCGGCGAGGCATTGAGCTCGAGCAACTCGTCGTAGAGACCGAGGATGGTCGGCCAGTCGGTGCCGGCCGGATCGGCGGCCTGGGCGTGCGCGGCGGCAATGGCTGCCTGCAGGTGATACGTGCTCAGCTCATCGCCGCCAATCGATCGATCCAGGCACTCGAACCCGAGCGCCAGCAGGCTGCGATCCCAGAGCGACCGATCCTGGTCCTCCAGCAGCACCAGCTCACCCGCTGCGTCGACACGTGCCGGCAGCCGCGCGGCATGCAGCGCCATCAACGCCACCAGCGCGTCGGCACGCCGATCGGCAATCTCCGGGGCACCGGTGATGAGTCGGCCGAGCCGAATCGCCTCACGGCAGAGGTCGGCGCGCACGAGATTCTCGCCGTCGTGCGCGCCGTAGCCCTCGTTGAACATGAGATAGATGACATCGAGTGCCGACTCGACGCGTTCACCGAGCGCCGGGCTGGCCGGCAGCTCGAAAGGAAGGCCGAGCGTTCGAATCTGCCGCTTGGCCCGCACGAGACGCTGCGCGACGGCGCGCGAGTCGGACAGAAGCGCCCGCGCGATCTCGTGGACACCGAGTCCGCCCACCGTCTTGAGGCTCAGCGCCACGCGGGCCTCGCGCGACAAGGCGGGATGGCAGCACACGAGTACCATCCGCAACTCGTCATCGGCCAACGCGGCCGATTCGGCGGCCTCGTTGGCCGCCCCGCTCACACGGTCGCGCGCCAGCTCGCGCGCGATGCGTCCGGCCTGCGCGTCGAATGCCGCGCGACGCCGCAGAATGTCGAACGCGCGGTGACACGCCACGCGGTACAGCCATCCGGCTGGATTGTGCGGCACACCCCGGTACGGCCAGTGCTGCAGCGCGGCGACGAGCGCATCCTGAACGACCTCTTCGGCCAGATCCAGGTTGGCCGGCCCGAACCGGCGGGCGAAGTGCGCCACGAGCCGGCCCGCCTGCGTGCGGAAAAGCCGGTCGACGAGCACCGGGGTGTCGCGCGTCTCGTTCATCAGGGCTGGTCGATGCGCCGCACTTCAATCGTGCCGTACTCGAGGTGCGGGCAGTCGAGCGCGTGCGTCAGGGCCTCGTCATAGTCCCTGGCCTTGACGATGAAGTAGCCACCGAGCAGTTCCTTGCTCTCGGCGTACGGCCCATCGCTCACCATCGGACGGCCGCGCGTCTGACGCACGACGCGACCGGGGTCCAGGGCCAGCTTGTGGCTCTCGGCCAGCAGTTTCTTCGCCTTCAGCTTCCGTCCCCACGCGATGTACTTCTGGACTACCTGCTGCATCTCGGCGGGACTGAGACCGGTAAACGCTTTCGGCCGGTCGTGCAGCAGCAACATGAACTTCGGCATGGTCGGCTTCCTCCCGACGGCCCGATTCGTGGCCGTCCGGAGCATAGACGAACGACCGGGCGAAGGATCGACATCGGACGGTCAGGGGGCCGACGCCCTGAGCCGTCTGGACAGCCGTCCGGCGAGGTACGTCGTCCACGCCCAGCGCCAGTTGACGGCGTGAAGGCGGCGCCAGGCCGGGCGGGCGCGACGCGGGCTGACTCCGCACCGCCGCACTTCTGTGCGAACGACGGCAGGGAGTATGATGCGCTGGCTCTCATGCCGCTATCCCCAGGCACATTGGTCGGATCCTGCGCAATCACCGCCCCTCTTGGGGCCGGCGGCATGGGCTCGGCCCCGGCGGCGAGTCGGCGGCCCCAAATAGTGGTCGTGCTCAACTTGCTGGCCGGCATCAAGGAGTGATCGTGCCGCTTGCCACTGGCACACGAATAGGTCCGTATGCCATCACCGGTGTCATTGGCGCTGGCGGCATGGGGGAGGTCTATCGGGCGCGTGACTCGCGGCTGAATCGCGATGTCGCCCTCAAGGTGCTGCCGGAGCTGTTCGCCGCCGACCCTGAGCGTCTGGCGCGATTCACCCGTGAGGCGCAGGCGCTGGCCGCGCTCAATCACCCGAACATCGCGCACATCCACGGTCTCGAGGAGACTCCGACAGGCTCAGGGCCTGGCGCGCTCGTCATGGAGCTGGTTGAAGGCGAGGAGCTGGCCGCGCACATCGCGCGAGGGCCGCTGCCGATGGCCGACGTGGTGGCGATCGCGCGGCAGCTCGCCGATGCACTCGAAACCGCGCACGAGAACGGGATCATCCACCGTGATCTGAAGCCGGCCAACATCAAGATCAAGGCTGACGGTACGGTGAAGGTCCTGGACTTCGGCCTCGCGAAGGCGATGGAGGCCGGGCACGGGGACCCACTGGTCGCCGACGCCGCCAACTCCCCGACCTTGACCGCGCGCGCCACGCAGATGGGCATGATCCTCGGCACCGCCGCCTACATGGCTCCGGAACAGGCCAAGGGCAGACCGGTCGATCGACGCGCCGACGTCTGGGCGTTCGGGGTGGTCGTCTACGAGATGCTGACGGGCCGCCGCGCCTTCGAGGGCGAGGATGTCTCCACGATCCTGGCGGCCGTGCTGATGAAGGACCCGGACTGGAGCGCGCTGCCGGCGTCCATGCCGGCGGGCCTCAGGCGCCTGCTGCAACGGTGTCTTGAGCGCGATCCACGGCTGCGGCTACGTGACATGGGCGAGGCGCGCGTGCTGCTTGGTGACACCACGGCCCTGCACGAGTCCGGCGCGCTGCCGGTCGCGGCTCCACAGGGACAGCCGGCCCGGTCGTCCGTCGTGCCCTGGGTCATCGCCGGACTGTCGGTCGCAGCGGCGGCGTCATTCGCAGTCGCGCCGCTCCTTCGTGGCGCGCCGGCCGCGGAACCCATCCAGTTCAACGTGTCCTATCCGCCGAACGTCCGGCCGATGTCGAACGGCAGTGACTACCACGGCGGCGAGATCTCGCCGGACGGACGCCTGGTCGCCTTCAGCGGCACGGACTCGAAGACGGGAAAGGTGGCCGTCTACGTCCGCCGTATCGATTCCGTGGAGGCGACGATGATCAAGGGCACCGAGGGGGGCCGGTATCCCTTCTGGGCGCCGACCAGCCGGACGATTGCGTTCTATGCGCTGGGCAAGCTGAATCGGGTGGACGTGGACGGCTCATCCCGGCTGGTGATCTGTGATGCGCCGACCGGCGGGTGGGGCGGCGCCTGGAACCGCGATGACGTCATCATCGCCGGTGTGAACGATCCAGGCCCACTCGTCAGGGTCTCCGCGCGGGGTGGCGATATGCCCCGGCCGGTGACCACGATGCTGGAGGGAGACAACGACCATGACTGGGCGCAGTTTCTGCCCGATGGCAACCACTTCATCTACATCGCCTGGCGCAACAGCTTCACGGGCAGCGCCGGCATCTATCTCGCCTCGCTCGACGCCCCCGAACAGACACTCCTGTTCAACGACATGTTTGATCCGGTGGCCTACGCGGATCCGGGGTACCTGCTCTTTATCCGCAGCGGAACGCTGATGGCCCAGCAGTTCGATCTCGGCGCACGCGCACTCCGCGGAAGCCCGATGCCCATCGCGAGCAATGCCGCGGGCCCCATCAGCACCTCGGCGAACGGCGCCATCAGCTACACGAGCACGCGCAATGCGACGTCGAGCCGGATGGTCTGGGTGAATCGCGACGGCACCGATGAGCGCGTGCTGCTCGAGTCCGGCTTTTATGCCGATCCGGCGATCTCGCCCGATGGGTCCGCCGTTGCGTATGCCCGGAAGGAGTCCTTCAGCGGGACGTTTGACGTCTTTGTCCGCACCATTGCCACCGGATCCGAATCGCGGCTGACGTTCGATCCGGCCGATGACCGATCGCCGGTGTGGTCCCCCGACTCCAGGGAAATCGTCTTCAGTTCAGGCCGTGAGCCGGTCGGGCTCTACCGGAAGCAGGCCAGCGGCGCAGGCGGCGAGACCCTCATCACCGACGAGGGTGTGCCGCAGGTCTGGCCGTATCAGTGGAGCCGGAACGGGTTCATCACGTCATACGGCGATGTCAGTGGATCGTGGGACATCTGGAAACTTGATCTGTCCGATTTGAAGTCCATGCCGCTCCTGCGGGCCCCGCGGGTGAATGAGTCGAGGGGATCGGTGTCACCCGATGGGAAGTGGCTGGCGTACGATGCCAGGGAAACCGCGCGATTCGAGGTGTTCCTCACGACGTTTCCCCCATCGGCGAGCAAGCTGGCCGTCACGACCGAGGGCGGTGCGGAAGCGAAGTGGAGCCACGACGGCAAGGAATTGTTCTACGTCAGCTCCGCGACGGGTGCGCTGATGTCGGTGCCGGTCACACAGGGGGACCCGCCGACTTTCGGGACACATCGCGTGGTCCACCCAGGTCCCCTCGATTGGGGTTGGAACTCCAGCCACAGCTTCGACCTCGACCACACGACGGGTCGTGTGCTGCTGGAAGTGCTCGACTCGACGGGCGACCTGACGGTGCTGCTCAATTGGCGGGAATTGCTGCGTCGGTGAAGTGCGGGAGTCGACCTTCCCGCGGTCGCCTTCCACGAAGGCGACGACCGGCCGGCGCTATCGCAGCGGCAGCACCTTCCAGTCGCCGAACGCCAGCTCGCGCGTGGCGAACTGCCAGACGACCACGCGCGTGCCTTCGAGCCGGCCGGGGTCCTGAACCAGAAGCTCCCTCGTCGCAAAGGCCCCGTCGTCGTTCCGGATGATGCGATCGAGCGGCCGCCCGAGCGTGTAGCTCAACTGCTCGGCCAGCCCGGCCGAGGTGCCCCATTCCAACGAGGCCAGCGAGTAGATGTTGCTGAAGCTGTCGCCGAGGAGCAGCACGTCGGCGCCGCGCGTCGAGGCCCAGAGCGCACCGTCGGCGCCGAGGATGCGCCGCAGCCAGACCGACTCGGGCGGGAACAGCAGACTGCCGTCCGCCAGGTCCAGCATGCGGGCCGTGTCGCCCGTGTTCGCCACCTCGACCCGATCGATTCGGACGTCTGGTGCGACCACGTCGGGCAACGTCACAGTGGCCCGAATGAACGCGGCCAACTGCCCCGCGACCACTTCCATGGTCTCCGGTCGCCAGTGCGTGTCCGTCTGCAGGTAGGCCGCCGCCGTGCGTCGCGCCTCGGCCAGCGCCGCCGATGGATCGAAGACGACGAGGCCCTCGCGGCCGAGATCGTCCAGTAATGAGGCGTAGGACGGATTGTGGAGTACGCCCGCTGGCACCTCGACTGTTGCGGCGAGCTGCTCGGGGTGAACGCCCGGCTTGAGCGGTACGGGCATCACGATGAGCGTGATCCCGCGCGCGGCCAGGTCGTCCGCGAACTGAACAATCGCCGGCCGCGGATCCGGCCGAGGCGGCGTTTCCCACTCGGACGCCGATCGCACGCGGCGCCGGAGTACCGCCGGGTTCAGGAACCCGGGCCCGGTGACGTACTCGACGTCGGCACGATAGAAGAGCCAGCCATCGCGGCCGGGATAGACGCGCTCGTTGCCGGCGCCCAGCCTGCCGGTCAGGAGCGCCTGCGTCGGTGGCCGCAGCCATTGCCCCAGCCGCGATTCGTGCTCGAGTGCGCGCTCGAACCCGGTGAAGCCGGCGAGCACGGCCCGGTTCCCGGCCACGAGACGCCGCCAGACACCGGCGCCGGGCTGCCCGCCGCCGGGCAACTGCCGATCCACGAACGATTCGTGGACGAGCGCGGGCACGCCCGTCGCCTCGATGGCCGGCACGACCGCAAGCGCCGCGAGGAAGCCGGTGACGAGGACACGCGCCGTCACGGGCGCGACCGTCGTCGAACCGAGTTCGACCGCCGCGCGCTCGTGTCGCCTCGTCGGATCGGCCGGCCGCGACTGGTCAGGTGTGGGCATCAGAAAATGAAATAGATGAACGGGTTATAGGCCTGCGTCGCCAGCACGACGGTCGACAGCACAAAGAGCGCGAGGATGACGACGGCCTTCGGCAGGCTGAGCGTTTGCGTCCACGTCCACGCCTGCGGCGCCGTCCAGGTGATGCCGCCGGCGACGACGAGCGTGCCGAGGTAGTAGGGCTCGTAGATCACGCCGGCCAGCAGCCCCGCACCGGCCTGCGGCGTGCCAAGCGCGAACATGTCGCCGAGGTACCGCATCGCATGCGGCAGATCGGTCGCGCGAAAGAACACCCATGTGACGAGGACGACCGCAAACGTTCCGGCCACGCGTGCCGGCGGGGGGAACCAGCCGTAGAAGGACCGTTTGCCCAGCAGTCGTTCCAGCGCCAGCAGCGTCCCGTGCAGGCCGCCCCAGATCACGAAGTTCCAGGCGGCCCCGTGCCACAGGCCTCCCAGGAGCATGACGATGAGCAGGTTCGCGTAGGTGCGGGCCGCGCCCTTGCGGTTGCCGCCGAGGGGCACGTACAAATAGTCGCGCAGCCAGGTCGACAGCGAAATGTGCCAGCGGCGCCAGAACTCGGTGATCGACTGCGACCGGTAGGGCGAGTCGAAGTTCTTCGGAAAGATGAAGCCGAGCATCAGGCCGAGCCCGATTGCCATGTCGGAGTAGCCCGAAAAGTCGAAGTAGATCTGGAACGCGTAGGCCGTGACACCGTACCAGGCGTCGAGCGGCGAGAGCGATCCCGCGTCGAAGGTGAGGTCTGCGATTTTGCCGCACGGATTCGCCAGGAGCACCTTCTTGGCCAGGCCGACCGAGAAGAACGCCGCGCCGCGGGCGAACTTCGCGAGGGTGTGCGTCCGCGACACGAACTGGTCGGCGACCTCCGAGAAGCGGATGATCGGCCCCGCCACCAGCTGCGGGAACATCGAGACGTAACAGGCGAAGTCGATGAAGTTCCGAATCGCCGCCGCCCGCCCGCGGTAGACGTCGATCGTGTAGCTCATCGACTGAAACGTGTAGAAGCTGATGCCGAGCGGCAGCGTGACCCGCAACGCCGTGTCGAAGCCCGACGCGGCCAGGCCCATCTGCTCGGCCAGGGCGGCAATGTTCTCGGCGCCGAAGTTGAAGTACTTGAAGAAGCCGAGGAGCGCCAGGTTGCTTACGACCGACGCGGCCACCGCGAGCCGCGCCGCCCGCGGCCGGCGCGTGCCGTCCAGTGCAGGGCGTGCACGCTGGTCGATCGGATGGCGCGCGATGACTCGCCCCGCGGCGTAATCAACTGTCGTCGACGCCAGCAGCACCGGCACGAACAGCGGATTCGCCCAGCCGTAGAACACGTAGCTCAGCGTCGTCAGCACGGCATGCTGCGCGCGACGAGGCGAGGCGTAATAGAGAACGAGCGCGACCGGGAGGAAGTAGAAGAGAAAGAGATACGAGCTGAAGACCATTCAGTCGACGCGCGGGTCGTAGTAGAGCGTCAGATCCGACGTCTCGCGGTCGGAGATGAGCCGCTCGCCTTCGAGCTCGGGATGCGCGTCGTAACGGTCGATGGTCAGGGTAAAGGCGGCGCCGGCCAGCTTGCGCGCGCCGGGCAGCATCCGGCCATCGCGGATGATCCACTGCGCGATGTGGATGGTCGTGCCGGCGTGCGAGCCGGAGACGACGTCCATCACCTCGTACTCGTTGACGACGAGCGCGTTGCGATACGGCAGGATCGATTCGGGTGTCGGCACCGGGCCGGGCCGCGTCAGGCGGACGTTGACGACGAGACGGCCCGTGTCGGCCGGCGTTGCCGCGCCGCGTCCGGCGTGCACGCCCGGCGGGCCAACCGGCCCGGCCGGTGTCGTTGCATGCGGGCTGCCGGCAATGTCGATCCACACGTCGGGAGACGAATCGCCGCGGGCGTTGGTCGTTGCGCGCGCCCACGCCTCGACTCTCGAGAAGTCCGGGCTGAACCGGCCGACGTACACCTCCGTCTGCGGGCCGCCGGTGCGTGCCTGGTTGTCACCGCCCTGGTTGTAGGGGCCGGTCATCGTGAGGAAGCGCGGGTGTGGCGACCATCGTGGGTGATAGACCTCGGCACCGTCGAAGCCGGGCGGGTTGTTGATGTTGACGACCCAGCGGCCCTTGGTTTCCGCATCGACGAGCGTCAGGTTCCGGTGAGCCCCGTCGAAGTACCAGAAGAGCGGACCGCGCACGTGGGCCAGCCCGGTCCAGCAGCCCTGACCGAGAATCTCGAGCGGCCCGTTCGGCAGCCGCGCGACGCCGGCCTCGGGCCACGGCCACAATCCGCCGGCAAGCCGCCCGTCGGCCGACACCTGAAACGTATCCATCCCGACGAGCGTCTTGTCCCACACGAGCTCCGGCGGCCCGGGCCCATCGAGCGGGACGCGGGCGACCGTCGAAAAATCGTAGTCCACGTTCTTCGTGCCGAGATAGACCCACTCGCGGCCATCGGCCGGGTCCTTCCAGACGTCGAGCGCGAATCCGTCGGCGACCTTGCGCTGGCCCGTGCCGTCCCAGTTGACGACGAAGACCTCCGCCGGGCCGGGCACGATCCGCGTCGAGAACACGATGCGCGCGCCGTCGGCGGTCAGCATCGGCTTGACACGGCTCCGGCGTTCGGCGCCGATGACGCGCTCCCCGCGGCCGTCGTCGGTATCGAGCCCCATCAGGACCAGGCCCTCGCCTTCGGCGCGGGGGTCGTTGTCGTTGCTCTGCACCCAGACGATGCGGGTGTGGGCGCCGGTGAGGGCGCGCACGTCGGCGGCGGTACCTTCAGGCGCGCCGGCCGCGCCGGAGCAGGCGGCCGCCAGCAGCGCGAGCGGCCCGAGGAGCCCGAGGAGCCTGAGGAGCCCCGGCGACGAGCGGGAATATCGGCGCATGATCCTGTGACGACAGGGTGACACGGCTGGCCGGATCGCGCCAGCGGCGGACCGAAGCGCGTGACGTCAGGCGGCTGGTGGTCGCCGGCTCCCGGCTGACCTGGGCCGGACGTCGTCCGTATACTGCCCTTGTGATAAACACGGGAGGCTTGCCGGGGGCCGACCTGATCGAGACGGGGCTCGCCGATCTGGAACGAGGCCTGGTCTCGGCGCCGGCGCTGCTCGTTTCGATCGGCGCTCCCCGGCTCGAGAGCCTTGGCCTCGTCATTCCGAGAGTCGAACTCGACGCCGAGCATCGCTTGTACCTGCTGCTCCAGCAGGAACACGGCCACGGCGCCCACAGCCAGTACAACGCACTCGTTGGTCGTCTGGTCAGCTTCGAGCGGGCCCTGGCATGCGCGGGCTAGCGGACGAAGACCGGATTCGCCGGTTCATGCGGGCACTCGGCCAGGCGGCGCGCCGCCCGGCTCGGGTGTACCTGACCGGCGGCGCGACGGCCGTTCTGAACGGCTGGCGTGGTTCGACGATCGACATCGACCTGAAGCTGGTTCCGGACGACGATGCCCTGCTGCGGGCGATTCCGGAGCTGAAGGAGTCGCTGCAGGTCAACGTCGAGCTCGCCGCGCCGAGCGACTTCGTCCCGGTCACGGAGGGCTGGGAGGACCGTAGCCGCTTCATCGGCCAGGAGGGCGCGCTGGCCTTTTATCATTTTGATTTCACGGCGCAGGCGCTGGCGAAGCTCGAGCGCGGGCACGTCCTGGATTTGGCGGACGTCCGCGAGATGGTCGCGCGCGGCCTCGTCGAGCCGGCTCGCCTGCGGGCAACGTTCCTCGCGATCGAACCCCAACTTTTTCGATACCCGGCGATCGATCCCGGCTGGTTCCGGCAGGCCGTCGAGTCGTTCCTCGCTTCGGTCGATCGCGACTGACGCACGATGTATCCCCGGGCGGCTGAACTGATCGCAGCAGTGCGCCTCGAACCCCGATAACCGCATCCCGAGGGCCGCCGACAGAGGCGTTTTCAAGGTGCCGGAGCGTGGGTTGGATGGGCTTCCGACATCGCGCAGCTATCGCGTCGCGAGCCGGATATCCTGGACCTTCCGCTCTCCCTTGCCCAGCGAAACGCGAATGGCGCCGGGCACCACGAGATCGAGGAAGTCGGGATCGAGATGGTCCCCCGCGGCGAGATCTGTGAGCGCCG
>DATKDF010000142.1:0-8692 GCA_035512795.1 Vicinamibacterales bacterium
CGTCGGGCGATCTGACTGAACTTGCGCGGGTTGCCGAAGCTTTCGACGTAGAGCAGCACGACGTCGGTTCGGTCGTCGCCGGCCCAGTACTGGAGCAGGTCGTTCGCTGAGACGTCCGCCTTGTTCCCGATCGAGACAAACGTGGACAGGCCGATGTCCTCCTGCCGGGCGTAGTCGAGGATCGCCATCCCGAGTGCGCCGCTCTGGGTGGACATCGCCAGTCGGCCTGCCGGAGGATAAATCGGCGAGAACGTCGCGTTCAGCCGGACGCCCGGGTCGGTGTTGACGAGGCCCATGCAGTTGGGTCCGACCATCCGCATGCCGGCGCGCCGCACCGTGGCGACGATCTCGTCCTCGAGCGTCGCGCCCTCGCCACCGATCTCGCTGAATCCGGCCGTGATGACCACCAGTGCCTTGACGCCGTGTGCCACGGCGTCGTCGACCACGGCACGCACATGGACCGCCGGGACGCAGATGACGGCCAGGTCGACCGGGTGCGGCACCGAGGTCAGACGGGGGTAGGCCGGCAGGCCACCGACGCGCGTGAGTGTCGGATGCACGGCGACCAGGCGGCCCGCATATCTGTGGTCCTGGAGGTTGTTGAAGATGGCCGAGCCGATCTTGCCTGGCGTGTCGCTCGCCCCCACGACGGCGACGGCTGCCGGTTCGAAGAAGGCCCGCAGGGACGCCGTGGCCGCCACCTGGGCGCGCAGCTCGACCTGCGCGTCGTGCGCCGGCGTCGGTTCGAGCGACATTTCGACCGCGAGCGTGCCGGCCTGGCGGTGCCGCTCGACATCGAAGCCCGAGTCGGCCAGCACCCGAAGCATCGCGTCATTCTGGCCACCGAGATCGGCCAGAAAGGTCCGCACGCCGTGCGTCCGGGCGATGGCGGCCAGGGTCTCGAGCAGACGCGTGCCGATCCCGCGGCCCCGCACCGCATCGTCGACGGCGATGGCCACGTCGGCGCGGTCCGACCCGTCGGCGACCCGCCGGTACGTGGCCACCGCGCAAGGGCGTCCGCCGGTCTCGCCCACGAGCGCGAGCGCCAGCCCCGGATCGGCGTCGACGACCCGCCGGACATGGTCGGGCGTCGAGGGCAGGAGCCGCAGGAAGGTCGCATCCCGGTCGGCCGACACGAGCCGATGCAGGGTGCCAATCCACGCCGCATCATCGGGCGCGAGCGGCCGGAGGCGCAGCGTCGACCCGTCCCGGAGCGCCACATGGGATTCGGCGGTCATCCCCCAGAGTCTAAAAGACCCCCGGCGTCTTTTCGTACAATGGCGGGTATGAGAATCGCCAGGGGCTCTCTGGTGGCGGCCGGGTGCGCGGCCGTCTGGGTGGCCGTCGCGGCCGGTCAGGCCCCGGCAGCCGGGCCGGCGTCGGCATCCTGCTCGATCAGCACGACCGAGCGGATTGTCGCCGTTGGCGACGTCCACGGTGGCTACGAGGCATTTCAGGCCATCCTGCGCGAGGCCGGGCTCATCGACAACCGGCGTCGCTGGACGGGAGGCCGCGCCATCCTGGTGCAGACGGGCGACGTCGTCGATCGGGGCGCCGAGTCCCGGGAGGTGCTCGATCTGCTGCGCCGCCTCGAACGCGACGCCGCACGCGCGGGTGGCCAGGTGCACGCGCTCATCGGCAACCACGAGGCGATGCGCCTCATCGGCGACTACCGCTACGTGAGCGAAGCCGAGTATGCCGCGTTCCGCGGTCGCGATTCGGTCGAACTGCGGGAACGGCTGTACGAGGTTGTCGTGGCCGAGCGGCAGGCGCAGGCCCGTGCCGCGGACATCGAGTTCGACGAGCAGGCATTTCGAGCCGCTTTTCTCGAGGAGATTGCCGTCGGCCGGGTCGAGATGCAGCGCGCCTTCGGCCCCGACGGCGAGTACGGCCGCTGGATTCGCGCGCACAACGTCATGGTCGTCATCAACGGCATCGCGTTCATGCACGGCGGCGCGTCGCCCGAGGTGGCTGCCCGCGGGTGCGCCGCCATCAACGAGACCGTGCGGGAAGAGATGCGCACGATTACGACCCTGGCCGATCCGCGCATTCCCGAGTCGCTCATCGCGGGACGGTCCGGGCCGCTCTGGTATCGCGGTCTCGCCGAGGATCCGCCACTGCTTCCCGAGCAGTTCGAGGCCATCCTGGCCGGCCTCGGCGCCCGCGTGCTGGTCGTCGGGCACACGACCTCGCGCGGACAGATCACGGCCCGGTACGACGGGCGGGTGATCATCATCGACACGGGGCTGCTCGGCGGCGAGTTCTATCCGGACGGCGCGCCCTCGGCCCTCGAGATTCGGGGCCACAGCTTCACCGCGGTCTATGTGGGTGGACGGCGCGAGCCGATCGCGCTGGGGGCCTCGGCCGGCGGCGGCTCAGTCGTAGAGGACGGCGGCTTCGCCTTCGGCGGCGACGCGCTCGGCCACGTGGGCCAGAATCTGGTCGCGGCGCGCCAGTAGCGCCCGAATCTGCCTGTCGCTCAGGTAGCGGCCGAGCCGCTTCTTCAGATCGGCAAACTCGAGGCGGGTCATGCCCTCGAGAAGCGATCGCGAGAACTTCGTCAGCCCGTCGAAGGTCTGCACTTCGTCAAAGGGCCGGAACGATCGCGAGTGATCGATCAGGCGGAGATCGAAGTCCGACGTCACGAGTACATTGTTGAGGTGCCGGTCGGTGTTGTAGATGAGCCGGTCGAACAGGCGCATCTTGTACATGACGTTGTTCCAGGCTTCGGCATCGGGCGGCCTGACGCTCTCGCGGACGCGCTGCGCTTCGGGCATCATCGACTCGACCCACCACTGGAGCGACCCGTCCTTGCTCCGGATCGTCCGACGGACGGTGGCGGGCACCATGCCGAGGCCGATCGTCTTGTCGACCTCGTAGGCGGCGACCTCGGTCCGCCACGAGTCCTGGAAGGCCACCTCGAACGTGCCGTCGGCCAGTGGCGTCGCGCCAGTCTTCTGGACGTCGATCGTCTTGAACAGGGCCATGCGCGTGACGCCGTCGCGTTGGAGCGTCACCTTCTGCGGGGCGGTGACGCCGATGTTGATGTCCACGATGCGGGTAAAGCGGGCCCGGAGCAGAAACTCCTCGGCCGCCGGACCCTGGAAGACCTCCCGCGTCTCCTGGGCCGCGACGGCGGTCCAGACGAGGACCGGGAGCATGGCAAGGATGGCAACGCGAGCAGGCACACGCATGAGAGCTTTCCTCCCCCGGGACCGTCCGCTCAGTGGCGGCGTGCTTCGGCGGCCGGCCCGCGAATCACGCTGCTGAAGACGCTCTGCAGCAGATCGCTGTGGTCGGTCAGCACGTCGAACAGCTCATCCGGATCGATTCGCAAGGCCCACACGGGCCCGGCTGCCACGACTCGCCGGCCGACCGGCATGCGCGTCAGCGTTTCGGCGATGCCGATCGTGCTGCCCGCGGCCGCTGTGACCGGGGGGCCCTCGTCGGGCTCGAGTCGGATGGTCCCTTCAAGCACATGGTATAGCGCCGGGGGGGTCCCCGTGTCGAGTATCACGCTGCCGCCTGCGAGACGGACCTCCTGCACGACGGCGACGAGCGAACGAATCTCCTCGATGGAGGCGCGGCCGAAGAGTGGCATCCGGCGCAGGATGGCCGCCGTCTCGACGGCATCGAGCGAGCCGCGAATGTCGTCGGTCGGCCGCCGGCCGGGTTCGCCGGGCGCCAGCACGACGTCGCCGGCGCCGCCTGACCCGAGCAGCATGCGGAAGAGGCCCTGGGCCGCCCCCGGGTTGTCAGACAGCATGGCCAGGAAGTCGCTGGCATCGAGCGTCAGCCCGAGCACCGGCACGACCGACTCGACGGTATGCCGGAGGGGCCGCCCCTCGAGCAGATCGGCCAGGTTGAGGGCCGACGGCGCCAGCACGGGGGCGGGCGACTGGCCGCCGCCCGACACGAGCACGCGCCCGTCGAGCAGAAAGAACACGTCGGTGCACGGCGCGTCCTCCAGGTAGAGACGGCTGTCGCGTTCGTAGTGGACCTGACGCGCGGCGCTGGCCGTACGGAAGAGCTCATCGACGGTGACGAAGCTGAAGAGCGGGATCACCCGCAGGCGGTTGGCGACCTCGACGATGGGCAGGCCGCCGCGGCTGTCGGAGGGGTCGTCGCGTCCTTCGTGGCGAACCCAGGTCACGGCCCCGTGCACGAAGCCGTCGCGCACGCGGCGGCTCGCGACGTAGTCGAGGTCGTCGGAGAGGGCCGCCTCCAGATCGCGCTCGCCGGCGAAGTGGATGGCCGAGGCGGCCACCACGCGGTCGTCTTCGTGGATCAGCTGGGCGAGCGTGTCGACCAGCCCGCGCGGGCGGCTCTTGAGCAGGCCGTTGAACTGTCGGACCTTCTCGGCCACCGGTGCTTCGTCGAGGATCGGCATGACGCGCTTGCGGATGGTGCCGCCCAGCGTGTTGTCCAGGTACTCGAGCGCACCGGCGCGCGTCCGGGATTTGCCGCGCTCGAGCGAATAGCGCGCCGCAGCCATGTCGTGCCACGGCAGCACGAGACCGAGGAGTCTGAAGATGCGATCGCGGGTGCGGCCCAGCTTGTCGTCGAGTGCGGTGACGAGCAGCGATCCGCGTGCCGCGGCGTCGGCCTCGACCACGCTCGCGCGCAACGTGAAGTAGGTGTAATACCGGGCCGTCTCGCGCACGATCACCCGTTCGACCGCGTCGGGCGGAATCCGGCTGTCGGGCAGGTGCCGTACCAGCGTCTCGACGGCCGTCAGGATCTTGTAGCGCAGGAAGCCATCGGGGTCTCCCGCGGCGGCGGTCAGCGCGTCGAGCGCGCGCTGGCTGGGGATGTGCGCGAGCGTGGCCGGAATGTGCCGCCGCACCCAGACCTGCTCCTGCGTGTCGAGCAGCGCGTGTGCGAGAAACGGGACGATGTCCTCGCCGTAGCTGAGGAGCGTCTCGCGCGCCGCGGCCTTGAGCGTGCGATGGCCGAGGCGCGAGACGAGCGCCGGCAGAAACAGCGCGTCACACGACCCGAGGGCCCGCGCGCTCGCGATGGCTTCCTCGGCCACCCGAACGTCCGGGTCGTCGATGAGCGTGATGAGCTGCGTCCGGAAGGCCGGATTACGGACCCCCGAGAGGGCGGCGGCCGCATCGCGGCGCACGGGCGCCGCGCTCGTGCGCGCGTCGCCGATGAGGCGGGTAAACGCCTCGTCGGCCGCGGCGACATCGTCCGGCTGGTCGGAGTCGGCCAGCTCGGCGGCGGCCGTCAGGACCACGCGCGGCTCGACGTCGTCGAGGAACCGGTGCAGCAGGGCCGACGACTGGGCGTCCTCCATGGCTGCCAGGGCCCGGACGGCCGCCGCCCGCACTTCGCAGTGCGAATCGACCAGCAACCGTTCGATGAGCGGCCGCCACGACCGCGCGCGCGCGTCGCCGGCCGCGGCGAGCACCGTCACGACGCGTTGCCGGACGCGCGCCGAGTCGTGGTAGAGCAGCAGCGGCGTGACGAGGTTTCGCTTGTCCAGCGTCTCGAGCATGTCGATGGCGTAGAGGACCGACGTCTCGTCGCGGCTCGAGAGGCCTTCGACGAGCGCCTCGATCGTCGCCGGGTCACCGACATCGAGGCGCATCGACCCCGGGGTCATCTCGCGCGACACGAGGCTCTTCCGGAACGTGCGCAGGTACTCGCGCCGGGCGACCAGCGCAAAGCCGATCCAGAGCGCCATCATCGTCAGGCTCGCGTAGCTCAACGTGACCCAGTCGAGGGCGAGCCCCCACGGCATGATGAGCACGAGCAGGAGCAGCGAACCGATGGCCTTGCCCAGCCGATCCACGGTCACGTCCACAAACGGCTTGGCCCGCGCGCGCAGGTCGGCCGGCAGCGGCAGGAACAGCACTTCCCGCGTCGTCTTGTCGATCGTGTAGCGCAGCGAGGTGTCGAGGACACGGGCCACGCCCGCGGCCCACAACGCACCGTTCAGCAGGATGACGATGCCGGTCGCCCCGAGGCTGACCGGAAGCAGGAGCAGCGCGAACGTCAGGCCGAGTGAGCGGTGGATCCGGCTCGTGAGGCCCACCTGCACGAGAAACCCGATGCCCGACAGGTACGCCGTGATCTGGCCCAGGAAGCTCGTGAGGTCGCCTTCGGTGGCCCGGTTCGCCTCGGCCGCCATGAAGAGCTGCTGGCCGATGACGGTCGAGCCGATGGCGGCGAAGCCGATGACGACGGCGATGAGTTTCAGGTGTTTCGAGCTGCGCAGCAGGTGCAGCGCCTCCTGTGCGCCCACCCCGACTTCGGCTTCGGCCGCGCCGGCGCCGGACGCGTCGGGCTGCCGCCGCAGAATGACGACCACGATCGCCAGGCAGAGGCCCAGCACCGTGGCGCTCACGAGCAGCAGGTTCGTGCCGCCCACCGTGCCGGCCGTGAACGCCGTGATGAGCCCGCCCAGCATGCCGCCCAGGCTCGAGCCGCCCCCGATGAACCCGAACAGGCGCCGCGCCTGGCGGGCGTCATAGAGCTCGTTGGCCAGCGTCCAGAACTGGCTGATGACCAGGATGCCGAAGAGCCGTCCGAAGATGTAGAGCGCCACGGCAACCGATTCGGTGCCGAACTGAAAGAGCACCCAGAAGACCACCAGCAGGCCCATGAGCGCTGCTGTCGTCACCGGGATGATGGCGCGGCGCGGCAGCCGGCCGGTGGCGCGCATGTGCGCCTGCATCACCATGCCGATGATGATGCCGGCGGCCAGTTCGGCCATCGGCACGTACACGGCGCCCAGGCCGTCGATGAACTTCGACTGCGTGACCGGCTTGACGATGTTATAGGACGTCATCGCCAGGAACGAGTAGGTGAACATCAGCCACGCCGTCGCGGCTTCACTCTTTCTGACCGAGACGACCTTCGCGAGCAGATCCATCGGGCGCGTGGATCTTACCCGATGCCGGTTGGTGCGAGCTGCTACACTACCGGCCGTCTCCACGCACCGTTCCGGGACGTCGATGCCAGAGAGCCCGATCCGCGCCCGCGTCCTCGGTCGCTGGCCCCTCATCACGGCGATCGGCCTCGCGATTGTCGTCGTGGCGCTGGGCCGGACCGGGTCGTTCGTGGCCGGCGGCGCCGATTCCTACGGCTACCTGAGCGAAGCCCGGCTCTGGCTCGACGGCCAACTGCGCGTCCGGCAGGACGTCATGCAGGCCGCGCCGTTTCCCGCCGCTCAGGCGATTTTCACGCCGCTCGGCTACGAGGGGTCACGTGACCCGTTCCACATCGTGCCCGTCCATGCGCCGGGCCTCCCGCTGCTGATGGCCGCCGGCGTGCTGGTCGTCGGCTGGTGCGGCGCGTTCTGGGTCGTGCCGCTCATGGGCGGTCTGCTGATTGTGGCGACCTATGCGATGGGCGCGCGTCTCGGCCGGCCCGTTGTCGGCCTGGCGGCTGCGGTCCTCGTCGCGGCCAGTCCCGCCGTGCTCTTCATGCTGGTCAACCCGATGAGCGACCTGCCGGCCGCGGCCGCGTTAGCCACGGCGATCGCGTGCGTACTCGGGCGCGGGCGCGCTTCGGCCCTTTCTGCCGGCCTGTGGGTCGGCCTGGCGATCCTGATCCGTCCCAATCTCGTGCCCGTCGCCGTGCCGTTCGGACTGTTCACGCTCCGACGCGACCTGTCGGCGCGTCCGCGGCGCCTCGTCACGGGCACGACGCCGTGGCTCTTCGCCGGCGCCAGCGTGGGCATCGGCATCGTGGCGGCGGTCAACGCACACCTGTACGGGTCACCGTTCACGTCCGGCTACCACGATCTCGACTACGACATCGCACATGTCTGGCCGAACGTCGGTCGGTATCTCGGCTGGTTGCTCGACACGCAGGGGCCGCTGGTGTTTGTGGGGCTGGCGGCCCTTGCCCTGCCGACCCGGGCGCTCTGGATCACCGGGGCGGCCCGCGAGGCCGTCTGGTTCTTCGTCGTCTTCGTCGCGGCGGTCGTGGTGCCGTTCCTGTTCTTCAGTATCAACGAGGCCTGGTGGTACCTGCGCTACCTGCTGCCGATGTGGCCTGTCATGATGCTCGCGACGGCGGCGGCGCTCGGCGCGCTCTTCGGCCGGGGCCTGCCGGGCCGGGTGGTCGCCGTCGGTCTGCTCGTGTGGGCGGTCTGGTTCGGATCCTCGGCGGCGGTCGAGCGCGGTGTGTTCGGCATCCGGGCGCTCGAGCAGAAGTACATCGACGCGGCGGATCTGGTCGCCGGCCACACCGACGGGCGGGCGGCGATTCTTGCCGTGCAGCACAGCGGCAGCGTCCGTCACTACGCTGGGTTGATGACGCTCAGATGGGACATGTTCGAGCGGGGCACGCTCGACGCGGCCCTCGACTGGCTGGCGGCGACCGGCCGGCGGCCGTGGCTGCTTGTCGAGCCATGGGAAGCGGAGCTCTTTCGACGACGATACGGCGCCACGGATGCCGCCGGACAGCTCGACTGGGCGCCGCGTGTGACCCTCGAGGCCGTGACGACGATCCATCTGTATGACCTGGCCGATCGCCGCACGCGGCCGGAGGACACGATCGTGGTGGACCGGCGTGGCGAGCCGGCTGGACATCAATGCGTGGCGCCGGCACCGCCGGTGCCGTTCAACTGGTGAGGTGACCTGATGCGACGACCCGCGGGCTGGCTCCTGACCCTTGCCGTAGCGTTCTCGGTGGCAGGCCATGCCAGCCAGGTGCCTCCGGCGGTGGCGCTCGT
>DATKDF010000143.1:0-16559 GCA_035512795.1 Vicinamibacterales bacterium
GTCGATGGCGCGACGGTCGGGGCCTGGCGGCCTCGGCGCGGCCCGGTCGGTGTCGGGAGCGACGTGGATCTCGAGGCCCGTGAGGTCGAGCCGGGCGATCCGGCCACGCAGCAGCCGGATCGGTCCGGTCGTCGCCGTGAGCGTCTCGATCGACAGGAACGGCCGATCCGTGCGGTCGGCGAGCCGCTGGAGCCGGAGGCTGCGGCCCGTCATGCCGAGCGCCGGGAAGACCGTCACGTCGACGGCGTCGAAGGCAATTCGCGCGCTGAAGTGCCGTTCGAGATCCGCGATGACTCCGGCCTGCACCCGGCCCGACACGACGCGGACGACCAGGACGGCGCCGGCCACCGCGGTGAGGACGACCGCGCCGGCGACCAGTGCCCGGCGCCTGGTCCTAGTCACCGAGGAGCTCTCCGATGGGGCGCATGTCGTCCACGTGGTCGGCTACCGTCTTGACGACCATCATGATGGGGTACGCCAGCAGCATACCCCACGCGCCCCATCAACCACGGTTTGAGCCACACGCCCTCGACCGCCGTAATCAGGAACGCGCCGGCGATGCCAATCGCGGTCCCCGTCTCGCCGAACTGCAGGAGCGCGACCACGAAGAACAGTCCGGTCGCGATCGCCGAGCCCACGTAGGGAATCGTATTCAGGGCCGGCAGCCGAGAATGGGCGACAGCGGCAGGCGGTTCTCCTTGTCCGTCGTCATGGCGAGCAGGCGAATGGACATGAGTCTCCTCCGGGAGTGCAGGAACCGTTTCCGGCTTCAGATCGGGTTCCGGCCCTGGATCACGCGAATGAGCACGACCGCGATCGCGAGCACGAGCAGCAGGTGCACGAAGCCACCGAGTGTGTACGAGCTGACCACGCCGAGCAACCAGAGCACGATGAGCAGGACGAAGATGGTCATGAGCACGAGGGGCCTCCTTTTCGCATCGTTCGTGTCCTGAGAAACCAAGATTCGTGCCACGGCGGAAGCCGGTGAGGGGCGGCCGATTCGAGCCCTCGCAGAGGCGCCTTCGTCGACCGTGCAGAAACTACACACTGGTCACCCCTTTCGAGGGATCGCCGGTATGCTCGTCCCGTCGATGGTGACGGATCATCTCTACCGTGCGCTGTCCCGTTGGCCGGTTGCACAACGGCACTTCCGCCGTGTTGTACGGCGCCTGCCGGGACGTGAGCGTCGCGTCACGCACTTCGGCCGCGACCTCATCGTCGATCCGAGCGAGCTGCACGGGTACTACCTGTATTACGAGCACGCGTACGACGATGAGGTGTTCCGGTTCCTCGAACCTCGCCTGGGCGCGTATCCGCACGCACTCGATCTCGGTGCGAACATCGGCATCTACACGACGTTCCTCGCGCGGCACTGCCGCCACGTCGATGCGTTCGAACCTGAGGCCCAGGTCCTCGCGCGGCTTCGGCGCAACCTGGAGATCAACGGAGCGGACAACGTCACCGTGCACGAGGTGTGCGTCAGCGACGCGAGTGGGGTCGCGCGATTCACCTCGCCGGATCGCCGCAACCAGGGCGTCGGGCGGATCGATCCCGCCGGGGCCGTCGTGCCGGCCGTGAGTCTGGATGACTTCCTGGCTGGTGCCACGCCGGAGCCGCTCTTCATCAAGGTCGACATCGAAGGCGGCGAGTGGCCGGCGATGCTGGGGGCACGCCGGACGCTGGCGGCCTGGCCGGCGCCCCTCGCCCTGCTGCTCGAGATCCATCCGGATGCGATCACCGGGCTTGGCGGGAGCATCGCGGGGCTGCGGCAGGTGTTCGAGGATGCCGGGTTCGACGTGCGGGGGCTCGACGCGGGCGAGCTCGCGTCGACCGTGGACGGGGCGCGGTTCTGGTGGGTGAGCCGGGGCCGGTCGTGAGATTCCGGTTGCGTCGGGGAGGCGTACAGGCGTATATAGGCAAATAGGAATAGTTTTACCTATTTACCCGGAGGCCGCTCGTGCACGTCGCATCGTGGGTCGTGACTGCTGCCGGTGTTCCCATGACGGTCGAGTCGCGCGACGAGGCGCCCGGCCCGGGTGACGTCCTGATCGAGACTGCCGGCTGCGGCGTCTGCCACACCGATCTCGGCTTCTACTACGACGGCGTTCCTACCCGTCATCCTTTCCCGCTGACCCTCGGTCACGAGATCTCGGGCCGCGTGGTCGCCGCCGGCGACGGGGCGGAGGAGTGGTCCGGCCGGGCCGTGGTCGTCCCGGCGGTGCTGCCGTGCGGCACGTGCGCGGCCTGCCGTGCCGGCCGCGGCCAGGTCTGTCCCGCTCAGGTGTTTCCGGGCAATGACGTCCACGGCGGGTTTGGATCGCACGTGCGGGTTCCGGCGCGGGGTCTGTGCCCGGTGCCGGATCTCGGCAACCCGAACGTGAACCGCGCGGGCCTCGACCTGGCCGCCCTGTCGGTCATTGCCGACGCCGTCTCGACGCCCTACCAGGCGATCGTCCGCAGTGGCCTGGGGGAGGGCGACCTGGCCGTCTGGGTGGGCGTGGGCGGTGTCGGTGGCTTCGGCGTCCAGTTGTCGGCGGCGTTCGGCGCGTCGGTCGTGGCGGTTGACGTCGACGATTCGCGCCTCGCACGGATGTCCACGCACGGCGCTGCGCTCACACTCAGCGCGACGTCGGCCGATCAGAAGGCGCTGCGGAAACAGATCAGGCGGTTTGCCGACGAGCGCGCGATCCCGACGTGGAAGATGCGCATCTTTGAAGCCTCAGGTCAGCCGGCGGGCCAGGCGCTCGCGTTCGGCCTCCTCGGCCCGGGCGCGTACCTGTCGATCGTCGGGTACACAGCGAAGACGGTGGACGTGCGTCTGTCGAACCTCATGGCCTTCGATGCCCTCGCGCAGGGCAACTGGGGTTGCCTGCCCGAACATTACCCGGCGATCGTCCGGCTGGCGCTCGACGGCCGGATTGCGATCGCGCCGTTCATCGAGCGGCGGCCGATGTCGACCATCAACGACGTGTTCGCCGAACTCCATCATGGCGGTGTGTCGAATCGGCTCGTCCTGATTCCGGAGGCCTGACATCATGACGTTCAAGGACCACAACCTGGTCGCGTTCGCCGAGGTACCCGGCCTGCGGTACGAGGAACGCGCGTTCCGCGACGCCGAGGGCGGCGCCGTGCCCGGCCTGCACACGGTCTGGATCACGCTCGACAATCCCGGCCAGCTTAACTCGTACACGACCGACATGGTCAAGGGTGTCATCCTCGGCATGCGTCGCGCCTCGACCGATCGCGGCGCCGTCGCCGTTGTCTTCACCGGGTCCGGCACGCGCGCGTTCTGCACGGGCGGCAACACGGCGGAGTACGCGGAGTACTACGCCGGCCGCCCCGACGAGTACCGCCAGTACATGCGGCTCTTCAACGACATGGTGAGCAGCATCCTCGGCTGCGACAAGCCCGTGATCTGCCGGGTGAACGGCATGCGCATCGCCGGCGGCCAGGAAATCGGCATGGCCTGCGATTTCAGCGTGGCGCAGGACCTGGCGGTCTTCGGGCAGGCGGGACCCCGGCACGGGTCGGCGCCCGACGGCGGCAGCACGGATTTCCTGCCGCTCTTCGTCGGCATCGAGGCTGCCATGGAAAGCTGCACGCTCTGCGAGCCGTGGAGCGCGCACAAGGCGCTTCGCCTGGGCCTCGTGACCAGGGTCGTGCCCGGCCTCACGGTCAACGGCGGGTACGTCGCCAATCCCGTCGTGGAAACGGACCGCTGGATCGCCGACGGCCGGATTGTGTTCGGCGAGTTCAAGACCGGTGCCGCGCGTGCGAGCGGCAAGGACCTGCTGGCGTCGGGCTCGGTCGACCTGTCGGACCTGGACCGCGCGGTCGACGCGCTGGCCTTTCAGCTGGCCAACACGATGCCAGGGTGCCTGACGAAGACGCTCGAGAGCGTCCGCAAGCACAAACTCGAGCACTGGGACCGCAATCGCGAGTCGAACCGCGCGTGGCTGGCGTTGAACATGATGACCGAGGCCCGCGCCGGCTTCCGCGCCTTCCACGAGGGGTCGAAGACGTGTCGGGAGGCCGACTTCCTGCTCCTGCGGCGGCGGCTCGCCGAAGGCGCGGCCTGGGGCGACGAGCTGACCGACGAGGTGATCGCCCGCGTCCACGCCGGGGCCGGCACCGGAGCCGACCGATGAGCACCGTGGCTCCACGCGACGTCGCCATCCGGCCCATGGCGCGGCGCGATCTGGCTGAGGTGGTGCGTCTCGACGCCGTGCACACCGGTGCGGCCGAGCCGGACTACTGGCGGCGCGTGGTCGCCGACTTCGTCGGCCGCCGGACGGATCGCCCGCGCGTCGGTCTGGTGGCCGAGTGTGACGGCATGCTGGCGGGTTTCGTCCTCGCCGACGTCCGCGCGTTCGAGTTCGGATCCGAGCCATGCGGCTGGATTCTCGAGATCGGCGTCGACCCGAGGTTCGCCCGACAGGGGCTCGCGTCGCGCCTGCTCGCCGAGACCGGCCGGCGCCTGCGCGAAGCCGGCGTGACGACAATTCGGACCATGGTCCGCCGGAGCGACGTGCCGCTGCTCACGTTCTTCCGCACGAATGGATTCGCCGCCGGTCCGTACGTCCAGCTCGAATGGACGCCCGAATCGGGCGAGTAGCAAGGGGGCAACCGTGCCGGACCTTCTCACGATCAGGCCTGAAGACGACGGCACGTGGTGGCGCGTCACGATGGGCGGCTCGAAGGGCAACATCCTCGACGCCGCGCTCATCGACGCGCTCGTCTCGATGTTCGCGCACGCCAGGCGCACGCCGGCGCTCAAGGCCATCGTGCTCGAGGGCGCGGGACCGCACTTCTCGTACGGCGCGGGCGTCGAAGAGCACCTGCCCGGCGAGGTCGCGCGCATGCTCACCCGGTTCGGGTCGCTCGTCTACGCGCTGTTGGACAGTTCGGTGGTGGTGCTCGGCGCGGTGCGGGGGCGGTGCCTGGGCGGCGGTCTCGAGCTCGTCAGCCTCTCGCACCGGGTCTTCGCCGGTGCGGACGCGACGTTCGGCCAGCCGGAGATTGTCCTCGGCGTGTTTCCCCCCCTCGCGTCCATCCTGCTGCCGGAGCGGATCGGACGCGCGCACGCCGAGGACCTCTGCCTGACGGGCCGGGCGATTGGCGCGGAGGACGCCCGGTCGATGGGGCTCGTCGACGAGGTCAGTGAAGGGGATCCTGCCGACGCGGCGCTCGCCTGGGCGCGCGCCCATCTGTCGGCGAAGTCCGCGTCCAGCCTTCGTCACGCCGTCCGCGCGGTGCGCGCCGGCCTCGTCCGGCGCCTGCGGGCGGAACTGCCGGCACTCGAACGCCTGTACCTCGGCGAGCTGATGCCGACGGCCGATGCGGTCGAGGGCCTTCAGGCGTTTCTCCAGAAGCGCACGCCCGTGTGGAGGCACCGATGAGCGCGACGGCCATGATTCCCGATCTCGTCGCCCGGGCCGACGCACTCTACCGCGACTATCGCCTCGGCGCCGTGCGCGAGTGGAAGGCGCGGACGGGCGGTCTCGCCATCGGCTACATGCCGATCTACGTGCCGTGCGAGCTGCTCGACGCGCAGGGCGTGCTGCCGGTCGGCCTGATGGGCGCGCGTGACGACCTCGAGATCATCCGCGGCGATGCGTACTACCAGTCCTACATCTGCCACATCCCGCGCAGCACGATCGAAATGGGGCAGAACGGCAGCCTCGACGTGCTCGACGGCGTGCTCTTCCCGGCGATCTGCGACGTCATCCGCAATCTCTCAGGCATGTGGACGATGCTGTTCCCGGACAAGTACGTCCGGTACCTGGACGTGCCGCAGAATTTCGACCCGGCGATTGGCGGCCGCTTCTACCGCCACGAACTCGAGTCGCTCGCGGCCGATCTGGCGGCCCGGGGCGCCCGGCCGTATGACGCCGACGCGCTTCGCGCCTCGATCGCGCGCTACAACGAGCAGCGCCGGGCCGTGCGCGACCTCTACGACCTGCGCGCCGCCGAGCCGTGGAAGGTGCCGACCGCGGAACTCTACGTGATGCTGCGCGCGACGCTCGTCCTGCCGGTGGAGGACGCGACGACGCTCCTCACCGACTATGCCGCGGCCGCACGCGCGGCCGCCGATCGCCAGCCGATGGATCAGGCGCGCGTGCTCCTCACCGGCTCGTTCTGCGAGCAGCCGCCGCTCGGGCTCATCCGCACCCTCGAGCGCGCGGGCTGCTACATCGTCGACGACGACTTCGTGCAGATCAGCCGGTGGATCAAGTCGGACATTCCGACCGAGGGCGACCCGCTCGAGAACCTCGTGCTGGCGTTTCTCACCGACGCCATCGCCAGCCCCACCCGGTATCACGTGGCGGGCGAGAAGGGCGGCGAGTTGGCGGCGCGCGTCGAGGCCCGCCGCGCCGAGGGCGTCATCTTCTGCGCACCGAGCTTCTGCGACCCGGCGTTGCTCGACCAGCCGATGCTCGTCACGGCCATGGATCGGCGCGGCGTGCCGTGGACCGCCTTCAAGTACTCGGAGAACACGGGGCAGTTTCAAGTCATCCGCGAGCAGGCCGGCACGTTCGCCGACTCGATCAAACTCTGGAGTGGGGCATGACGACCAGACCGCAGCCGGCCGCCGCGAAGAAGGACGACAGCCAGGTCCGCCAGAAGGCGATGATCGCCGGGCATTTCGACCGTCTGGCCGCCGCGCCCGACACCGGCGCGAAGAGCGCCTACACGTTCGTACCGGGCAACCTGACGGAGCTGCTCCTCAGCTTCGATCTCCTGCCCGTGCTGCCGGAGATCAACTCGTTGCAGTCGGCCATGCGCGGGAAGACCGCCGAGTACATCTCGATTGCCGAGAAGCTCGGTCACTCCGAGGACGTCTGCACGTACGTGAAGAGTGACATCGGGATGCTCAAGTCGGGCAACATCGGGCCCACCGGTCAACGGCTGCCCGATCCCGACGTGTTGCTCCTGTCCTACACGGGCTGTTTCACGTTCATGAAGTGGTTCGAGCTCCTGCGCGAGGAGTACCACGCGCCAGTCGCCATGCTGCACGTGCCGTATCAGCCCGACGGCCGGATCACGCCGGCCATGCGCGACTACGTCGTCACGCAGCTCCGGGAGTCCGTGATTCCCGTGCTGGAGCAGGTGAGCGGCCGCGCGTATGACGAGGATCGCCTGCGCGAGCATCTGGCGCGCTCGGCCGAGGCGGAGGACGACCTCGTCTGGGTCCTGCAGTCCGCGAAGCACCGGCCGTCGCCGATCGATGCCTATTTCGGCGCCGTCTACTACGTCGGTCCGATCTTCAGCGCCTTCCGCGGCACCGACGACGCCATCGGGTACTATCGCGCGCTGCGCGCCGAGATCGCCGAGCGCATGGCTCAGGGCAAGGGCCCGGTGACGCCCGATGGCGACATCGAGCAGGAACGCTACCGCGTCGTCGTCGAGGGGCCACCCAACTGGACGAGCTTCCGGCAGTTCTGGAAGATGTTCGCCGACGAGGGCGCCGTGGCGGTTGCGTCCACCTACACGAAGGTCGGCGGCGTGTACGACCTCGGCTTCCGCCACGATCCGTCGCGGCCGCTCGAATCGCTCGCCGAGTACTGCCTCGGCTGCTACACGAACCTCGGCCTGCCCACGCGTATCGATCTGCTGGCGCGCTACGTGAAGGAGTATGAGGCCGACGGCTTCCTCATCAACTCGGTGAAGAGCTGCAATTCGTTCAGCGCCGGGCAGTTGCACATCCTGCGCGAAGTGGAGGCGCGGTCGGGTCGGCCGGGCGGCTTCATCGAAAGCGACCTGGTCGATCCGCGGTATTTCTCGGCGGCCAACATCAAGAACCGGCTCGAGTCCTACTTCCAGATGCTCGAGCAGAAGAAACTCGGAGGTGCCGCGTGAACTATGCCGTCGGCATCGACCTGGGATCGACGACGACCAAGGCCGTCGTGCTCGGCGAGGACGCCACCGTGCTCGGTCGAGGCATCACCAACAGCCGCAGCAACTACGAGGTTGCCTGCCAGGTGGCGCTGGGGGAGGCGCTCATCAACACGCGGTTCACTCTCATCCGCCAGGGACTGGAGCAGGCGGGGCTGGAGGCGGGCGTGCTCAGCCGGCGGCTCGGCCAGCTCGAACGCGCCTTCCGGGCCGAGCAGTACCGGTCGCAGCTCGTGGTGCTCGCCCGCGAACTCGACCGGTTTGCCGGCCGCCTGCTCACGGGCGGTCCGGGCCTGCGGCCGTCAGTGGGCCGCATCGTCGACCAGATGCGCGACGAAGTGCCGTCACTGTATGGGGAGGGATCGCGCCGGAAGAGCGACTTCTTCCGCGACCTGGCCGGCAGCCGCTACACGCACCTGTCGGAGGCCGAAGCGCGCCAGACCGGCGTGAGCTTCGACCAGCTCCTGGGTCTGTTCGACAAGGCCATTCTGGACGTGGAGAACTCGGCCGAAGCGGCCGGGCGGTTCGAGGATCACATGCGCGCCGCGATGGTGACGGCCGGCGAGGACGAGCCCGCGCTCGTCGACGCGGTGACGAGGATCGCGGGCCTGGACCTGCGGCAACTGGCGTCGGTCGGGACCGGTTACGGGCGGGCCCGGCTGCCGTTTCCCGACGCGAACATCAAGTCCGAGATTTTGTGCCACGGCCTGGGCGCGCACGCGATGTTCCCCGCGACGCGCACGGTTCTCGACATCGGCGGGCAGGACACCAAGGCCATCCAGGTCGACCCGCAGGGCATCGTGACGGCGTTCCAGATGAACGACCGGTGTGCGGCCGGCTGCGGGCGTTATCTGGGCTACATCGCCGACGAGATGAACCTGGGCCTGCACGAACTCGGGCCGCTCGCCTGCGAGTCGTCGCAGCCGGTCCGGATCAACTCGACGTGCACCGTGTTTGCCGGCGCCGAGCTGCGCGAGCGGCTGTCGCTCGGCGAGCGGCGCGAGGACATCCTGGCGGGCCTCCATCGGGCGATCATTCTGCGGGCCATGTCGCTCGTCGCCCGATCCGGCGGCGTGACGAGCGAGTTCACGTTCACGGGCGGCGTGGCGAAGAACCCGGCCGCCGTCCGCGCGCTCCGCAAGCTCCTCGCTGAGACCTACGGCGACGTGACGATGAACATCTCGGACGATTCGATCTACACGGGCGCGCTTGGCGCGGCACTCTTTGCCTTGCGCAACGCCGCGCACGACCGGCAGCCTGACACCGTGCATTGAGAACGAGGAGCGGGACATGGCGCAGGGGGCTCGTGATCGGATGTTGACTGCCGGCATCGACGTCGGCTCGGCGATCGTCAAGGTCGTCGTCGTCGATACCGGCGAGGATGGCGGCGAACACCTCGTGGTGGGTCGCGCCGAGCGCATCCGCCGGCGCGACGTGGGCGCCGTCGCCGCGAGTCTGTACCGTGACGTGCTCGCCGAAGGCGGCGTGCCGGCCGACGCGCTGTCGTACCTGGCGACGACGGGCGAAGCCGAGAGCGTCCCGTTCCGGACCGGCCACTTCTATGGCATGACGACGCATGCGCGCGGCGGGCTGTTTCTCGAGCCGGACGCGCGCGCGATCATCGACATGGGCGCGCTCCACACCCGCGCCGTCGCGATGGACGGGCGCGGCAAGGTGCTCGGGTACCGCATGACGAGCCAGTGCGCGTCAGGGTCGGGCCAGTTCCTCGAGAACATCGCGCGCTACCTCGGCGTGTCGCTCCAGGAAATCGGTGGGCTGTCCCGCCAGGCGACGAAGCCCGAGACCTGCTCGTCGATCTGCGCGGTGCTGGCCGAAACGGACGTCATCAACATGGTGTCGCGCGGCATCAGCCTGCCTGACATCCTCAAGGGGATTCACTTGTCGATGGCCGGACGAGCCGTCAAGCTCGTCGTCTCGATTGGATCGCCGGGTGTCGTGCTGCTGACCGGCGGGCTGGCCGGCGACGAGGGGCTCGTCGCGGCGATGCGCGAGGCGGCCGCGTCGCAGGGGCTCACGGTGGACGTGCGCGCGCACGGCCAGTCGATCCTCGCCGGGGCGCTGGGCGCGGCGCTCTGGGGCGCGTACCGCGCGCGTCGGCTGCGCGCGCTCGAAGGCCGGGCGGCGTCATGACGCCCGCCGCCGACCTCCTGCGTCTGGACGGCCGCGTGGCCGTCGTGGCCGGCGGCGCGGGTGCGATCGGCCGCGCGATCGCCTCCCGGTTGTTCGAGTGCGGCGCGCGGGTCTACATCCTCGACCTGCCCGGCCGAACCGGACCTCACGGCACCGAGACGGTGGCGTGCGATCTCACGCAGCCGTCGGCGGTGTCGTCGGCGGTCGACCGGATCGGACGCGAGGAGGGCCGGCTCGACATCGTGGTGCACGCGGCCGGCATCACGCGCGACGCGCGGGTATGGAAGCTCTCCGATGAGGACTGGCGTGCGGTGCTGTCGGTGAATCTCGACTCGGCGTTCGCGCTCGTGCGCGCGGCGACGCCGCTTCTGCGCTCGGGCCGTGATGGATCGGTCGTGCTGATCTCGTCCATCAACGCGCGCCGCGGCAAGGTCGGCCTCGCGGCCTACGCGGCCAGCAAGGCCGGCCTCGAGGCGCTTGCGCGCACCGCAGCACGCGACCTGGGCGACTGGGGCGTCCGCGTCAACGCCGTTGCACCCGGCTGGATCACGACACCGATGACCGACGCCGTGCCCGCCGAGTTCCACGAACGCGCGATCGCCGAAACCGCGCTCGGCCGCCTCGGCGAGCCCGACGACGTGGCCCGGGCGGTCTTGTTTCTGGCCGGCGACCTCGGGCGGCACGTCACGGGGCAGACCGTGACGGTGGACGGTGGGCAGACGTGACCCCCCGGACGGTGAGAGGGAAGGGGAAGAGGGAAGACATGGACACGGAACAGCCGCTCCGCGATGAGATGTTCGTGCGCAACCTGAGGCCCGCCGACCTCGGGGCCATCGTCAGCATCGACGAGAAGCACGCCGGGCGGCGGCGCGACCGGTTCCTGTCGCAGAAGCTCACGCAGGCCTTTGCCGACACGGGGATCGCGATCTCGCTGGCCGTTGAACTGGATGAGCACGTCGTCGGGTTTCTGCTGGCGCGCGTCTACTACGGCGAGTTCGGGGTGATGGAGCCAGCGGCCGTGCTCGACGTGATCGGCGTCGATCCCGACTACCGCGGCCGGCATGTAGCGGCCGCGATGATCGACCAGTTGCGGACGAACCTCCTCGGGCTCGGCATCCCGCGGCTGCAGACCGAAGTGCGTTGGGACAATCCGGATCTGCTCGCCTTCTTCGAGCGCGAGGGTTTCCGGATCGCGCAGCGGGTGTGCCTGGATCTCGACCTCGAGGCGAGGGCCTCGGGCCGATGACCATCACCCGGTCGAGTCGGTACGCGCTCTACGCCGCGGCGGAGATGGCGCTCGCGCCCGAAGGGCTCGTGACGGTGGCCGACGTCGCGCGGCGGTACGCGATTCCCGGCGGCGCGCTGGCCAAGGTGTTTCAGCAGCTCGTGCGGGCGGGCGTCGCCGTCGGTACGCGGGGTGTCGGCGGGGGATACCGCCTGGCGCGGCCGGCCTCGAAGATTACCGTGCTCGACGTCCTGAAAGTATTCGAGCGGCCGCGGGCGCCCGGCACCTGTGTCCTGCACGACCGGCCCGGACAGGAGTGTCCGCAGGCGTCGGCGTGCAGCCTGCACTGGCTGTTCGAGGAGGTGGACGAACTGGTCCGGTGCACGTACGAATCGGTGACGCTCGCCACGCTGGTGCGCCGGGTGCGCCGGCCGCCGGCCGCACCTCTCCACACGACGGACGAACCCGCGCCGGTCAGAGTGGTCCGTGCTGGACGGCGACGCTGAACGACACGCCGAGCATGAGCGCTTCGAGCAACGGCTTGAGCTACTCCAGCGCCTGCGCCAGGTCGGCGATGAGATCGTCAACGGCCTCGATGCCGACCGAATACCGGATGAGTCCCTCGGGGATGCCCATCGCCGCGCGCTCCCCGGGGGAACATTCCACATGACTGGTCGTCGCCGGGGGACCGCCCACCGTTTCGACGGCGCCCAGATTGGCCGCGCGATGCATCAGGCGCAACCGGGGCAGGACGCGCGTCACGCCGTCGAAGCCATCCTTCAACGTGAAACTCAACAGGCCCCCGAAGCCGCGCATCTGCGCGGCGGCAATCTCGTGCTGTGCGTGCGATTCGAGACCGGGATAGTTGACCCCTGACACGCGGGCGTGGCGCTCGAGCCACCGGGCGATCTGCAGCGCGCTCGCGTTCTGGCGCTCGATGCGCAGGTCGAGCGTCTTCATCCCCCGCACCAGCAGATAGGCGCTCATCGGATCGAGGCTCGCGCCGTTGATCTCGCGATGCCGAAACACCGTCCGCACCAGGTCGGGCCGGCCGCAGAGTGCCCCGCCCATCGCGTCGGCATGCCCGCCCAGATACTTCGTCGCGCTGTGGATGACCAGATCGGCGCCGAGCGTCAGCGGGTGCTGATTGACGGGCGTTGCGGACGTGTTGTCCACGACGACCACGGCACCGGCTCGCCGGCCGCGGCCGGCGAGCCGCTCAATCGGGATCACCTTCAGCGTGGGATTGGTCGGCGACTCCAGATAGAGCAACGCGCACCCCCTGGCGATCGCGGCCTCGATCGCGTCGACGTCGCCGGTGTCGCACAGGGCGACCTCGACGCCCCAGTGCGGCAACGTGTGCAGGAAGATCTGATTCGTCCCGCCGTACGTGTCCTTGACCGAGACGACGCGATCGCCGGGTTTGAGCAGGGCAAACAGCGTGTTGCTGATCGCCGCCATACCGGTCGAAAAACTCGTGGCGTCGTCGGCCCCTTCGAGCGCGCGAAGCTTCTGTTCGAAGACCTCGACGGTCGGGTTGGTGTTGCGCGCGTAGATGTGGCCGGGCGCCGTCCCGAGCGCGACGGCCTGCCAGCTCTCGACGTCGGGATAGCCGTGCGCGACGCCGAGCGACACGGGTACCACCGTCGCGCCGGTCAGCAGCCGATCCTCTTCGCCCGCCCACACCGCATCGGTCGCCTGACGTGATGGAGTCATCCGCACCAGCTCCTTGTGAGGTTCAACCGTATCCATTCGTCGACCGCGGATGACCGCCGTCAGCGTTGCGGCTCGTGGAGCCGAAGGGCTTCAATCGAGCCTACCGCACGCGTCCGAGGTAGGTGTCCAGCCAGTCGAGTGTGTACTTGAACAGCTCGCGGATGTCCTGCGGCACGTGGCCGCCGTCGAGCACCACGCGGCGCTTGTGTGCCGGCGGCGTGCCGAGCAGATCGTGAAAGCGCTGCTGCTCGGCGGCCGAGACGCCGAAGTCGTCGCGGCCGTTGACGAGCAGCACCGGAATCGTCACGAGCGGCGCGAAGTTGGCCGGCTGCACCCAGGCCGGATAGCCGTACCGCAGGCCGCCCGACGCGAACACGGCGGCCTTGAAGCGCGGCTCGAGCGCGACCGGAATCGGCCCGAAGTACGCGCCCATGCTGAGGCTGAAGTAGGCGAGCCGATCCATGTCGACGTCCGGCCGCGTGGCCAGATAGTCCACCGCGCGGAAGACGTCCTTCGCCCAGTGCACGAACATGTCCCGCAGGCCCATGGGGCCGGGCTGCACGTTGCCGCGCCGTTCGAACGTGCCCTGATAGACGGGATAGAGCACGGCGCGGCCGCTCTTCATCAGGAACTCGAACGTCCCGAGATCGAGCGCGGTGCTCGTCGGCACCTGGCGGGCGTAGGCCGTCGGAAAGAGCACCACCGTCTGGTAGGGCGGCGTGATCTGCTTCGGCACGAACAGGTACGCCGGCACGCGCTCGTTGCCATAGGCGGCGGCGAAGCTCACCGTCTCCTTCGTCCAGACGGGCGACGAAGCGTCGTCTGTCGCCTCGACGCGCGCGTCGAGCGGCGTGCGGTCGTAGTCGTAGTACTGGCGATACTCCTCGACCTGGGCCGGCGCGACCGGCACCACGCTGGACGGATCGGGCGCCACACGGCCGACCGGAACCGCCGCCTGGTCGGCGGGCCCGAGATTCCTGACGAGACGTACACCGAACGTCTCCGCTCGATCCCACGGATCCTGCGCGTCCGGCTCGACGAAGCGGTAACTGGGTTCGTTCCAGCCGCCGCCGAGGATGTAGCGGCGTGCCCGGCCGGTGGCCTCATTGGCGGCCCATTCCTTCACGTTGCCGGCCATGTCGAGCGTCCCCCACGGTCCCACGCCCCCGTGTTCGCCGGCGGGCGCCGCGCCGCGGCCGCTGAAATTGCTGAGCTGCAGGATGTCGGACTGGACCTCGTTCGCGCCGGAGGCGCGGAACCAGTGGTACAGCGTTGGCAGTTCCTTGCCGGCGAACTCTGCGTACGCGGCCGCCTCGAACCAGCTGATGCCGCCCACCGGATAGTCGGCCTGGCCTTCGGGGTAACTGCCCAGCTCCCACGTCGCCGGACCCGGCTGTCCCGTCGTGTCCTGGAACCGCGCCATGGCGTCGTCGAACGACAGTGCGCGCCCGCCCATCTGCAACGGCATCGTCCAGTACTTCGGATCGCGGTACCCGCCGTTGTCCACGAACTGTTTGAACGCGGCGTTGGTGACTTCGAGCTGGTCAATCCAGTAGTCCGGCAGCAGCACGGGTGGCGCCACGCCGAAGCCGTACAGCCCGCCAGGCACGAAGACCATGCCCGGTTCGATGTCGGTCTCAGGCGTCAGGACGACCGGCGACCGGCCCACACCGGCGCCCACTTCGAGCGGCTTGTACCCCGCTTTGGTGATGCGGACGCGGTAGTAGCCAAGCGGCAGCCGCACGTTCTGGAGCGGCGATGTGCCCAGCGGTTCCCAGGCGCCTTCGGGATCGTGGTAGTTGCGCGCCTCGATGGTGGCGCCGGCCGGCTCGGTGACCAGCATGAACGGCTGCCACGCGGCGCGCACCTGCGCGATGGCGTCCGGCGCGTAGCGCTCGGCGTCGCGCGCCAGCCGCACCGCGTGCATGGTGCGTCCGCTGTGATACAGGCGCTCGATCTCCGCGATGGCATCCACGCGCGCCCAGCGTTCGCGGCGCGCCTCGACGGTCTGCCACACGCCCCAGGCGGCCACCGCAAGCAGCACGGCCGCGACCGGCACGAACACCGCGGGACGCCGCCACGCGGCGTCGCCACCGGTCGAGCGCGCACGGGCGGCGGCCAGATCGGCGCGCAGAGCCGTCGCGGTCTGATACCGTGCGCCCGGATCTTTCGCGAGCGCCTTCGACACCAGCGCACGGACGGCTGCCGGCACGTCCCTGGTGATGGCCTCGAGCGGCGGGGGCGGGTCGCGCAGAATCGCGCTGAGCACCCCGGCATCCGAATCGGAGGCGAAGGGCCGGCGCCCGGCGAGCATCTCGTACAGCACGGCGCCCAGCGAAAACAAATCCGACCGCGCGTCCACCGGCAGGCCCTGCGCCTGCTCTGGCGACATGTACGCGATCGTGCCCATCACCATCCCCGCCCGCGTCCCGATCGCGGACATCGTCTCGTCCGTCGAGGCGCGGTCGACCAGCTTGGCCAGACCGAAGTCGAGCACCTTCGCGCGACCGTCGCCGGTGACGATCACGTTGGCGGGCTTGATGTCGCGATGGACGAGACCGGCGGCGTGCGCGGCTTCGAGGGCGGCCGCCACCTGATCCGCCAGCTCCAGCGCCGTCGCCAGCGGCGGCGGTTCGTCGGCCAGCACGCGATCGAGCGGCCGCCCGGAGACCAGCTCCATCGCGATGAAGGCCGTGCCGTCGTGCTCGTCGGCTTCGTAGATCGTGACGATGTTCGGGTGGTTGAGGGCGGAAGCGGCGCGCGCTTCCTGGACGAAGCGGCGTCGCCGCTCGGGGTCGGCTGCCGCATCCGGCGGCAGCAGCTTCAGCGCGACCGGCCGTCCCAGGCGCGTGTCCACCGCCCGGTACACCACGCCCATGCCGCCTTCGCCCAACCTGTCGGCGACCTCGTACGGGCCGAGCCGGCTGCCGGTCACGTCGTGGCTCCGGTCCCCGAGGTGACGTCCGGAGTCAGCGCGCTCAGCCGCCCGGCGAGGCTGTGGCAGACGACCATGGGCGGATTATAGGGCGGGCCGGTCCTGCCTCCGGTATCGTTGCGGCCCGGGCCGTGCGACAATGGCACAGCGGTTCCACTTCGTGGGGGCGACACGGCTTCGACGGGGGCAAGGGATCGTGGGATGCATGCCGAGCTTGCTCATCTCGCTCGTTAAACCGGTGGGCAAAACAACGTAACTGCGGACACGCAGCTCGCGCTCGCGGCCTAAACACCCGCGACGTTCACCTCAGCCAGCCTGCGGGCAGGGGCTGAACGCCATTTAGCAGGCTGGTCGTCACGTGCGTCCGACGCGTGACGGCGAGACAACTCGGACTAGTGACCGGTTCTTTCTGTCGCTCTTCGACTCCGGTTGCGAAGCATAAAGAGCGAACACGCATGTAGAGTCCTGCGACGACAGGCCTTTCGGACGCGGGTTCGACTCCCGCCGCCTCCACCACTCGACTCGCCCCTTCGGGGCTCGCTCGTGGCAAGTCCCGAAGGCGCCGGTCGAGTGGTGCCCTCGACCCCCTCATGTCACTTGCTCGCTCTTCCGGAGACGATGGCATCGTCGTCGTCG
>DATKDF010000144.1:0-13863 GCA_035512795.1 Vicinamibacterales bacterium
CGACCATCCAGAACTCGGTCAGGTGCCGGCGCGTCTTCGACTTCTCGGCGCGGAAGGTCGGCCCGAAGCAGTAGACCCGGCCGAGGGCCATCGCGTTGGCTTCGTTGTAGAGCTGACCGCTCTGCGTCAGGTACGCCGTGCCGTCGTCGAAGTACTGGACGGGGAAGAGCGTGGTGGTCCCCTCGCAGGCCGACGGCGTGAAGATCGGCGTGTCGGCCAGGACGAAGCCGCAGCGGTTGAAGTAGTCGCGTACCGCGTCGATGACTTCATGGCGGACACGCAGGATCGCCTGCTGGCGCGCCGACCGGATCCACAGGTGGCGGCGATCCATCAGGAAGTCGACGCCGTGCTCCTTCGGCGTGATCGGGTAGTCGTGCGCCGCGCTCACGACGTCGAGGCCCGTGACGTCGATCTCGTAGCCGCCGGGCGCCCGCGCGTCGGCGCGCACCGTGCCATGGACGTGGAGCGACGTCTCCTGCGTCAGGTGGTCGGCGCGCGTGAACACGGCGTCGCCGACCACGGCCTTCGACAGCACCGCCTGCACGAAGCCGGAGCCATCGCGGATCTGCAGGAAGTGGATCCTGCCGCTCGAACGCCGGTTGACGAGCCAGCCGCGGAGGGTGACGGCCTGGCCTTCGTGCTTCGCGATGTCCTCGATGTAGATGTGCATCACCCGCCCTGGTCCCCGAAGTCGAACCCGTCCAAGTCGTCCAGTATGACCTGAAGCCGCGCGCGGGCGTCAACGACCCGGCCGAGCACGGCCATCGCATCGCCCCGATCGGCCACCTCGAAGACGAGCGGGCCGCGATAGCCGACCTTCCAGAGCGAGGCGAGCGACGACGGCCAGTCGATCGTGCCCTGGTAAGGGACGAGATGCGTGTCCTCGCGTCCGTGATTGTCGTGGACGTGCGTCGTGAGGATGGTGCCGCCGAGCCGATCGATCGCCTCGTCGATGGCGCCGGCCAGGTGGGCGTGGCCGAGGTCGACGCACGTGCCCGTCTCACCCAGATCCAGGTCGCCCTCGAAGAGGGCGGCGAGCTCGTCGGCCGTCGACAGCGCATTGGGCACGAGTTCGACCGCGACGCGCACGCCGGCGTCGTGCGCGATGGCCACGAGGGTGTCCAGGCTGCGGCGTGCCGCGCCCGCGTCGTTGTCACCCGGCGGAATGGGCTGGCCGTGCGGCAGGCCCAGGTGCACCACGATCGAGACCGCGCCGAGCACGCGTGCCGCCTCGATGGCCGCACGGACTTCGGCCACCCCTTCGTCGCGCCGCGCGCGGTCGGTCGAGGCGATCGAGTAGGCGCGGCCCCACCGGCCGTCGGCGTAGCTCTCGCAGATGGGCCCGTGCACCGAGACGGCCGACAGGCCGAGACCGGCCAGCCAGCCCCGCACTTCGTGGACCCGGCCGCGGTCGTGGTAGTCGACGTGCGAGCGGGTGGCGAAGACCTCCACGTCGGTGAACCCGGCAGCCGCGATGGCGGCCAGGTGCGCCCGGCTCAGGCGCTCGTCGTGAAACAGGTGCGTCGACAGGGCGAACCGCATCAGCGCACTTCGGGCAGGTGGGTGGCGAGCAGATCGGCCAGCCGGCCGAACCGCGCGTAGGCGTGAAGCGTGCCGCGCACGTGGTGCAGCGTCCGCGGCATGTACTGGATGTACACCGGGTTCTGCCGCGCCGTCGTCTGGTAGCCGAACGTGCCGAGCGCCTTCAGGTTGCGTTGGAGGGCCACGGCGTCGAACCGGACCCGGAACGAGTCGCGCGATCCGAGGCGGCCGGTGAGCGACAGGTATCGATCGATGAGCGCCCGGACCATCGGCTCGCCGATCTCGACGTACGAGTCGCGGACGAGCGAGGCGAGATCGTAGGTGTCGGGGCCGAGGCGCGCGTCCTGGAAGTCGATGACCGAGAGCCGGCCCTCGTGGAGCATCAGGTTGCGGCTGTGGTAGTCGCGATGGCACAGCACGCGCGGCTCGGCCGCCAGGTCCTCCGCGAGGGCTACCAGCTCGGCGCGAACCGCCTCGCGCTCACCCGGCGCCCAGGCGACACCGCGATAGGCCTCGAGGAAGTGCGTCAGGAAGAAGTCGAATTCCCAGGTGAGGCGGGCCTCGTCGAACACCACGCCAAAGGGCAGGTACCTGTCGTCGGCCAATTCCCGGCCGCGCCGCTGGACGAGCTCGATGAGGTCGACCGCCTCTTCGTAGAGCGCGGTGTGCTCGTCGGCTGACGCCGCGCCCACGTGGGCCTGGAGCGTGACGTCACCGAGATCCTCGAGCGCCAGGACGCCCAGATCGTCGGCATGCCCCAGGATGCGCGGCACCGGTGCCGGCATCCGTTCGAAGAGGCCCGCGACGTTGACGAACGGCAGCCTGTCGAACGCGAAGGGCTCGGCGTGGACCGCCAGCACGAACGACGAGCCGTCCCCGGGCAGGACGCGGAAGTACTGCCGGTCGGAGGCGTCACCAGTGAGCGGCACGGCGCGCGCCCCGGACTGGTTCGTGCGCTCGAGATACGCGAGGACGGCGGAGGAGGGCGTGGCTGGGGTCATCGTCGGGTCGCGCGTCAGATCATCACATGAAGGGCGTGACCGTCACGTGATCTCCGGAGATCACGCCTGCAGCCGAAACAGCGCGATATCGCCCCGGCGTTCAACGCGCTCGCCGCGCGGCGCCACGGCCGCCGGGACGATGACGGCGTCGCGAGCCGCGAAGCCGGCCGGCAGCGTCACACTGGTCACGATGCAGTTGACGAGGTCGACGTGGGCGCCAATCGAGGCGCCGGCCCAGACGACCGTCCGTCGCAGGCGCGCCGACGGAGAGACGTCTCTGACGCCCGGCTCGATGACCGTGTCGGACGCGGCCGTCCGGCCGAGCGCAATCGCCGCGTCCAGATATTCGGCCGGCGTGCCGACGTGGATCACCGGTCCGTCCACCGGGTGCGCCCGCACCCGCCCGGCGGCGATGAGCTCACCGTAGATGCCGTTCATCGTCTCGGCCGGCGTGTCGTCGGGCAGGGGGGCGAAGACCCGGGCCGCTGCGATCTGGACACCGACGAAATGCCAGGTGCCGGCGGCCCGGCCCTTCGGCACGATCGCTCGCACGACGCCGCCGTCGTCGACCGCCAGCCCACTGAACACGTCCGGCGCCGGATGGGGCACCACGGCCAGCGTGACGTCGGCACCGCTGGCCTCGTGCGCGGCGACGAGCGGCGCCACCGCGCAATCGACGAGCGGCTCCGCGTTGACGATGAGGATCGCGTCGCCGTCGAGGAGCGGCAGCGCATGCCGCGGGCCGCCGGCTGACCCGAGGATCCCGGGTTCCCAGGAGTAGCGGACCCGCACACCCAGGTGCGTACCGTCACCGAGCACGGCCGCGATCGTCTCCGGGCGGTGGTGCAGGTTGACGACGACGTCGGTCGCCCCTTCGCGCACGAGCCAGCCGAGCGCGCGTTCGATGAGCGTCTGCCCGGCGAGCGGCACCGCCGCCTTGGCCACGATCCGCGTCAGCGGATCGAGCCGTGTGCCGAGTCCGGCGGCCAGAACGAGGGGGGAGGGGAGACGGCTAATCCCGGAAGTCTAATCTGCAAGCGGGGCATCCTGGAATCCGGCCGCGCCCCTGGGGCGTCGTCCGGATCCAGGATGCCCCGCTTACCCGTCAGCGCTTCGTGACGGTGAACAGCAGCTCGCGTCCCTGTCGCAGGACCACGATGCGCGCGATGCCGCCTGACGGCACACCGCTCAACGCGTCGTCCACGTCGTCGAGCGTGGTGGTGGCCTGGCCGTTGACGCGCACGATCACGTCACCGCGGCCCAGGCCGGCCCGGGCGGCGACGCCGCGCGGATCGACAGTCGTGATGACGGCGCCGGCCGTCCCGGCGGGCAGGTTCAACTGCCGGGCGATGCCGGCAGTCAGCTCCTCAATCTGCAGGCCGAATCCTGTGTCGACCGGTTCGCGACGAGGCTCACGCGGCCGCTCGCTGGCCTCGACGGCCACGGCCTGTTCGGCCTCCAGATCCAGCTCGGCCACGCGCACGGTGACGGTCACCTGCTGCTTGTCGCGGTACAGCTTGACCGGCACCGACGTACCCGGTGCCGTGCGCATCACGCGATCGACCAGTGCATTGCTGCTGTTGACCGGCTGGCCGTTGAACTCGACGATCACGTCGTCGACCTGGATGCCGGCGTCGGCTGCCGGCCCGGGCGTCACGCCCGTGACGACCACGCCGCTGACGCTCGGCAACCCGTAGCTGTCGGCGAGCGCCTTGTCCATCGCCGTTCGGAGCACGGTCACGCCGATGCGTCCGCGCACCACCTTGCCGTCGCGCAGACCCGGCAGGATGTCGCGCACCGTGTTGATCGGCACCGCGAAGCCGATGCCGAGGTTACCGCCGCCGGCCATCGAGTTGGTGACGATCATCGTGTTGACACCCACGACTTCGCCGCGCACGTTCAGGAGCGGCCCGCCCGAGTTCCCGCGGTTGATCGCGGCATCGGTCTGGATGAGCGCCTCGTACCGTCCCGGCGCCGCGAGCGCCTGTTCGCGGCCGGTGGCGCTCACGACGCCCACCGTCACCGTGTTGGAGTAGCTGAACGGATTGCCGATGGCCACGACCCAGTCGCCCGGCGCCAGTTGGGTGGAGTCGCCGAACTTGACCTCGGTCAGCGGCGCCGATGGCATGTCGATCAGTTTCAGGAGCGCCGTGTCGGTCAGTTCGTCCTGCCCGACGACTTCGGCGGCCAATCCGGCCGGGAGCACGATCATGTCCATGTCGTGCAGGAACACCTCGATGCGATCGGCGCCCGCGATCACGTGACGGTTCGTGATGATGAACCCGGCCTTGTCGACGACGAAGCCGCTGCCGGCGCCCTGGACGAACTGCTCGCCCGGATCCTCGCCGCCCTCGAACCCTTCAGGCAGGCGGAAGCCCGGGAACAGCTCCCGCAGGGCACCGCCCGACTGGCGCCGCTGGGCGACTTCGGTCCGGATGCTGACGACGGCCGGCCCGGTGGCCTGCGCGATGCGCCGGAACGTGCCCGCGTCGAGCGCGCCGTCGAGCGGGGCACTGTTGGTGGCCGGCACGGTGAGGGGGTTGGCCATCGATCCCGGCGTCAGGTCGAGACGCGAGGCGATCACCATACCCGCGACCATGCACGTCAGGCCGATCAGCACGCCATAGAACGCCGTTGATTTGTTCGTCGACATGTCTCTCTCTTCGCTCCTTGGTCTGCGTCTAGCGGGTCGCGGGGGTGAGGATCGGCACGAGGACCTGCTGCCGCGGGCCGGTGACCTCAGCCGTGCCGTCTCCCACCACCATGTTGATCTCCGTCCGCACGCCGAACGCCGCCGAGTAGATGCCCGGCTCGATCGTGAAGCCCGTGCCCGGCAGCAGGCGCCGGTCGTCGTGCGTCTCGTAGTCGTCCATGTGCACGCCGTTGCCGTGCACCTCCTCGCCCAGGCTGTGGCCCGTGCGATGGATGAACAGGTCGCCGAACCCGGCCGCCTCGATGACGTCGCGGCAGGCGCGGTCCACTTCCCACCCGTGCAGCGGTGTGCCGGCGGCGACGGCCGTCTGCACCTTCGCGACGGCGGCGTCGCGCCCGGCCACGGCGGCCGCGAACCGGCCGGCGACCTCGGCCGTCGGTTCTCCGGTGAAGCCCGTCCAGGTGATGTCGGCGTACACGGCGCCTGGCTCGGTCAGCTTGCCCCAGAGGTCGAGGAGCAACACTTCATTGGGACGAATCAGGCGCGGGTCGTGTTCAGACGGGGCGAAGTGCGGGTCGCCCGAGTGCTCACCGGCGCCGACGATGGGCCCGTGGTCGGTCACGAGGCCCTCGTCCTCGAACCAGGCCAGCATCTGCTGCTGGACGGCGTACTCGGTCGGCGCGTCCCCGGCGGCCAGCTTCGCGCCGACGAATTCGAACGTCCGATCCTTGATGCGATAGAGCCGCTCGGACGCGGCCCGGTGGGTGGCGATGGCCGCCGCGTCCCAGGCCGCCTCGAACCGTCCCACCAGGTCGCCCGACGAGGTGATGGTGAGCCCCAGCCGCCGCAGCCATTCGACCGTGCCGGCGTCGATGCGCGACAGGTAGGGGATGGCGCACTCGGGCGAGTACTCCATGGCCACGACCCTGGCGCCGGCAACGAGCGCCGCCAGCCGCTCCTCGAGCTGCCGCCGGCCGGCATAGGACGCCTTCTCACCCGGCACACCGTCGAGCACGTGGGGTTCGATGGCGTGCACGAGCTTCCTGGGGGCGCCGGCGGCCGGGATGAAGTAGTACCAGCGCCGCGACGTCATCGTGCCGCCCGACAGGCCGACCATCTTGCGGGCGATCGGGTTCGACCCGTGGAAGTCGTACAGGAGCCAGCCGTCCAGGTGTTCGAGAGCCAGCGACTGCTGAATGGCGGCGATATCGGGCGACATGGGGACGAGTATAAGGTGTTCTCCCGGTAGGACGTTCCCGCCCCGGCCCTGGCCGGCCGGGCGCCCGGCTGCGGCCCGATGCGGGTGGACGCGTGCACATTTTTTCTCCATAATGACGGATACATCTTTCAGAGGCAGCGGCACGGTGCGCCGCCGGCCGTCCAGGCGGGGCAGCGTCCCCGGAAGGCGAGCCATGCGCAGGACTCTCACAGTCACCGGACTCGGCGTCGCGGCCGTTGGGGTGGCCCTGACGGCCGGGCAGGCACCCGCCGGGCGTTCCCAGGCCCAGCCGACGTTCCGGATGGGCGTCAACTTCGTGGAGGTGGACGCGGTCGTCACCGACGGCACCGGCCAGTTCCTGCGGGGGTTGACGGCCGACGACTTCGAGGTGTTCGAGAACGGCGCGCCGCAGGACTTGTCGGTGTTCTCACTCGTCGACATTCCCGTCGAGAGCGACGACCGGCCCCTCTACCGCGCGGCGCCCGTCGCCTCGGACGTGCTGAGTAATGCGGCCGGCAACACCGGTCGCGTCTACTTCCTGCTGCTCGACGACCTGCACGTGTCACCGCAGCGGACGGTCCAGACGCGCCAGATGGCGTTGCGCTTCGTCGATCGCTATCTCGGCGCCAACGACCTGGCGGCGGTCATCCATGTCGGGCAGTCCGGCGCCAATCAGGGCTTCACCATCAGCAAGCCGCTGCTGCGCCGGTCGATCAGCCAGTTCATGGGCCGCAAGCTCCCGTCGCGCACGCTCAACAAGCTGGCCGATGCGCGCCAGCAGTCCGACGCCGCGCCGCCGCCGCCCGACGGCACCGACATGGGCGACACCACCTTTGCGCTCGGGCCGCTCGTCGATCCCGATGCGCCCATCCGCCTCGAGTACGCCAACCAGATGCTCAACACCATGGAGGATCTGTCGCGGTACGTGTCGCGGATGCAGGGGCGGCGCAAAGCCTTCGTGCTCTTCACCGAGGGCATCGATTACGACATGGAGGCGCCGCTCTACGATTCGTTCTCCGGGCTGACGGCCGGTACCGAGGTGTCGTCGATTCACGGCTCGATGCGGGCGATGCTCGAGACGACCATGCGCTCCAACGTCAGCATCTACCCGGTGGACCCGCGCGGTCTGGGACACGAGATGGAAGGCATCGTCCGCATCGGGTCGCTGCCGACCAACTACGGGTACCCGGACGGCACCGATCCGCTGCCCCGGTACGGGCTGGCCGACATCGTCCGCGGGCTGGGCGACGAACTGGACGGATCGCTCGACTCGATGCGGACGCTCGCGTCGGAGACCGGCGGTTTCGCCGCGATCAACACCAACAGCTTCGATCGCCCGTTCCAGCGCATCGTCGAGGCCAACAGCTCCTACTACCTGCTCGGGTACTATCCGACCAGCGCGACGGCGGATGGCTCGTTCCGGCGGGTGCGGGTCGAGGTGAAGCGCCCCGGCGCCAGGGTCTCGGCCCGGCGCGGCTACTTCGCACCCCGCACCCAGGACGAGATGTTGCGGCGGCCGGAATCGACCGTGGCCGCCGTGCGCGAGGTGGCCGCCTCGCCGGCCGAGTCGAGGGGCCTGTCGATGCGCGTCGTGCCGCAGTTGCTGCGCGCGCCGAGCGGAATGGCCCGGGTGCACCTGACGCTCGAACTGGGACCGGACGATCTGCCGTTCCGTGAAGAGAATGGCATCTTCACCAACGACCTGCTGCTCGTGTGGGAAGCGGTCGATGCCGACGGTCAGGTGCGGGCATCCGAGACGCGCCGCGCGACGATGCGCCTGCGGGCCGCCGCCCACGACCGGGCGCGATCGGCCGGCGTCAACGCCATTGCCGAGTTCGACGTGCCGGCCGGCCGGTACCAGTTGCGCGTGGCCGCCCTCGAGGAACTCGGCGGGCGCTCCGGCTCGGTCGTCGGCGACATCGACGTGCCGCGCTTCCGGACCGCGACGCTCGAGATGAGCAGTCTCGTGCTGAGCGCGCCCTCCGAGCAGTTCGGCTTTGCGGCCTCGCCAGGCGCCGGCGCCCTGGCGCGCCTGCTGCCGGCGCCCCCCACCGCACGTCGCGAGTTCACCCACGCGGACCGGCTCGCCGTCTATGCCGAGATCTACGACAACGACGCACGACCCCACACCGTGGATCTCACCGTGCGCGTCACCGCCGACGACGGCCGGGAGGTCTTTGCCGAAGCGGACGAGCGCGACGCTCGCGAACTGGTCGGCGTCGCCTACAGCCACCTCGTCACGTTGCCGCTCGATCAGTTCCGGCCCGGCCGGTACGTGCTCACCGTGACCGCCCGGTCGCGTCTCGGCACGGAGGTCAAGCGGGAGACGGTGTTCACCGTCCGATAGGCCGGGCCGCCGGGCGCGGCCCTACATCTCGCCGTTCCAGTCTTCGGCCTCCGCGACCGTCGACCGGAACACTTCCAGGTGCCACTTGCCCCCGCCCCACGGCTCGATGACGTCGGCGGCGACCACATCGACCAGGATTTCGGCGAACGTCCGGTGCTCGGGATCGTGTTCCAGGTGGTACGCCTCGTCGTCCCACGCAAACGACGGGTAGAGCAGCAGCGTCAGGAACAGGTCGTAGTTGTCGTCGAGCACGAGCAACTGGCCGATCGGCCGTTTCTGCGTGGAATGGTAGACCAGGTACTTCTCGGCGCTGTGGGCGCGGATGTAGCGCTTCAGGGTGAACTCGCGCGCCACGACCTCCTCGACGGCGATTTTCTTGTCCCAGCAGGCGCGGCAGTAGCGCTCGTCGCCACGCGGATCGGTCACGTCCTTGGTGCCGCAGAGGGCACAGCGCACGGTTTCGGCAGACTTGCGGGCCATCGACCAGCGATTATAGCGGGTACGTCGTCCCGGATCGGGCGGACCCGGACGTCATGGCCGGTCCGTACGCGTACGCGACGTAGTCCTTGAGCATCCGGCGGGTCGAGAACCGCGGCGTGATCGTCAGGATGGCCTGCTTGACCATCGTCAGCCAGGCATGCGGCAGGCTTTTCGCGTCGCGCGCGTAGAAGGTCGGGACCACCGCGTCCTCGAGCAGCGTGTAGAGCGCCTCGGCGTCGGCGGCATCCTGGTCGCCGTCCGGTGCGCCGACGATGGCCCAGCCGTTCGACCCCGTGTAGCCTTCGGCCCACCAGCCATCGGGGATGCTCAGGTGCAGCGTGCCGTTCATCGAGGCCTTCATGCCGCTCGTGCCGCTCGCCTCGTGCGGCTTGCGCGGTGTGTTGAGCCAGACGTCGCAGCCCTGCACGAGGATGTGCGCCACGTGCAGGTCGTAGTCGTCGACAAACGCGATGCGGCCCCCAAGCCGGGGATCGAGCGCGTGGCGCATGACCGCCTGCAGGTGGTGCTTGCCGGCTTCGTCGGCCGGGTGGGCCTTGCCCGCGAAGACGAACTGCACGGGCTGGCCGGGGTGCGCGACGAGGCGCGCGAGCCGTTCGGCGTCGGTGAACAGCAGGTCGGGCCGCTTGTAGCCGGTGAAGCGCCGGGCAAAGCCGATCGTGAGCGCCTCGGGATCGAGCATGACGCCGCTGGCGACGATGCGCGAGGCGGCCGCCTGGTCTTCGGTCCACCGCGCGCGTGCCTGTTCGCGGATGAACTGGAAGAGCGACTGCCGGAGCGCCTGCCGCGCGGCCCAGAGTTCCTCGTCCGGGATGTCGAGGATGCGCGCCCAGAAGTCCGCGTCCTCGTACTGGTCGCGCCAGGCCGGGCTCAGGTGCCGCTCGAAGAGCGTGGCCATCGGGGCCGACACCCATGTCGGCACGTGCACGCCGTTGGTAATCGCGCTGATCGGCCGGTCGTCCTCGGCCAGATCCGGCCAGAGCGGCGTGAACATCTGCCGCGTCACCCGTCCGTGCAACTGGCTGACGCCGTTGATCGCGCCGGCCGAGCGCATCGCCAGCGCCGTCATGTTGAACTGCGGGCCCTGGCCCGAGTCGTAATCGCCCAGCGCACGAAACTGGTCGGCGTGGCTGTTGAGCGAGCCCCAGCAGCCGGCCAGGTGCTGCTCCACCAGGTGAAACGAGAACGCGTCGTGGCCGGCCGGTACCGGCGTGTGCGTCGTGAACACCGTCGTCCGCCGGACCTCGACGAGCGCCTCTTCCCACGTCCGGCCCGCGGCGAGGAAATCGCGCAGCCGCTGCAGGATGACGAACGCCGCGTGCCCTTCGTTCAGGTGCCAGACCGCCGGCTCGAGCCCGAGCGCCCGGAGCGCCAGTACGCCGCCGAGCCCCAGCACGATCTCCTGTTGCAGCCGCATGTCCTGGCCGCCGCTGTAGAGCCGCGCCGACAGTTCGCGATCCCACGGTTCGTTCTGCTCGAGCGCCGTGTCGAGCAGCAGCAGGCGGACGCGTCCGAGCCGCACCTGCCACACCTGCACGAGCACCGAGCGCGTGCCGAGCGGCACGACGACCACGCACGGCCGATCGTCGAGCGTGCGGGCGTAGGTGACCGGGGCCTGGTCCCAGTCGATGTGCTCGTACAGCTCCTGCTGCCAGCCGTCGGCCGAGATGCGCTGGCGGAAGTAGCCCTGCGGATACATGAACCCGACGCCGACGAGCGGGATGCCCAGGTCGCTGGCCTCCTTGCAGTGGTCGCCGGCGAGCACGCCGAGGCCGCCGGCGTAGATCGGCAGGGACTGGTGCAGCGCAAACTCGGCGCTGAAATACGCAATCAGGCCTGGCGCCCCGATCGTCGTCTGCCACCAGGTGCGCCCGGCCGCCGCCGTCGATCGCATCGCATCGACCGCGGCCAGCGCCGCGTCGTAGATGTGCAGGAAGACCGGATCTTTCTCGGCGCGCACGAGCGCCTCGGGCGTGATGAGGCGCAGCATCTGCACCGGGTTGTGTGCCGTCTGCCGCCAGAGCCGGTAATCGAGCCGGCGGAACACCGCGCGCCCGGCGTTCCACGTCCATGACAGGTCGTAGGCCAGTTCCGGAAGACGGGTCAGACGTTCGGGGATGGCAGTGAGTTCAGTGGACATGAGCAAACGTTCTTCAATGCAGGGAAGTTGACAGGGACTCAGGTTCCTCGAACTCCAGGACCCCAGGATCCCGGACCACTCTGCGTTTCACTCGCAAGCCCCGGTCAAGCGCGCGAACTGGCTCAAGTCCACATTCCCGCCCGAGACGATCGCGACGATCCGGGTGTGGCCGGCCTCGCGGATGCGCGGCGACAAGGCGCCTGCGATTGCGCACGCGGCGGCACCTTCCACGATGACGTGACACCGTTCGGCGGCCAGCCGCATCGCGCGCGCGGCCTCCTCGAGGCTGACGACGATCGATTCGTCCACCCACTCGCGCAAGAGGGGCCACATCGTGGGCAGCACCGAGCGGCCGCCGGCGCCATCCACGAACGAGGGTTGCCAGGCGTCGAAGCGGGCCGCCGCGCCCTGGGCGAACGAGGCCGCGAGCGGCGCGGCCGTCTCCGGCTCGGCCGCGTAGATCCGCGTCGACCGGCGGAGCGCCCGGAAGGCGCATCCCAGCCCGGAGAGCAGGCCGCCGCCGCCCACCGGGGCGATGACCGCGTCGACGTCCGGCAGATCCTCCAGAATCTCGAGCGCCGCCGTGCCGTTCCCGCTGATGAAGTCGTCGTCGTCGAACGGATGTACGAGCCGCCCGGTCATCCGATCGGAACCGTGCTCCTCGACGGCCCGCCAGCACTCGTCGTAGGGCGCCTTGACGATGCGGGCGCCGAGCCGTTCGATGGCCAGGAGCTTGGTGGCCGGTGCCGTGTCCATGACCATGACCGAGACCGGCACGCCGGCCTGCCGCGCGGCCAGTGCCACGCCCTGCGCCGCGTTGCCCGCGCTCACCGTCCAGACTCCGTCGGCCATGGCGGGGCGGGGCAGCCGGCCGACGGCGTTCATCGCCCCACGAATCTTGAACGACCCGATCGGCTGGAGCACCTCGAGTTTGAGGTAGATCTCCGGCCCTTCCCGCGCGATCGGATCGAGCCGGACAAGCGGGGTGCGGACGACAACCGGGTAGATGCGCGACGTGGCGTCGCGGATGGTATCGATCGTGATCTGGCGCATGGATTCCCGAAAAAAGACTCCCGGAGTCTGGCAGAGACTCGTATAGTCTTCCACAGATCGCCCTCCGACCCCTCACACGGAGACTGTCATGCCCGAGATCAATCGACGCGACTTCATGACCGCCACTGCCGCGGCCGGCCTGTGCGCCGCCGCGCCACTCGCGGCTGCCGGCCGGTTCGGCGCCGCCGCCGCGCAACCGGACGGGTCGGCCGCCATCCGCGTCCAGGGGCCGAGCCGCCCGGTCGTCATCGCCTCGGGCAACGGCCACCGGTTTCGAAACGGCGGCACGAAGACCTGTGTCGAGACCGCCTTCGAGCAGATGATGGCCGGCACCGATGTGCTCGACGCGCTCGTGGCCGGCGTCAACATCGTCGAACTCGATCCGGCCGACACGAGCGTCGGCTTCGGCGGGCTGCCGAATGGCGAGGGCGTCGTCCAACTCGATGCGTGCTGCATGCACGGCCCGCGCAAGCGTGCCGGCGGCGTGGCCTCCCTCGAAGGCGTCAAGACGCCGTCGCTCGTGGCCAGGGCCGTGCTCGAGCACACCGACCATCACCTGCTCGTCGGACCGGGTGCGCAGACGTTCGCCCGCCAGATGGGCTTCGAGATTCACGACGACCTCAACACGCCCGCGTCGCGCAAGGCGTGGCTCGAGTGGAAGCAGCGCATCGACCCGTCGCGCTGGATCCGCGATTCCGAGGCGCGCGAGGCGGCCGGGCGTCAGGTGATCCAGGACATGGTCGCCGCCGGCCTCATCGACGAGCAGCACATCTACGGCACGATCAACTGTGACGGCGTCAACCGAAACGGCGACGTCTGCGGCGTGACGACGACGAGCGGTCTGGCGTGGAAGATTCCGGGACGCGTGGGCGACTCGCCCATCCTCGGCGCCGGGCTCTACGTCGACGGCGAGGTCGGCGCCGCCGGCTCGACCGGCCGCGGCGAGGCCAACCTGTACGGCCTCTGTTCCTTCCTCATCGTCGAGGAGATGCGGCGGGGACGATCGCCGAAAGACGCCGGGATGGAAGCCCTCCGCCGCGTGCAGCACAACACGATTGAGAAGCGGCTGCTGAACGATCGCGGCCTGCCGAACTTCAACCTCAACTTCTACGTCCTCAACCGCCGCGGCGAGTACGCCGGCGTGGCCATGTACACGCCGAACAACCGCAGCCAGTTCGCCGTCTGCGACGAGAAGGGCGGCCGGCTCGAGAGCATTGAGCCCTTGCTTGAGGGAAGCGTGGGGTAGAACGCGGTCCGCGGCGCGGCGCCCGAGGCCATGCGGCCCGCGTTTCGAGAGGCATATCTGACGGCCGGCATCCTGTCGGGGAGTGCCGGGCTGTGGGCCGGGCTCTCTTCGGTCCTCTGAGCGCCGCGGACCAGGGAGTGTAAACTTCGCCCATGCGACGACAT
>DATKDF010000145.1:0-23454 GCA_035512795.1 Vicinamibacterales bacterium
GGCAAGCGGGATGGTCGGGCCCTCGCGCTCGAGCGTGCCGCGCAGCAGGTCGCCGAGGCTGGCGATCATCCGGTCGGCCTTGTCCGGATCCTCGTGGACGACCTCGGCGATCGTGTTGAGCGCGTTGAAGAGGAAGTGGGGGCGAAGCTGGTCCTCGAGCGCGTCCAGACGCGCGCGGTGCAGCTGAGCCTCGATTCGCGACGCCTCGAGTTCGCGCTCGCGGCTGCGCTGATAGTAGCCCACGGCGTGGGTGGCACCGACGAGCGCCGTGTACATCAGGAAGTGCCTGACGATGTTATTCGGCAGCAGGTACGGCGCGACGCCGAAGAGCCAGATGCGCGCAAACCGCTCGAGAATTGCCTTGAGGAACGCAACCCCAAGGCCCGCGGGCACGTGCACCAGCAGGGCACGTGCCGTCCATGGCGGCCAGAGCGGCCAGCGCCGGGCCAGGAGGACCGGAATGGGCGTCAGGAGCGCCCAGATCCACCACTCCGCGAGCGAGACGGTGAGTGAGGCGCGAAATGACGACTCGCGGCCGGCCGCGACGTAGTTGAGCCAGAGCGTCGTGCCGAAGAAGATGCCGACCAGCGTCCACGCGGCCCAGATCCAGAGCCACGTGGACAGCCGGAAGCGCATGTCTCAGCATACCGTCGGCGGCGGCCGACGGTCAGTGGGCGGCGACCGGACCGGGCAGGTCGCTGCCGCCGGGCGCGGTCCGGAGCGGCATCCGCGCGCCGCGGTGGCAGGTGAAGCACGTCACGCGCGCCCCGTCGGACGACGGGCCGAGTGACTGTGCCAGGCTGCCGTTGATCGCGGAGACGAGCCCCAGCATCTGGCGCGCGGTGGCCTTGGCCGGCCTGGCGTCGGACGCGAAGTCGAAACGCGACAGATCGTTGCCTTCGCCGACATGGCAGTGTTCGCACCGCACGCCGAGGTTGAGGGCAAAGCCGCGCATCAGCCCCACCAGTTGCTGCTGGGTTATGTCCTTCGGCAGCACGGTGAGGTTGGTGAACCGGGTCGGAATCTGAGCCGTGGCCGACGCCGTCCAGGCAGCGACCAGGGCGACGAACACGAACACGCGAGTCATCGGGAACGGCACCTCCATCCCGAGCCTCCCACCCGGGTGCCGGCGCCGCCGAATCCTATGGGGCAGGATGCCTGCTGGACGGGGCAGACGCCGTCGTCAGGGCCTCGAGGAACGAAGCCGCCAGATTCTGGACGCGGTCGCCGAACACGTTCCACGAGTGCACGACGCCAACCAGGTCGCGGGCCGGCACGATGAAGAGGAACTGGCCGCCGAAGCCACGGCCGGCCCAGACGTCGACGCCGTTTCGAGACGTGATCCACCACTGGTACCCGTAGTCCCAGCCACCGGCGAGGCCCGTGACGTGCCGTGTCGTCGCGCGTCGTACCCAGCCCTCGGGCAGCACCCGCCGGCCGTTCCACATGCCGTCACGAAGGTGGAGGTAGCCGATGCGCGCCAGATCCTCGGCGGTCAGGTACAGGCCGCCTTCGGTGTCCGGATGGCCCTGCGGGTCCCGCTTCCAGTGAAACTCGCGGATGCCGATGGGCTCGAACAGGTGCTCGCGCGCGTAGCCGTCAATGAACCGTCCGGTGGCCGCGCGGATGATGCCCGACATCAGATGGCTGCCGCCGCTGTTGTAGACCCACGTCGTGCCCGGGTCGGCATCCATCGGCTGCGCCAGCGTGAAGTCGATCCAGTTGTCGGAGAGCTCGAGCTGCACCGTCGTGTTCGTCATGTCGAGCGGCCGGTCCCCTTCGTGCCACTCGATGCCCGATCGCATCGTTAGCAGATCGGCGAGCGTGGCACGGTGCAGGCGCGTGTCGACGCGCGACAGATCGCGATCGGCGAAGTACGGCAGGAACGGCTGGTCGAACCCGGTCACGTCGCCCCGGCCGACGGCGATGCCCACGGCGCTGGCGGCAATGGACTTGGTCACCGACTGCAGCGTATGGACCGGCCGGCCCTGATAGTACGGATGCCAGTTCGGATGGAAGTAGTTGTACTGGTGCATCGCGCGCGGGTCGGTGCAACCCTCGCCGCAGCCGATGGCGCTCATCTTTCCCCGGCTGATCTCGCGATAGTCGCGGCCGTACCGGTAGTTGACGACGAGCCGGCCGCGCGAGACGACGAGCAGGCGGTCGACGTTGCCGTAGCGATCGGCCCTGATGTCCGTGTCGAGCGTCTCGAACGGCGCCGCGTCCAGCCCCTGAGATGCCGGCGTCGCCGACGTCCAGACGTCACGGGGCCAGACCCCCTGTGACGAGGGCTGACCGGCGAGCACGGCGACGGCCGCGGCAGCCAGCGCAAGGGTTCTCATGTCCGTAACTTCCGTCATTCTACGCAGCGGAGGGCGGCTCGGCCGACGGGCAGGCTTGACACTGTATGTATTCAATATATACAGTAGTCACAATGGTTTCGCACCCGCCCCGCAAGCTCCTGATCGGCCCGATCTCGGCCGCCGCGGCGGGGCCGCTCTATCAGCAGATCGTCGACGGGCTGAAGCGCGAGATCAGCGAGGGCCGGCTGACGCCGGGCGCGCCGTTGCCGTCCTTCAGGGGGCTGGCCGAGGACCTGCTGGTCAGCGTCATCACCGTCAAGCGCGCCTACGAGGATCTCGAGCGCGACGGCATCATTTATCGCCGGCAGGGCCTTGGCACGTTCGTCGCCGAGGCGGGCGACAACCGCAGCCGCGAGGGGAAAGTGGAGAAGGCCCGGGAGCTCATGCGCGACGCCATTCGCGAAGCCACCGAAGCCGGCCTCGACGCCCGGCACGTCCAGCGTCTGCTGCGCGATCTCATCGAAGGGGAGGCAGGAAAATCTCATGTCGGCACACGCGGTTGAGATTCGCGGTCTCTGCAAGTCGCAGGGCACCTTCACGCTCGGTCCGCTCGACCTGACCGTGCCGGAGGGCGCACTCTACGGGCTGGTCGGTCCGAACGGCGCCGGCAAGACGACGACGCTGGACCTCATCTTCGGCATGGGTGGCCGGAGCCGCGGGACCATCCGCGTGCTCGGGCTGGACCACCTGCGCGACGAGGTCGCGATGAAGCGGCAGGTCGGCTACGTCAGCCCCGAGCTCACATATCAGGCCTGGGGCCGCGTGGGTGCGGCGATGGACTTCGTGCGCGGCTTCCACGCGTCCTGGGACAACTCGTACGCGGATCGGCTGCTCGGGACGTTCGGGCTGGAGCGCCGTGCAGCGATCGCCACGCTCTCGTTCGGCGCGCGCACCAAGCTCGGCCTCGTGCTGGCGCTCGCCTGGCGGCCGAAGTTGCTCGTTCTCGACGAGCCGACGGTGGGCCTCGACGCCATCTCGAAGCAGCAGGTGTTCGCCGAACTGCTCGCGGCGGTGGGCGAGGGCCGGACGGTCCTGATCTCGTCGCACGCCATTACCGATCTCGAGCGGTTTGCCGACCACGTCGGGATGATCAAGGGCGGCCGCATGGTCTTCGGGGGGCTGATCGACGCCGTGGTCGATCGGTACCGGCTCGTGGACGTCGAGGCGGGCGCGAGCGTCCGTTTCGACACGGAGCCGGGCGTGTGGGTTCAGCACAGGGAAGCCAACCGGTGGCGGTTGCTGCTCGACCGCGAGACGAAGGCCCTCGACGCTATCCGGGACCGTGGCGCGTCGTGTTTGTCGGAAGCGCCGGTGACGCTCGAAGAGCTGTTCATCGCGCTCGGGCGGTCCTGACGTGGTCATCCGCCTGGTTCGTGACTACGTCTCGCGGACACATACCCTCTTCTCGGCGGGCTATGTCTTCCTTGCGTTCGCGTGGTACCTGGCGGCGGCCGGGTACCTCCGCACACCCTCGATGGTTTTAGCGCTGTCGCTCGTGGCCGCGTCGGTCATCGGCCCGGCCTTCGCGGTCGGCGGCTTGGCGCCGCGTGAGGTGCAGCTCCTGCCGGTGTCGCGACGCGACCTGTGGCTGGCGACGTGGCTTGCCGCGGTTCTCGTCCCGGCCGTCGTTCTCACGAGTGCGCACGCAACAGGCCTCACGCTGGCCGCGCTCGGGACGCGGCCGCTCGCGCTGTCGCCGACATCGGTCACGCTGACGGCCGTGGCCGTCCTCGGCTGGTGTGGCGCCGAAATCGCGCTCCTGCCCTTCGTGCGAGGCGTGTCGCAGCGGCTCGGATCGGGCCGCGCCGCCTCGGCCCTCGTCGGCTCGATCGCAACGCTCGGCTTCGCGGTCGGGCCGCTGCTGCCGCTTCTGGCGTACCGGACGCTGCCCGTCGAGTGGAGCAGCGTGACGACCAAGTGGGCAGTTGCCCTCGTCGCGTGTCTGGCCGCCGCGGCGGTCGCGCTCGTGCACCAGCCGCCCGTTGTGGCACGTGCACGGCCGACCTCGCCTGCGATCGGCGTCGCGGCCTGGCCGGGTCAGATTCCCGGCGATCGGCTGACCGGCCGCGCCAGACTGGCCGCGCAGGCCCTGTGGCAGAGCCAGCTTCTCTGGGGCGGCGCCGTGGCGGTACTGGCCGTGGCGGTGATTGCGTTCGACAGGTTCATGTTCGACGCCGAAGGCCTGCGGGGATCGCTCGAAGAGTTCGGGCTTCTGCCGTTCATGTCGCCAGACGCTGGTCTCTTCCTCTTCGTCGGTTGGGTGTTCGTCCTGGCTCTCGCTCGTGCCGGCAACCCGCTCCGGCCGCCGCTCAGAGCCCTCGTCCGCCAACTGCGAGTGCTACCCATGTCAACGACTGAAGTCGCCGCGTGGATTGTCGGTCGCGGCGCCCTCGAATGGACCGGAATCTGGACCGCTCTTCTCGTTCTTCAACTGAGCGTTGCCGGCCTGCCAGCGACTCTTCTTCTGGAGTGGCTCCTGTTTCTCGTCGGCATCGATGCGCTCATCTGCAGCGTCCAGCTCCGGTGGGAACGCCCAGGCAGGTTCATCGGCGCCGCCGTGTTCGTGTCGATCTTCATCGCCGCCGGCCTCAGTCGCGCTCTGGGCCCCATGTCGCCGTGGCTCATCGCACTCGCCGGCCTGCTCTCGGTCATCCTGGCCTGGCGCCTCATCGCGGATGCGATCCGCCATTCACGGGTGCCGTACCGGCTCGACCCGCCCAGGGACGCCGTCACGACGTTCGGCGTCACCGGGTGATCCCGCTACCTGACGACCACGGCCCACTGCATGAGGATCTCGCCGCTGCCGCGGCGAAGCTCCATCCACAGCGGTTGGGCCAGGAGCGTCTCGGCCGTGACCTCGAAGTCATACGTCTCGCCGACCGACACGAGCTGTCGAGCAGGCTTCGGCGCCCGTTGGGCGGCGGGCGTCTCCGCGCCGTCCTTCCCGACCAGAGACCACCGGACGGGATCGAACCGCGATGCGAGCTGAACGGTCAACGCGACGTTGTCGGCCGTGATGTTGATGAAGCGGAACCGGTGCGTCACGCCGGCCGTCAGCACCATCGGCTCCGGGGGACGCTGGCCGTTGACGGCAAACGGTTCGTCCGGCAGGTCGCGGTACGGTCCGTCGAGCCCGAGGACGACGACGTGATCGGTCACCGGATCGAACGTCTCACCCGGCTCGACGACGATCAATGGACCGTAGACGCCGCCGGTCAGTTGACCCGGGTCGTGCCAGTGCGTGTGGTAGATGAACGTGCCCGCGCGTGAGGGCGTGAAGCGAGCTGTGAACGTCGTCCCCGGCTCGATCGCGGGCGTGATGCTGCCTGCTTGCCCGCCGAATCCCGGAACGCCATCGTCGTAGCTCTCGAGTTCGATACCGTGCCAGTGGATCGCCGTTCGATCTGACAGATGATTGCTGATGTCCACGGCTACTGGTTCGCCCCGTGTGAGCACCATGACCGGACCCGGCACCGCGCCAGGGCCAGTCGACACCGGCGCCTGCCGTGTTCCTTCGATCCCGACCTTGTAGCCGGTCGTCGTGCCGGCACGCGCGTCGGGATCGAGGCGCATCGTGATTCGCCGGCGCGCGGCGTCGGGTGCGACGGCCGTCGGCCCATCACCGCTGACGGTGACGCCGAGCACGAGACCCGCCATTCCTGCGGAAGGATCGGCCGCCCCGTGCGCAACGTGTGTGCCCGCGCCGGTCACGTCCATCATGTGGACGAGCATGTGGCAGTGGAACAGCCAATTGCCCGCACGCTCGGGCACCCACGTCATCGTCATCACGCCACCGGGCGGGACCTGCTCGGTGACGCCCGTGCGCCGTTCCTCGACGGCATACGTCCTGTCGCGGACGCCGTCGCCGGTGCTATTCACCCGGAAGTAGAACCCGTGGAGGTGCATCGCATGTGGCGAGGCACTCAGGTTCACGACACGCCAGTGCACGGTCTCGCCGGTCGTATACGCGAGCCGTTCGGTATCGGGCCAGGACCGGCCGTTGATGACGGACAGGCGGTCCAGAATTCCCATGACGAACACGCGATCGGACGCCAGCGCCCCTGGGGGATCGACGACGATAGCGCCGCCAAGCTGGGAGTCGATGTCGGGCCTCGCATCGAGAGTGACGGCGACTGTCGTCGCCCAGTAATGGAACGTGCCCGCGACGTTCAGGGTAAACGACACGTCGCGGGAGGCGCCGGTCGCAATGGTCACCGGCTCGCACGACCCCGGCCGGTCGCACAGTCCGTGAACCTCGAGAGCGGACGACAGGGTGTTGTGAATCCTGGCAGTGACGGTCGTGCCCTGCGGCACCCGGACGAGCGGCGACGGAATCTGGAGCGCACCGCCGTCTTCACCGAAGGCTGCCACCTCGATCCCTGGTGAGCGCGAAGCGGTCGGCGACCACAACCCAAGGCCGGCTTTCATCGAGAGCGTGAGGCGTCCGCCAGCCAGGCGTCCGGCTGGCCGGAGGTTGTCGTGGGTCTCGATCAGGGGGCTGGAGGCCCCGCGTTGTGCGACAGGCACGAGGGGGGCCAGGACGAGCATGACCAGCGCGACCGTCCCCCCCACATGGTGCGTCATATTGGCACGCAGATGATGGCCGATTGGCGGTCAACCCGCAACAGGCGCCGGCTGAGAACTCCCGTCAGCGCCGCGCGCTCACGATGATCCTCACGCGGGCTCTTGGGCAGATCGGCATCGGCATCGCGGTCGGCATCGCCATCGCGGTGCCGCTCAACACGCTTGACACCACCGGCATCGTCGTCGTCGCCCTGTTCCTGACGGGCATCGCCGCCACGGCGGCCATCGGCCCCGCGCGCAAGGGCCTGCGGATCCGGCCCACCGATGCGCTCAAGGCGGAGTGACGTGGCCTGACGCGCACATCAGGCAGCCGTCCCGCACTACCATCGTGCCGTGCGGTTCGAGACCACGCAGTGGAGCCTGGTGCTGGCCGCCGGCGGCGACGACCCGGCGGCTGCGCAACGGGCATTGACCACGCTCTGCGAGACGTATTGGTACCCGCTCTACGTCTACGTTCGTCGGTGGGGCGCGCCGGTCGATGACGCGCGCGACCTCACGCAGGGATTCTTTGCGTCGTTGCTCGAGCGGCGCGACTTCGAAGATCTCAGCGCCGATCGCGGGCGGTTCCGCGCCTTCCTGCTCGCGTCTCTCAAGCATTTCCTCGCGAATCAGGCGGCGCACGCCCGGGCCGCCAAACGTGGCGGCGGGCTCCAGCCACTGCCGCTCGAGTTCAACGACGCCGAACGCCGCTACCGGCATGAGCCGGCCGAGCCAGCGACGCCCGAGACGATCTACGAGCGGCGCTGGGCGCTGACGGTTATCGACCGTGTGCTGGCCGGCATGCGCTCCGACTGGCTCCAGCAGGGCCGCGCCGACGAGTTCGAAGCGCTCAAGGGGTCGCTCCTCGGAGAAGCGCCTCCCGGCGGATATGCAGCCGTGGCACGAGACCTTGGCACGACTGAAGGCGCGGTCAAGGTTGCGGTTCATCGGCTGCGACGGACGTTCCAGAGGGCGCTGCGTACCCACATCGCCGAGACCGTGGCCGACCCGGCCGACGTCGCCGACGAGATCCGCTACCTGATCCGCGCGCTCGCCCTGTAACCTCGGCGGGCGAATCCGTCTGATCACGCCATGGACGAGACACATCTTTCCGGCCGCTGTTCCCGATGTGGCCGGCGGCTGGCTGAGGACGCGCCGGAAGGCCTCTGTGCGGCGTGCCTGCTCGAAGCCGCCGGCACGTTCACGCCGGACTCGGTCGCCGCCGAGGCGCCGACCATGCTGGCCACCGCGGGCGGCTCCGCCAGCCCGTCCGCCCATGCGCCGACGCTCCCGGCCGGTGAACTCTTCGGACCGTACCGGGTTGGTCGCCTGCTCGGCCGCGGCGGCATGGGCGAGGTCTACGAAGCCGAGCATGCCGAGACGGGTCGCCGGCTGGCGATCAAGCTCCTGCGCGGCCGACTGCACGACACCGACGACCGCGCGCGGTTCCTGCTCGAGGGACAGCTGGCCGCGTCGGTGAGCCACCCGCACACGGTCTACATCTTCGGCAGCGAGGAAATCGCCGGCCGGCCCGTCATCGCCATGGAGCTTCTGCCGGGCGGCACGCTCAAGGATCGCGTGGACGCCGGCGGACCGATGCCGATCGCCGACGCCGTGGCCGCCGTGCTCGACATCGTGGGCGGCCTCGACGCGGCGCACGCGTCCGGCATCCTGCATCGCGACATCAAGCCGTCGAACTGCTTCGTCGATACCGACGGCAGCGTCAAGGTCGGCGACTTCGGGTTGTCGATCTCGACGCTTGCCCGCGACGTGCAGGTGGGCGGCGGCTTCCAGGGCACGCCGCAGTTTGCGCCACCGGAGCAACTGCGTGGTGACCCCCTCGATGTCCGCGCCGACATCTATGCGGTCGGCGCGACGCTCTACTACCTGCTGACGGCACACACGCCGTTCGACGCGCCGAATCTGTCGGCCCTCTTCGAGGCCATCACGAACACACCGGCAAAGCCGGTCCGCGCGTGGCGACCGGACGTCCCGGCGCCGCTCGCGACCGTGGTCCATCGGTGCCTCGCGAAAGATCCGCGCGAACGGCCGTCGTCGTATGCCGAACTCGCGGAACTGCTCAGGCCCTTCTCGGTAGCCGGCGTGACCGTCGCGCCGTTCGGTCTGCGATTGGTCGCCGGCATCATCGATGTCCTGCTCGTCAGCCTTCCGGTCAGCCTGGCTAACGCCTGGAGCCTCTCGACGGAGGAGCAGGCATCGACGCGGGTCAACATCGACCCCTGGAGTTCGGTCGCCGTCTTCGCGTATTTCGTCGCGGTCGAAGGCGCGTTCGGCACCTCGCTTGGCAAGCGGCTGCTCGGGCTACGTCTGCGCGCCGTGGCCGGTACGGTGACGTGGCTGCTGGTGTTGACACGGGCACTCGTGTTCTTCGCGCCAGGCCTCTTGCTGTCGGTCGTCACCTGGGTGGTTGGCGAACAGCAGCTCGAGGCTCTGCTCGCGGCCAATCCCCTCGCGTTCACGGTGTTCCTGAGCGGACCCCTCCTTATGGCCCTCATGTTCGTGACGGCGAGACGCGCCAACGGGTACGCCGGTCTGCACGACCTCGCGAGCGGCATACGCGTGGTGGCCCGATCGCCTCGTCTCGAACGGCGGCAGGCGCCCGTGGACGCCGGTCCGACCCTTGAGGCCGGCTCGACGCGGATGCCATTCCGATGCGGGCCCTTCGACGTGCTCGGCGTTGTCGGCGCGGCAGAGCCAGGGCAGCTCATGGCCGGCTTCGACCCGGTCTTGCGGCGACGCGTGTGGATTCACGCGGTGCCGAACGGCACGCCGCCCGTGCCAGCCGAGCGGCGTGATCTCGGGCGGCTTGGCCGACTTCATTGGCTGACGGGCCGGCGTGCGCCAGAAGAGAACTGGGATGCCTACGAAGCGCCGGACGGTGCGCCACTCATCGCGCGGGCCGGCGAGAAGGTCGAGTGGGCCGTGGCCAAGGCCTGGATGGTTGACCTTGCCAATGAGCTCGCCCAGGCGGCCGAGACGCAGTCCATGCCGGTTCTGGCTCTCGATCGCGTGTGGATTCGTCACGATGGGCACGCACTGCTCATCGACTTTCGAGCGCCAGGTGCCGCGGCCGACGGGCGTGCGCATGGCACGATGCCGGCGACGCCGGAGTCGTTCCTCAGACTCCTGGCCCGCCATCTACGCACTCGACTGCGAATGGGCGACGCCGGAGCTGGCGGCCCGTTGGCGATGCCGCGTTCAGCGGCGGGCCTGATTGATCGGTGGGCGGACGACGGTGTGCCCGCGCTCGACGTGGCACGGCGCGACATCGACGCGGTGGCTGGCACGGCAGACCGCGTCAGTCGGTGGCGCCGGGCCGTGCCGATCGCCCTGGCGTCGGTGCCCGCGGCGATGCTGATCGTCGGCGCGATCGGCGTGCTGCCTCAGGTGGACGCCACGTTGGCGCCGGAGCGGCTCGAGATCTTCAGCCTGCTCGAGGCGATCGACCCATCGCCCGGCAGCAACGTCGTCGCCGCCAATCGACCCGCCATGGAGATCTATGTCGCGGGTCGCTTCGGCGACGCGATCAGTCATCCGGGTTTCTGGTCCCTGGCGCCGATGCAGGGGTCGCTGCGCCGGTACCGGGCCACGGGTGAACGAATCACGCGGGCACACCCGTCGGTCACCCCCGAGGCGCTCGAGGCGGCCCGGACAGCGATCGCCCCGGACCTCGATCGCATCCGGTCAAACTACGAGCAGAACGTCCGATCGACGCTGCCGCGCGTCCGCGCCTTCCTCGTCACCGCGCTGGCGGGTCTCGGGCTGGGAGTCCCGTTCATCGTCGGTCTCGTGTCGTCGATCATCGTGCCCGGCGGCGTCATGGGTCGCCTGCTGGGGGTGACCGTCGTCAACGCCCGCGGGGACGTCATCAGCCGCGCCCGATCGGCCGTGCGCGTGCTCATCGCGTGGTCACCGGCGATCGCCTGGCTCGTGTGGCTGGGACCGTCGCCGATCGAGCACTCGCTGGCGATGACCCTCTCGCCACTCGTGCCGGTTGTGGTCGTGATGGCCGCGATGGCCGCCGGCGCGGTCTGGACGATCGCGAAGCCCGCGCGGGGGCTTCACGATCGCCTGGCCCGGACGTGGGTCGTGCCGCGGTAACCTGCTGGCCCGCCCTACCGCCCGCCGCCGTTCTGAGCTGGCGGCAGGGGCGGTGGTTCGACCCTCCACCACCACTGCTCGGGCAGCGCGCGCTGGCGCGGCCAGACCTCGTTCAACGTCGCGCCCTCGTAGAGCCGGCCGTTCTTCATGACATATCGGATCGCCGTCGTGTGCTTCAGGTCGTCGAGCGGGTTGGCGTCGAGGACGATGAGGTCGGCGAGCTTACCGGCTTCGAGCGAGCCGATGTCCTTCGCCATGCCGATCGCGTCGGCGCTGTCGAGCGTGGCGACCCGTAGCGCGTCGTGCGCCTTCATGCCGCCCGACGCCATCATCCAGAGTTCCCAGTGCGTCCCGAGGCCCTGCACCTCGCCGTGCGATCCGAGCCCGGCCCGGCCGCCCGCCTCGACCCATTTCCGGAGCTGCTCGGCGTGCAGGGGAAACACGTACTGGTCGGCGCGGTTGAAGGACGTGCTCTTCCACTTGTCCAGTTCGTCGTGCGGCGTGAACGTCCGCAGCCGCTCGTCGGCATCCACGTTGGTCGTCGTCAGGTAGAACTGCCGGCCCGACGGGCCGCCGTAGCTGACGATGAACGTCGGTGTGTAGACCAGCCCGCTGAAGGCGCCGAGCTGGACGACGTCGTTGTAGAACGGGCTGATGGGCAGCGAGTGCTCGAGGCCCGCGTAGCCGTCCTGCATGAGCGTCAGGTTCATCGTGAAGTTCGACCCGCCCTCGGTCGTCGGCGTGAGGCCGAGTTCGTGCGCCGCCATGATGACCCACTGCCGCACCTTGCGGTCGCCGGCCATGTACTGTTTGATGGTCTGCGTCCCGTAATGGTCGGCGTACCGCCGCAGGACGTCGCGCGCGTCATCCAGGCTGCGGATGTTGTCGGCCGCGAACACACCCGGGCCGGTCGAATAGATCCGTGGCCCGATGAGCTGGCCGACTTCCATGAGATCCCCGTAGGACAGGACGTCCTCGGACGATGTCTGCGGGTCGCGTTGGGTCGTGACGCCGTAGGCCAGTTGCGCCAGGAACTGCGACACCTGCTCGCGGTGCACGCCCCAGGCCACCCAGGTGTGCGCGTGAATGTCGACGAGGCCCGGCATGATCGTCGTGCCGCGCATGTCGCGCACGTCGGCGCCGGCTGGAATCTGGACGCGGCCGGACGGCCCGACGGCCGTGATCCGGTTGTTGGTGATGACGATGTCGCCCGACGGAATGACCTCGTCGCCGTTCATCGTGATGAGGCGCGCGCGGCGGAGCGCGATGATACCTTCGGGCTTGTCCTTCGGCACCTCGATCGTGACATCGACCCGGTGCGCCTCGTACTCGATGGCCGGGCGGCGGTCGGCCTCGGGGGCCTGCGCATCGCCGCGACCCTCGCCGGCCGGCGGTGTCGCCGCGGCGGCGTCGCCGCCGGCGGCTCCACGGCCTCCGCGTCCCGCGGGCGCTGCCGCCGCCGCACGATCGGCGATGGTCTTCGCGATGGCCGGATCGTGCAGGAAGAAGCTCCGGCCGATGGAGTAGAAGACCGCGTCGCCGGCGTGCGTCCACCCGATGAAGTCACCGCCGATGCGGGTGAGCCGCCACGTCGGCACCGACGACGAGGCCGCCACGGAGATCGTGGGGGCCTCGCCGCCGACCGGCGGGACAGTCATCATGTACACATTGCGATTCGCGCGAACGAGTGCGCGCTTGCCGTCGGGCGACAGAATCACTTCGTCCGGTGACGGCGGCCGTCCCTGGCCGCCGGTCGACGGTGCCGTGACGCGGACGACCGTCTTCACGTCAGTGCCGTCGAAGCGCATCGAGAGTAGGCCCTCGCTGCCAGCCCACACATACACCCGATCCGGATCCGGTCCGATGTGCGGCGCATTCCGGCCCTGCTGGGTGGATCCGCTCCCGACCCACGTGATGCGCGTCGGCGCGCCGCCGGTGGCGGGCATCCAGACGTACTCGAGTTCGGCCGCGCCGCTGTGGCCGCCGAAGTCCTCGAGCATGCGCATCCGGTGCATCTTCGAGCCGCGGACGGCGACGATGCGCGAGCCATCGCGTGTGTAGGTGACCTTGTCGAAAAACGCCGCGACGGGCGTCAACCGCTCCGGCTGCCCGCCGCTGGCGCGCACCCGGTAGATGTGGCCGCCCTCGGCGTCATTCCAGGTGACATACGCGAGGTACTGCCCGTCGGGCGACCACACCGGCGCGTGCTCGACGCCGGTGACCGTCGTCAGGCGGCGCGCGTTGCTGATGGTCGGGTAGGACGCCGGGGGTGTTGTGGGCCTCTCGCCGCCCCGGCCCTGGGGCAGGTCGGCGATCCACAGGCGGTCGAGCGCCGTGAAGACGAGCTGGCGGCCGTCGGGCGAGGGCCGCGCGCCCCGGATCTGCGACACGGTGAGCGTCGTGTCGTTGATCGGATAGTCGAACTTCACGAGCGGGCCGAGTTGCTGATCGACGGTGGCCGTGAACGGAATTTCCGTGGCCGTGCCCGAGGGCACCTCGACGCGCCAGATCTTCCCGCCGTAGCTCGTGATGAGCGCCTGCGAGTCCGGCGTGAACGCCGACGCCGGGTAGACGTCGCGATCGCGGCCGCCGCCGCCCTGACTGTCGTCGCGCTGCACGTCCATCACCAGCCAGTGATCCTCGCCCGTCGTCAGGTCGAGCGCCTTCAGGGCCTGGCGTGCGTCGTAGCGCGTCGCGTAGACGAGCCAGCGGCCGTCGGGGCTCGGCGTGGGCCGGAGCGCGCCGAAGTGCTCGTGCGTGCGCACGTGCAGGCGGCCGGTCTCGCGATCGAGCTGGCCGATCTGGAACGGGCCGATCTCGCGCGCGGAACTGCGCGGCTGGTGATCGGGGCCGAACTCCACTTCCCACGGCTCCTGCCACGGCTCGCGCGCGGCGCTTGCGAACCCGCCGCCCAGACTGCCGCGCATGTTGACCCAGATGAATCGCGGATCGGGCGAGAAGGCGGGGCCCATCAGCGCAGGCGACGCGCCGCCGCCGGCCGGGGGGGCCGCACCTCGTCCGGCCGGGGCCGCGCTCTGACCGGTCATCTGCAATCCCGAGCCACCGTCGCGGTGATAGAGCCAGAGCTGCGCGCCCCTGGCGGCAATCACGTACTCGCCGTCGGGCGTCCAGATCGGGGACATGTAACTCTCGCGCTCGGTCGTCGTCAGGGCCTTGGGGTCGGTGCCGTCGGCCTTCGCCACCCAGAGGTTCTCGGCGCCGTCGCGATCGCTGACGAAGACGATCTTCGTGCCGTCGGGTGAGAACTTCGGCTGCATGTCGTAGGCCTGCCCGTTGGTGATGCGGGTGGCCGTGCCGCCGGCGACGGGCAGCGTATAGAGGTCCCCGAGGATCTCGAAGACCAGCGTCCGCCCGTCAGGGCTGAGGTCGAGCGACAGCCACGACGCCTCGGTCGTCGCGAACGACAGCGTCCGCGTCGTCTGGAGCGGCAGCGTGCGGTTGCGCCGCGCGTCGGCCGCGGCCTTGTCGTTGTCGGCCCGGCTCTGGGCCAGGAGCACGGGGGCGACCGCGGCGAGGGCAACGAGCAACCACAGCATGCGTCGCGACGATCTCAGGGTCTTCGACATGACAGGCCTCCAGCGGTGACGGGACGGGCGCCATCATCACACCGCCGGGCGGCATCTGGCAACCGGGCCAGACCGCGTCGCGGAGCCGGCCACCCGGTCAGTGCGTCAGGCCGTAGACGATGTAGTTGATGCCGAACTTGTAGGCTTCGTTGGTGGGCGCGAAGGCGTAGCTGCCGGTGGCCGACCACTCCATGTAGTCGCCGATGTCCATGTTGTAGTTGATGACGACCATCAGGCGCTTTGACGGGTCGTTGTCCTCATGGATGCCGTAGAACTCGCCCTCGAGACCCATCTCACCGAGCCGGCCCGGATAGGGCACGTCGAGCGATTCGATCGCGAAAAACGCATTGAAGACCGGGTGCGTGACGTCGAGCCGTTCGATCGTCGCGTCGGGCAGCACGCGCAGCATCGCGGACTCGAACACGCGCCACTCCTCCTCGAAGTGGAAGTCGTCCACGATGAGGAAGCCGCCCTTGGCGAGGAACTCCTGGAGGCCTTTCACTTCGTTCTCGTCCGGCCACCAGAACCCGGGTTCGGTCAGGTAGGCGAGCGGGAAGCGCAGCAGGTCCTGGTCGTCGAGTGTGTGCACGTTGCTCGCGTCGTCACGCGCGTTGACCGACGTGAGGGCCCGGAGCATCGTGGCGAGATTGCGTTCCATGGCCGGGTAGTCGGCGCTCCATCGGCTGTGCGACGTGTAGCGGATCCGTTCCAGCACGAATCGACCGTCGTAGTCGGCATTGGGCAGTACACCGCGGCGGAAGGGATCGCGACCGCCGAAGCCGCGCTGGGCCAGCGCGGCAAGCGGCACGAGCACGGCGATGAGCGCGAGGGCGACGGCGCGGCGGCTCATGTGACTATCTCACGGCCAGTGGAACGGCTCGGCCGTCGCTTCGCCGCCAGATCGTTCGAAATTCACGGTCGTAGGTCCAGACCTTCAGGGTGGTGTGTCTGGCACTCAGAGTCGCCAGGCACGCGTCCGCCCAGTCTGGTTCGTGATCGCCGTACTTGTCGAGCCACGTGAAGACGTCGGCTCGAAACTCCGCGTCCTGAGTCGGCAGGAACTCGATGGCGAATGCTTCCAGCATCGCCCGCAGCCGTTGCCGTTGCGCCGGCCGTGGCAGGTGGAAGCACGCCTCGACCGCCACCGCCTCGCAGGTCCGCAATCCAATGGGTGCCAACCTGGCGAGATCGGCCGCTGCAGCCGTGTGTCGGGCATCGCGCGGATCGCAGAGCGCGACCAGCGGTCCCGTATCAACCAGGATCATCGCCGCCGCTTCAGGATCCGCACGATGGCGGTGCGGGACGCCCGGCGGTCGTGCACATCGTACGGCCGCGGCTTCGCGCCGGCATGATCCGGATAGCGCTCGAGGATCTCGTGCAGGACCGAGCGGACGTCGGGCCCCTGCACCGGCCTGTTCAGCTGATCGTAGCGGGCGTCGATGGCGTCTCGGACGACGTCCGACAGGGTCACCCCGGCGGTTCGCAGGCGCCGGGCCTTACGAGCGCGCACCTCGTCCAGACGCACGTTCACCAGCCGGGATCCCATGCTGTAAAGATACCGGGTCTTTACGCACTCGGCAAGCGCGGTTTCTGGCCAAGCCAGGGTTCAGCTTCGCAGCACCGCCGCCGGGGGCGTGTTGGCTGCGCGCCGGACGGCGGCCGCGCATGCGAGCAGGCCAAGTGTGGCCACCGCGACCATGGCGGTGAGGTAGGCGACCGGGTCGGCCGCCGGCGTGTCGTAGAGCAGGCTCGCGAGTCCGCGCGACGCGAGGAGGGCGCCGGCCAGGCCGAGCGCCAGGCCCGTGGCGATGAGACGGCCCGCGCCCGACATGACGAGCCAGCGGATGCCGGCCGGCGTCGCGCCGAGCGCCAGGCGAATCGCCAGTTCGGGCCGCCGCGCGGCGACGAGCGCGGCCTGCAGGCCGGCCACGCCGACCAGTGCGAGTAGCAGCGCGAGCGCACCGAACGCGCTGACGAGCCAGGCGGCGGCCTCGGGCGCAGCTACCGACGCGTCGATGCGCGCCCGCATGGGCAGCACGTCGCGCAGGGGCAGGTTCGGATCGACGGCGTGTACCGCCGCGCCGGCGGCGCGCGTGAGCGCCGTCTCGTCGATCGTCGTGCGGACGACGAACGTGACGAAGCCGACGTTGGCCGATCCGATCGGAAAGTAGATCTGCGACCGCGGCTCGGAGGAGAGACCGACGAGCTTCACGTCGCCGACGACGCCAACGATCTCGTCGAGCCCCGGGTTCCAGTTGACCTGCAGGCGTTTGCCGAGCGGGTTCTCGTTCGGGAACATCAGGCGGACCAGCGACTCGTTGACGACCGCCACGCGCGCGCCCGTCCGGACCTCGTCGGCGGTGAACACCCGACCCTGTCTGATCGGAATGCGCATGACACCGAAGTAGTCGGCATCGACCGGCCGGATGTCGGCGACGGGCCGGTTGGCGGCCGCGAGCGGCACGCGACCGTCGACGTCGAACGACGTTCCCCCGCCGGGGCCGGCAAACGGCAGCCAGGTGATCGCGCCCACGCGCTCGACACCCGGCTGGGCACGGAGCGTCCCGGCGACACGCTCATAGAGCGCGAGCCGTGCGGCCTCGTCGTAGCGCGCCGATGGCGGTGAGACCGTGAACGTCAGCACCTGGCCCGCATCGAACCCGGGTTCGACAGACACGAGCCGCACGAGGCTGCGGCCGACCAGCCCCGCGCCGATCACGAGGACGACGGCAAACGCGATCTGCACCACGACCAGCCCGGTACGCAGGCGCCGTTCGGCCCGGCCACCGGTCCAGACGCGCGTGCCGCTGCCGGGCGCCAGCCCGCCGCTGCGGCGGAGCGCACGCCAGCCGGGCACCAGGCCGAAGGCCAGCGTGCAGAAGGTGAGGAGTCCGAGTGCCGCGGCAATGACGGGCAGACTGATGGTGGCGTTCTCCAGGCGCGGAATCCCGAAGGCGTGGCTGGCCGGACCGGTGACGAGCCAGAGGGCGGCACTCGCGACGAGGAGCGCCGCGCCCGTGCCGGCCGTCGCGAGCACGAGACCCTCGAGCACGAGCTGCCCGACGAGCGTGCGTCGCGTGGCGCCGAGCGCGACGCGCACCTCGAACTCGCGGCGCCGCTCGGCCGCGCGTGCCAGCACGAGGTTGGCGGCGTTGGCGCAGCCGACCAGCAGCACGAGCGCCACCGCGGCCAGGAGCAGCGCCAGCGGGCGATCGGCATGGCCCACCAGATCCGCCCGCGCGTCGATGACGTCGACCCGCCAGCCGGCGTCGAACTGCGGCCACTGCGCCTCGAGCGTCGTCGCGATCGTGTCCATTTCGGCGTTGGCCTCGGCGAGCGTCGCGCCGGGCGCGAGGCGCGCGAGTACTTCCAGGCTGCGTCCCCGGGGCGCGCGCCAGACCTCGTCAGGCACGTGCAGGCGGAAGACGTCGACATGATGGCCGAGCAGCGTGAAATCGGCCGGCAGGATGCCCACGACCCGCGTTGGCCGGCCGGCGAGCGCGATGCTGCGATCGACCAACTGCGGGTCGCCGCCGTACCGGCGCTGCCAGAGGTTCCAGCCGAGCATCGCCAGCGGCTCGGTGTTGGCGACGCCGTCTGATTCGACGAAGGTCCGGCCGGCGACGGCGGTGGCGCCGAGCTGCCGGAACAGATTCCACGTGACGTTGGCGCCCGGGACTTCCTCGGGCGCGCCATCCCCGGTCACCGCGATGTAGAACCCGCGTGAGATCGCCGTGAACTCCGTCAAGGTCGTCGCACGGTCGCGCCATTCCATGAAATTGGCCGGGGCCACCACATTCCGCGTGCGGTTGCGTGGCACGTGCCGTTCCCAGATCCGAACCAGGCGATCGGGTTCGGGATAGGGCAGCGCTTCCAGGAGCACGGCGTGTACGACGCCGTACATCGCCGTCGTGCCGCCGATGGCGAGCGCCAGCGTCAGGACGATCGCCGCCGTTGACGCGCCGCCGCGCCGAACGGTGCGAGCCGCGAGCCGGAGATCGGTCAGCGTCGGCAGGAGCAATCGACTCCGCATGGATGTCGCCTCCACTGACGACGAGTCCTGCCGCTGGGCGCTCTGGAGGACACGACGGTGGTCCCGGGCGGACCGGACCAGTTGCCAGGCCAGCCACAGCGAGCCACGACCGAGACGCTCGCCCTCCTCGATGACATCCGCGACCACATCGTGGCGATGATCCCGCGGGATGAGCCGCGCGGCTGTTGCGACCAGCCAGGGCAGACGTGGGCCAGTCATCGGGATCGCCCCGGCTCGAAGGCGGGATCCAGGCCGGCGGCGAGCGTGGCGAGCTGCCGCCACGCGCGGCGCGCCTCCGCCCGCCCGGCGGGTTTCAGTGCGAAGTGCCGCCGGGCGCGGCCGCCACGAACCGGCTGCGGATCGCCCATGAACGATCGGACCAGGCCCTTGGTCTCGAGCCGGTCGAGCGTGGGGTAGATCGCACCGGGCGTGACCGCGCGGCCCGTGCGGGCCTTGATCTCATCGCGAATGACCGCGCCGTACGCCCCGTCGCCGAGGCGGACGAGCGCGAGGAGCACGACCAGTTCGAGTTCGCCGAGTCCGGTTCGCGGAGGCATATGAATTATTGAATAGCATATATAACGATGAACCGGCGGACAAGGTTCCGGCCGACGCCGGCGTGCCTCGGCCGCCCGGCCCTTGCGCGTTTATATATTTATGTAGAAGATAGGCGCCATGCCGAAGGGCGTCTTCCTGGGTGAGTTCGAGATTTACGTGTTGCTGGCGGTCTCCGGCCTCCGGGCGGACGCCTACGGCACGGCGATTCGCCGCGCGATCGAGGAACGCACCGGCCGCGACGTGGCCATCGGTGCCGTCTACGCCACGCTCGGCCGGCTCGAAGACAAGGGGTTGGTCACTCACGCGATCTCGGCGCCTCAGCCGGTGCAGGGCGGACGGGCGCGCAAGTGCTTTCAGGTCACTGGGGCCGGCGCACGAGCCCTGGAACACTCGACCAGCATGCTCACGCGCATGATGTCCGGCTTCAAGCCGTCGCCTGCACGAGGCCGCCGATGACGATTCCTCCCCCGACGCTCGTAGCGCGGCTCCTTGGGCTCGTGGCCCCGGCCGCCGACCGGCGCGAGCTCCTCGCCGATCTCGCCGACGAGTTTGTCACCCGCGCTGCCGCCGACGGCCGCCGAGCGGCGCGCCGCTGGTATCGCCGGCAGGTCTGGACGTCGATCGGCCCCCTCATGGCCCGTCGTCTGTCCCTCGGACGCCCCATCGTGGCTCTCGAGCGCGGCGCCGGTCTCGATCTGCGCATCGCGTCCCGGTCGCTCAGGGCGTCGCCCGGGTTTGCCATTGCCGTCATCCTGATGATCGGGCTCGCCATCGGCGCGCACACGTCGGTGTACGCCGTCGTGGACGGGCTGCTGCTGCGACCGCTGCCGTTCGGTGAACGCAGCGACCGGCTCGTCACGGTGCACTCGATCCATCCGACCCTGGTCGAAGACCCCGGCGACGCTGAAGTGTCGTACGCCGACGCCATGGACTTTCGGCGGCACGCGACGACCCTGGAGCGGCTGGAACTGGCCATCGATCGGAACGTGTCCGTCTCGGTCGGCCACGAGACCGAGCGCGTGCTCGCCGCGTCGATCACGCCGGGCCTGTTCTCGATGCTCGGCGTCACACCGGCCCTCGGGCGCGACTTCGGTGACAACGACGCGGCGGCCGCCGGATTCGAAGAGGCGCTCATCCTCAGCCATGGCCTGTGGCAGTCGCTCTTTGGCGGCGCGGCCGACGTCATCGGGCGCGACGTGCGCCTGAACGGACGCGCCGTCGCGGTCGTCGGCGTGCTGCCGCCCGGATTCACCTTCCCGGAGGAGCACGTGATGTGGCTGCCGTACCGGGGCGACGAGGTAACCCAGCGCGCGGGGCGCGGGTTTCTGGCCATCGGGCTGCTCGCATCAGGTGTCGGCATCGATCAGGCCCGTGCGGACCTGCAGCGGGTGGCGGCCGTGCTGGCCGACCGCCACCCCGACAGCAATCGGCAGTGGACCGCCGGCGTGCAGCCCATGCGCGACTTCTTCGTGTCGAATGACGACGTGGTGCCGATGCTCGCCGCGGTGACGCTCCTGCTCCTTGTCGCGTGTGCCAACGTGGCCGGGCTCGTGCTGGCGCGCGGCGCCTCGCGCGAGCGTGAACTCGGCATCCGCGCGGCACTCGGGTCCGGCCGGTGGCGGCTCGTACGGCTGCTGACTATCGAAGCGGCGCTCCTCGCCGCGGCCGGTGGCGCCATCGGGCTGGCCTTGGCCGGCGCCTTCGTGCGTGCGCTCGTCGCCTGGGTTCCCGAGCCACCGCCGTACTGGGCGACGCCGGCGGTCGACCTTCGTGCCGCGCTTCTGGCGATCGGCTCGACGGCGATCGTGGTGGTGCTGGCGGGTCTGCTGCCGGCGATTCGCGTGTCACGCGTCGATGGCGCACGGCCGACTGGCGGCAGCGCGCGGACTCACACGGCCACACGGTCGCATCGCCGCACGCAGCGGACGCTCGTGGTCGCGCAGATCGCGGCGAGCCTGGCCCTCGTCGTGGGTGGCCTGCTCCTCAGCCGGAGTGCGACAGCGCTCTTCACGGCCGACGGCGGCTTCGAGCTCGACTCCCTGCTGAGCCTGCGCGTCTACATTGCCGGGGACGCGTACGACGACCCGCGGGCCCGCACCGCGCTCGTGCACGAGCTCGTCGCGCGGGTGGCGGCCGTGCCCGGCGTGGAGGCCGTCGGCGCCACGGGCTCGATTCCCACCGACGATGGCGGCGCCGCCGTGCGCGTGCTGCCGCCAGGTGGTGTGGCACCGCGTGACGAGATCGGGACGTACGCGACGACGGTGACGTCGGGCTTCTGGCCGGCGCTGTCGCTCGAGATGGTCGAGGGGCGTGCCTTCACCGCGTTTGAAGAACGCGACCCGGCCACGGCCAGCGTCGTCATCAACCAGCGGCTGGCGCGGCGATTGTGGCCCGGGCAGCCGGCAGTCGATCGTACGTTCCAGTTGGCGGCGACGGCGTTTACGGAGACTGTACGGGTCGTCGGCGTGGCGCCCGACCTCGTGTACGAGGAGTTCGGCGAGACGACGACGATGTCGGAGCTGATGGTGTATCTGCCGTACGCCCGCACCGCGCCGCGAACGCAGGCCCTGCTCGTGCGCGCCCGGGAGCCGGCGGCAGTTGCGGCGGCGACGCGCGAGGCCGTCCGCTCGGTCGACGCCGGCGTGGCCGTGTTCGACATGCTCACCATGCGCGCTCGCCGGGCGTACAACCACTGGGGCGATCGGTTCATCGGCCAGACGTTCTCGGCGTTTGCGATCGCCACGGTGTTGCTGGCCTGCATCGGCGCCTACGGCATCGCGGCGTACGGTGTCGCCGAGCGGCGCCGCGAGATCGGCGTTCGGCTGGCCATCGGCGCCAATCGGGGGAGCATCGTGCGCCTGTTCCTGTCGGGTGGCGCGAAGCTGGCGCTGGCCGGCGCGCTCGCAGGCCTGCCGCTGGCCCTCATCGTCGCGCGGTTGCTCGAACACGAACTCTTCGGCACGTCGCCGTGGACCCGCGCCGTCTGGTCCTGGCCCCCGCTCGTCCTGCTGGCTTCGGTGCTCGCCGCCAGCTACCTTCCGGCACGACGTGCGAGTCGGACAGATCCGGTCAGTGTGTTGCGGAGTGAGTAGATCCGGTCGGTACGACAGCTACGACGGGTGACGTCAGGTACGACCGGGACGCGGAACGCGGCTTCGCCGGGTCATCTTCTGACTCAGCGCGCGGCGGCCGGTACGTGGCGCCCGATCGGGTCGAGCGGCGTCGCTGGGCCCCGATGCACTGAGCCCGAAGATGACCCGCGTCAGTTCGTTCCTCGTCCCGGTCGTACCCGTCGTCACCTGTCGTACCAGCTGTCCTACCGGCGTCGTTCCCGCTTCTGCTCTTCCACCATCACGCCCACGTCGGCGAGCAGTTCTTTTGCGTCGTAGACGATGCCGTCCTTGATCGTGTAGCGCACGCCGCCGACGCGCTCGACCTGTCCGGTGGCGTCGTTCAGGCGGATGGCGCCCGTGCCGTAGAGCGTGGCCATGTTCTGCAGCGGGTTCTCGTCGACGACGACCAGGTCGGCAAGGAGGCCGGTCTTGACGACGCCGTACTCGATGGCCCGGCCGGCCGGCTCGAAGATGGCCTGGGCGGCGTGCATCGTCGCGCCGCGGATGACCTCGAGCGGATGGAACCCGGCTTCCTGCAGCAGGTTCAGTTCGTGGACGTACCCGAAGCCCCACGTGTTGTAGATGTACGACGCGTCGTCGCTCGCCGTGATCCGGCCGCCCATCTTCTTGTAGTCGTTGAGCAGCCGGAACCACACCTGGTAGAAGTTCCTCCACGCCACTTCGTCGGCCGTCGTCCAGTCGAAGAAGTACGAGCCGTGATTGATCCGGCTCGGCGTGTAGAAGTCCATGAGCGACGGCAACGTGTAGCGGTCGTGCCAGTCGGCGTTCCGCATGCGCATGACGTCGCGGCCGGCCGCATAGGCGGTCATCGTCGGATCGAAGATCGTGCCGAGCTCGATGTGGGACGCCAGGTACGCCTTCCACTCCGCGCTGCCTGGCGGATGAATGTGATCGATGAGCCGGGCGACCTGACCGAAGCGCCACTGCTCCTCGTTGTAGTTCATGCCGGCCGGCCACGGCTGGATCTCGTGGTCGCGGAGGAGGGCCTCGAAATGACCGTAAAAATGCGTGACGGTGCCGAGGCCGAGCCGGGCGGCCGTGAGCGCGTTCACCTGCGCGACGCCGCGCTGTTCGAGGTGAGCGACCGAGCCGAG
>DATKDF010000146.1:0-12376 GCA_035512795.1 Vicinamibacterales bacterium
GCCAGCACGTTGGCGCGCAACGCCGTCAGTGCGCGGACGGCCGGCACGGGCAACGGCTCGCCCACGCCCGCCGCGTGACTGCGCACGAGATTCAGTTGCAGGGCGGCGAGCTGGTCGGCCGGAATCGCGACATCAGCCAGCGCGCCAAACCCGGTGTTGATGCCGTAGACGGCGGTGCCGCTCGCCGCCCGCGCGTCGACGACGGCGCGCGCCGCCTTGACCCGACGGGCCGCGTCTGGCGCGAGGGCCACCGGCGCGCGGTCGCAGGCGATGCGGCCGATGTCTTCGAGTGTCAGCGACGAGCCGTCGAGCAGAATCATGCGGCGCCGGCCAATGAAGGTATCATGCTGGACGCCATGAATCTGTGCGTCGTCGGCGCGCAGTGGGGCGACGAAGGCAAAGGCAAGATCGTCGACCTGCTCACGCCACGTTTCTCGACCGTTGCCCGGTACCAGGGCGGGCACAACGCCGGTCATACCGTCTACGTCAAGGGCCGGAAGTTCGTGCTCCACCTGATTCCGTCAGGCATCCTGCATCCGGACGTCACCTGTCTCATCGGCAACGGCGTCGTCGTCGATCCCCATGCGCTGTTCGCCGAACTGGACGAACTGGCCGGGCTCGGGATCGACGTCGACGGGCGGCTGTTCGTGAGCGACAAGGCGCACCTCATCCTGTCGTATCACCGCGATCTGGATCTGCTGGCCGAGGCCCGCCGGGGCGAGCGCAAGATCGGGACGACGTCGCGCGGCATCGGACCGGCCTACGAGGACAAGATCGGCCGACGCGGCGTGCGCGTCGGGGATCTGGCCGACGACTCGGCCGACGGTCCCCTGGCCGCCGCCGTGCGCGAGAACGTCGCTGCGCGCAACCGCCTGGTCGAGGGCGCCGCCATCCCGTGGCAGGCCGTGCTGGCCGATCTGCGCGCGCTCTGGCCGCGCCTGCAGCCGCTCGTGGCCGACACGTCGGTGATGCTCGACCGCACGATGCGCGAGGGCCGCCGGGTGATGTTCGAGGGCGCGCAGGGCACCCTGCTCGACATCGACCACGGCACGTATCCCTTCGTCACGTCGTCGAACGCGACCGCCGGCGGCGCGGCCACCGGTCTCGGCGTCGGCCCCCGCGCGATCGGCACGGTCCTCGGGGTGGCCAAGGCCTACACGACGCGCGTGGGGGAGGGGCCGCTGCCCACCGAATTGACCGGTGCGCTCGGCGAACAGTTGCGGGAGAGCGGCCAGGAGTTCGGCGCGTCGACGGGCCGGCCGCGCCGGTGCGGATGGTTCGATGCGGTCGCCGTGCGGTACGCGGTCCGCGTCAACGGCCTCGACGCACTGGCCATCACGAAGCTGGACGTGCTCGACGGCATGCCGAGCATCGACGTCTGCACCAGCTATCGCTGCCACGGTCAGGTCGTGACCGAGATGCCGTCGGACACCGCCCAGCTGGCGCGGTGCGAACCGGTCTACGAGACCTGGCCCGGCTGGAGCGCCCCGACGCTCGGCGTCACCGAGTTCGACCGCCTGCCCGCCGAAGCGCGCGCCTACATCGCCCGCCTCGAGACCCTCTGCGGCGTGCCGGCCGCGATCGTCTCAACGGGTTCGGAACGCGACCATACGATTGTGAGGGGAGAGCTCTGAAGGATTCACTAATTCGCTGAATTCGATCAGCGTCGCCTCTCGTGCCAGACGTCAGCCAGGACGACCGCGGTCTTCTCATAGTCGCGTCCGCCGACGCTGAGTACCACGTGATAGGCGCCGGGCATGACGTCGGACATCACGCCGGTCGTGGGGAAGGCCGGCAGACTGGCCGCGGCACCACCGCCGCCTCCGCGGCCTCCACCGCCGCCCCGGCCACCGCGTCCGCGACCGCCACCGGCTGCCTCACCGGCGACCGGGGCGCGTGACGCCGCAAGCGTCCAACGGACCGTGTTGACGCCGGCCAGCCCCGGCGCGTCGAGGTCGGCAATCACGCGCGCGCCGTCGTAGACCTGGATGCGGACGTCGCTTGTGGCCGACCGCAGGTAGTAATGAATGATCGCGCCCTCGGGCCGGCTCTGGCCGTTGAAGTTGAGGGCCGCGCTGGCCTTCGGCAGCGGCCGCACCCAGCGGACGGCCGGCTGGATGTCGAAGAGCGCCGCGTCGGCCGCCATCGTGGCGGCCGTCAGCCCCTGCAGGCCCGTGATGTCGGCGATGAAGATGCCGCGGCCGTGCGTGCCGACGATCAGTTCGTTCTCGCGCGGGTGGATCTGCAGGTCGTACACCGGCGTCGTCGGCATGTCCTGCTGCAGGTCGTGCCACGTGCGCCCGCCGTCGAGCGTCACGTGCAGGCCCGGTTCGGTTCCGGCAAACAGCAGGTTCGGGTGCTTCGGATCCTCGACGATGGCGTTGATGGCCTCGTTCGGCAGGTTGCCGGCAATCGACGTCCAGGTGTCGCCGAAGTCGGTCGTCTTCCAGACGAAGGGCCGGAAGTCGTCGTGCCGGTAGCCGGTGGCGCTCGCGTAGGCCACGGCCGGATCGTGGCGGGAGGCGTCCACGCGGCTGATCCAGTAGCCCTGATGGCCGGGCAGCCTGTCGCGGACGTTCGTCCACGTCTGGCCGCCGTTTCGCGACACCTGCACGTTGCCGTCGTCGGTGCCCACGTAGAGCAGGCCGGCGACGATCGGCGACTCGGCAATCGTCGTGATCGTCGCGTACTGGATGTTGCCGCTGCCGCCCTGGCGCGCCGGGTCGTTCTCTGAGAGGTCCGGGCTGATTTCCTGCCACGTCTCGCCGCGGAACGTCGATCGCAGGAGGACATTGGCGCCGTGGTAGATGACGTCGGCGTTGTGCGGCGACACGAGGATCGGCGAGTTCCAGTTCCAGCGGAGCGGTGGTTGTCCCTGCGGGCGACTGTACCGGATGCCCTTGCTCTCGCCGGTCACCAGGTCGATCCGCTGGATGGGGCCGAACTGGCTCTCGTTGTAGAGGTAGCGGTGTTCCTTCCAGTCGACGACGTTGTACATGCCATCGCCGCCGCCGACGCGCGTCCACTCTTCGAACCGGATGGGACCGCCGCCCGGCATCGTGCTCGGCCCCTTCCACGACCCGTTGTCCTGGGTTCCGCCGTACACGTTGTAGGGGTACGCCAGGTCGTAGCCGATCGCGTAGAACTGCGCGAGCGGGAGGAAGTCCGGGTCGTACCAGTTGGCGCCGCCGTCGAACGACACGCCCATGCCATGGTCGTGGCCGACGATCAGATGGTTGCTGTCGGCCGGGTTGATCCACAGGGCGTGGTTGTCGCCGCCGAACGGGATGCGCTCCCAGGTGGTGCCGCCGTCGCGGCTCCGGATCCATCCGATGCTGAGGACGTAGACCGTTTCCCGGTCACTCGGATCGACGCGGACCTGGCCGTAGTAATAGGCCGGGCTGCCGCCGTCGAAGCCGCCTCGACCACCGCGGCCCGCGGCGGCCGGCGCCGGCGCCGGCGTGACCGGCGGCGCGACACGGCGCCACGTCGCGCCCGCGTCGTCGGATCGATAGAGATGCGCCGGCGAGCCGCTCCGCGCCCCGAAGCCCTCGGCGTAGCGCTGCCGCCCCGCGGCGTCGATCGGGCCGGCATCCTCGACAATCGCGTACACCGTCGCCGGCGCGCTCCGGGCCACCGAGAGGCCGATGCGGCCGAGGAACCCGTCGGGCAGTTCGCCCGCGAGTCTGGTCCACGTCCGGCCGGCGTTGGTCGTCTTGTAGATGCCGCTGCCGGGGCCGCCCTCGGCGAACGTCCAGGGACGCCGCACCTTGTCGTACGTCGCCGCGTAGAGCACGTTCGGGTTGCGCGGGTCCATGGCCACGTCGACCGCGCCGATGTGCTTGCCGTCGACCTCGACGGCAAGCGACTTGGTCCACGTCGTGCCGCCGTCGGTCGTCTTGTAGACGCCGCGTTCATCGTTGTCCGAGTAGAGCGGGCCGAGCGACGCCACGTACACCGTGTTCGGGTCGGTCGGATGCACGACGATGCGGCCGACGTGCTGCGAGTTTCGGAGGCCGACGTTGGTCCAGGTGGCGCCGGCGTCGGTCGACTTGTAGATGCCGTCGCCGGAATACGAACTCCGGGAGTTGTTGGCCTCGCCGGTGCCGACGTAGACGATGTTCGGGTTGGTCTGCGACAGCGCGACGGCGCCGATCGAGATGACCGGCTGCGTATCGAAGATCGAGGTGAACGTGATGCCGTGGTTCTCGGTCTTCCAGAGCCCGCCCGACGCCGTGGCCGCATAGAAGATGCGCGGCGTGGCCTCGACGACCGCGTAGTCGGTGTACCGTCCGCCCTGGGCCGTCGGGCCGATCTCGCGGAAGCTGACCGACCGCAGCAGGTCGGCCGGCTGCTGCTGTGCGGCAAGCGGCAGCACGAGGGCCGCCACGCCGGTCGCGGCGACGAGGGCGAGTTTCAGCCAGTAGGTACGAGTCGATGGATGGCGCGTCTGCATGGGATCCCGGACGTTCCGCCTACCGTGCCGGCGCCGGCTGCGCCGAGCAGTGCTGGTCGAAGGCGAGTGTCAGCAGGTCGGCAATCGCCTCGGCCGATCGCGACTCGATGTCGCGGCGCTCCACCATGTAGACCAGCTTGCCGTCCTTCATGAGCCCGATCGAGGGCGATGACGGCGGGAAGCCCGTGAAGTAGTCGCGGGCGCGTTCGGTGGCCTCGATATCGGCGCCCGCGAAGACCGTGGCCAGCACGTCCGGCCGCTTGTCGTGCTGCAGCGCCAGCGCGATGCCGGGGCGGGCCTTGCCGGCCGCGCAACCGCACACCGAGTTGACGACCATCATCACGACGCCGGGCGACTTGACGGTGGCATCGACGTCGGCCGACGTCCGGCACTCGCGCGCGCCGAGGTCAACGAGTTCCTGGCGCATCGGCGCCACCAGATATTCGGGGTAGGGCATGTCGGAAACTCCTTCAGGGGTGGCACGACCCGGCAGTCGTCCCGGCCGTTCACTAGAATGATTATATGCCCGGCCCTGTGCGCGCCGTCCTGGCCGACCTCGACGACACGTTGTTCGACCACCGGCACGCCACGCGCAGAGCGCTGGCCGCTCTGGCAGCCGCCGAGACGGCACTGACCGTCTGGTCGCCCGAGGAGCTCGACGAGCGGCACGCCAGCATCCTCGAACACCTGCACACGGAGGTTCTCGCCGGCCGGCGGACGATTGCCGACGCCCGGCGCGAGCGGTTCACGCGACTGCTGCGGGAGGCCGGCGCCGCCGAGCCGGAGCGGCGTGGCCGGGAGGCGGCCGCCGTGTACCGGCCGGCGTACGAGCGGGCCTGGCGAGCCGTGCCGGGCGCGCTCGCGCTCGTCGAGGCCGTGGCCGCGCAGGGGGTGCCGCTCGCGATCGTCACCAACAACGGCGTCGCCGAACAGCGCCGCAAGCTGGCGCGCGTGGGCCTCGAGCGGTTCGTACACGTGCTCGTGACGTCCGAGCAAGTCGGCGTCTCCAAGCCCGGGCGCGCGATCTTCGAGCACGCGCTCGCCGCCGTGGGCGTCGAGGCCGCCGACGCCGTGATGATCGGCGACGCCTGGACGAGCGACGTCGTCGGCGCGCGCACCGCCGGCATCCGGGCGGTGTGGTTCAATCGGCTGGGGCTTCGGTCACCCGACCCGGATGTGGCCGAGCTCGCCTCGCTCGAGCCAAGGGACGAGGCCCTTCGGGCAATTCTCCAGAACCATCGCGGGTCAGTCGCCTGATGCCCGCGTTGGGGGTTCGGTTTTGCTATCTTGTGTCGCATGTCGGACCGCACTGCACCGTCGCTGGCCAAGCTTGACGAACTGATACCGCGGCTCGAGGCGGCGGCGGGTTCTGCTGACGCCGACAGGCTGGTTGACGAGACGAAGGCGCTTCGCCGAGCGGTGGCGGCGTTTCACCTCGAGGCGATTCGCTTCCGGATGCATGCCGTCGATCGGCTCATCCGCCTGACTGGTGACGAGGGTCTGTCGCGGCAGCTTTTCGAGGAACTTCGCTTGACGCTCGAAGCGGCGGGTTTTCATACGCGATCGCACAGCGCGCCCGGACATTGACGGGCGGCCGGGCGTCGAGCCGGGCGTCCCGCGGTCCGTTGTCACCGCTTGCGCACGGTGAGCCAGACGCCGGCGGCGACAAGGGCCGTGGCCGCGGCGAGACGCGGAGTGAGGGCTTCGTCCAGCAGGACCGCGGCGGCAATCGCGGTCAGGATGGGAACGATGAGCTGGATGACCGCGGCGCGCCACGCGGCCAGGCTTGGCAGGGCGCGATACCAGAGCGTGTAGGCGACGCCCGAGGCGAGCGATCCCGACGCGAGCGCGAGCAGGACTCCGGGCGTCGTGAGCGTCAGGCTCGACCACGAGATCGCGAGGAACGGAATTCCCAGGATCGTCGCCCGCACGAAGTTGCGCATCGTCCGGCCGAGCGGATCCGTCCCGCGGCGTCCGGCCAGTGAGTAGGCGCCCCAGGAGACACCAGCCGCCAGCATCAGGGCGGCGCCGGCCGGATCGGGCGCCGTGAGCCCGGGTAGCGTGAGCACCACCAGTCCCAGAAAGGCGAGCCCCGCACCGATCCAGTGCAGCGGCGACGGCCGTTCACCCCCGACGAGCCCGGCACCGATCATCGTGACCTGCACGGCGCCGAAGAGCAGCAACGCGCCGATCGCCGCGCCGATCCGGACGTAGGAGAGCGTGAACGCAACCGCGTAGGCCACCAGCCAGACAGCCGACGTCCACGACTCGCGTCCAGACACCGGCTGGCCGCGCAACCGCACCAGCAGCGCGAGCGTCGCCGCACCGCTGGCGAGCCGGATCATCATGAACGAGGCAGGATCCAGCAAGTCGGAGCCGAGCGCACCGCGTGTCAGCAACGAGTTCGATGAGAAGCCGACGAGGGTGGCAGTGATGAGAAAGACCAGGCGCATCCGCCCGGCTACCAACTCGGTGCGCGCCTGTGCCGGGTGGCCTGCTCGTACCCGTATGCCAGCCGGATGAGCCTGGCTTCGTCCCAGGCCCGGCCGTAGAACGTGATGCCCGCCGGCAGTGTGTCGGCGCGCGTGTAGCCCATCGGCACGCTGATGGCCGGGAAGCCCGACGTGGGCGAGAAGACCTGGCTGTTGTCGCCGTGCGGCGTATTCAGGTCGCCGATGAGCCGCGGCGGGTAACTCCACGTGGGGTAGACGAACGCGTCCAGCCGCAGGGCATCCATTGCCGCGGTGACCGCCTCGCCGTACGCCGCGCGATAGGTGTCGTCGGCTTTGCAGGCCTCGCTGTCGGGGCCCTGCGGGTCGCTCTGCTCGGCGCCCTGCAGGCGCGACTGGATTGACGGATGGAACCGGCGCGACGCGATGATCTCGGTGAGCGACTTGACCGGGACGCGATCGGCGCGCGCGGCCAGATACGCATTGAGGTCGTACTTGAAGCCCATGCACGAGCCGACGCCGCCCTGCCGGCGGACCGCCGACAGATCCACCGCGGCCGGATCGATGATCTCGGCGCCGGCCGCGCGGAGGTCGGCGACGGCCTTCATGAACACGGCCTGCACTTCATCGTCGACACCCCCGCGCTCGTAGGCCTGACGCAGGACGCCGATGCGCGCGCCACGGAGGCCGTCGCGAACGAGCGAGGCCGAGTAGTCCGGGATGGCCCGGCCACGGCTCCGCGCGGTGACCGGGTCATCCGGATCCTCGCCGACGATGGCCTGGAACACGGCGACCGCGTCGGCGACCGTCCGGGCCATCGGCCCGGCGATGTCGGCGCGGAGGTTGAGCGGCACGACGCCGGCGCGGCTCGTCAGGCCCATCGTCGAGCGAATGCCCACGAGCGCCTGATGCGCCGAGGGGCCACGAATCGAATTGCCCGTGTCCGTTCCGAGACCGACCGCCCCGAAGCTCGAGGCCACGGCCGCGGCCGTGCCGCCGCTCGAGCCGGCCGTGACGCGATCGAGCTTGTACGGATTCTTCGTGTAGCCCGGCAGGATCGAGTTGACCGTTTCGTACGGCGAAAAGGCGAACTCGGCCATGTTGGACTTGGCGAGCACCAGCCCGCCGGCTTCCTTGATCTTCTTCACCTGAAATGCGTCGGCCGCCGGCAGGGACCCGGCGAGTGACAGCGAGCCGCCGGCGGTCTGCAGGCCGGCCGTATCAAAATTGTCCTTCACGATGACGGGCACACAGTGGAGCGGCCCGGTCGGTCCCTCGGCCGTGAACCGGCGGTCCATCGCGTCAGCCTCGGCCTGGACGGTTGGACTGACGACGACGATCGCGTTCAGGGCCGGTCCGGCCTTGTCGTACTGCTCGATGCGCGCCAGGTACGCATCGACCAGTTGCCGGCAGCTCAGCCGTCCCGCCCGCATCGCCGCGTGGAGATCGGCGATGGACGCTTCGACGACGGAGAAGGGCTGAGCGGAGACTGGCGGTGAAGAGGACAGAGGCCAGAGGGCAGAGGATAGAGGGAGGAGCACTCCAAGCAGAGCCGCGGCAGTGTGTCGCATCACCCGCCCCCGAACGTATCGCAGGCGTTCATGTCCCCGCTCTGGAGGCCCCGCCTGAGCCACTCGACCCGCTGCGCCGACGAGCCGTGCGTCCAGCTCTCGGGTGTGACGTAGCCCTGGCCTTGACGCTGGATGCGGTCGTCACCGATTGCGGCGGCGGCGGCGAGGCCATCTTCGACGTCGCCCGGCTCGAGCAGGTCGCGGACCGCGGCGTAGTGGCCCCAGACGCCGGCGAAACAATCGGCCTGGAGTTCCTGGCGAATCGAGAGCTCGTTGGCGTTCGCCTGGCCGCGCTGGCGGCTGACGGCTTCGAAGACGCCAGTGACATTCTGAATGTGATGGCCGACCTCGTGCGCGATGACGTAGGCCTGCGCGAAGTCGCCGGGGGCGCCGAAGCGAGTGCCGAGCTCACGGAAGAACGCGAGGTCGATATAGACCTTGGAATCAGCCGGGCAGTAGAAGGGCCCGACCGCCGAGGATGTGAAGCCGCACGCCGACTGGACGGCGTCGTCGAAGAGGACGAGGGTGGCCGGCGTGTAGCGGCGGCCGGCGTTGTCGAAGATCGTCGTCCAGGTGTCTTCGGCGTCGCCGAAGATCGCCGACGCGAACCGCCCGGCCTCATCAGTCGGGGCGCCGCCCGGGGGGGCGGCGGCCGGCGGACCGCCCGTGTCCATCTGCCGCGAGACGTCGCTCAGCAGTTGCAGCGGGTCGCTCCCGGTCACATAGCCGAGCAGGAGAATCAGCGCCAGGCCACCGAGGCCGAGTCCGCCCATGCGAACCGGACCGGAGACGCGCATGCCGCGCCGGTCTTCGACGTTCCGGCTCTGCCGCATTCGCTGCCAGCGCATGGACGGCTATCAAAGCACGGGCTGCCCCTGGGCGTCCAGCGTCAAGGGTAGACTGCCCGCGTGACGCGACGCGAACGGCAGACGGTTGGCCTCCTGGCCGGCGGATTCGCCGTCGCCTATGCGCTCGTGGGCCTGTTTCGCCACTGGCAGTTCGGCAGCTCGGCCTACGACCTCGGCATCTTCGATCAGGCGATCTGGCACTTGAGCCGGCTCGAAGCACCTGGCAGCTCGATCCGGGGGCACGCCAACCTGCTCGGTGACCATTTCCACCCGATCCTGATCCTGTTCGCGCCCCTGTACTGGGTCGCTCCGGCGCCAGAAACGCTGATCACGGCGCAGGCGATCCTGCTTGGCGCGTCGGTCGTGCCCGTCTACGCGTACCTGCGGGGCCGCGTGCCGCCCGGGCCGGCGCTCACACTCGCAGCGGCGCATGGTCTGTTCTGGGGCCTGCAGCGCACGGCGGCCTTCGACGTCCACGAGCTGGCGTTTGCGCCGCTCCTGATCGCGTGCGTCCTGTTGGCGATCGACCGTCGGAAGTGGACGTGGCTCTGGCCGGCGAGCATCGCGCTGCTGCTCGTCAAGGAGGACATGATTCCGGTTGTCGGCGGGTTCGGCCTGTACCTGGTCTGGCTCGGCGAGTGGCGGCGGGGCACGTGGCTCATCGCCGGCAGCCTCCTGATGTTCGCCTTCGCCATGCTCGTCGTCATCCCGTACTTCAGTGAGAGCGGCGCCTGGCAGTACAGCGGCTCGTTCGCCCACGTCTGGCAGCGGCCGTGGCTGATCCCGGCCCTGCTCGTGACGCCGATCGAGAAGCTGAGGACGGTGTTCTACTGGCTCGCGCCGTTCATCTTCCTGCCGCTCGCCTCGCCGGTCGTCCTGCTGGCGCTGCCCGTGGTGCTCAGTCGTCTGTTGTCGGGGCACCCGAATCACTGGGGACACGGCTTCCATTACTCGGCGCCCCTCGCGCCGATTCTGGCAATGGCCGCCGGTGATGGTCTGGCTCGACTGGCGGGCCGGGTCGGCCCCGAGCGCGCCCGGCGGCGGCTGTTCGTCTGGCTGCCGGCGCTCTGTCTCGTCGCTGCGCTCCTCATCCCCGGACATCAACCGCTGCTGCGCCTGTTCACACCGCGTCACTACCAGCCGATCGCGACCCACGAGGCTGCCCGAGCCGCGCTCGCGGTGATTCCCCGTGACGCGTCGGTCGTGGCCCAGGCGGCCATCGTGCCGCACCTCAGTCAGCGGCCGATCATCTATATGCTTGCGGCTGCAGCGCCCGACGCCGACTTCGTGATCGCGGCCGAGCCGTTAAATGCCTGGCCGCTCGCGTCTGCCGGCGAGATTCGGGCGCTCGTCGACGCCCGCCGGCAGCGCGGCTACCAGCCGGTGTTCGAACAGGACGGCTGGATTGTGCTCAAGAGGTGACCTGATGCGCCCGATCGTCCTCCTGGTTCTCGCCCTGGCGGCGCTCGTCCGCGCCCCCATCCCGCAGGCCCTGCCGGCTGAAGCACTCACCGTCATGTCGTTCAACATCCGCTACGGGACCGCCAACGACGGCGACAACCGGTGGGCGAACCGGCGCGAGTTCCTGTTCGACGTGATCCGCGAGGCCGACGCGGACGTGATCGGGTTGCAGGAGGCGCTCGATTTCCAGATCGACGAGATTCTGGCCGCCGTGTCGGGCTACGCCTCGCTGGGCGTCGGGCGCAACGACGGCCGCCGGCGGGGAGAGTTTGCGGCGATTCTCGTCCGCGCACGCCGGCTGCGGGTGGATCGGACGGGCACGTTCTGGTTTTCCGACACGCCCGAGGTCGTCGCGTCAACATCGTGGGGGAACCGCATCATCCGCATCTGCACCTGGGTGCGGCTGGTCGATCGGGACGGCCGTGCGTTCTGGGTGTTCAACGTGCATCTCGATCACGTGTCGCAGCCGTCGCGCGAGCAGAGCACGGCGCTCCTGGCCGCGCGGATTGCCGCGCGCGTGCCGGCGGGTGACCCGGTCATCGTGACCGGCGACCTCAACGCGGGGGAGTCGAACCCGGCGGTGATGTCGCTCACGGCCGGTCCGGCCACGCGTCCCGGCCGGCTCGTCGACACGTTTCGCGTCGTCCATCCGAGCGAGGCGATGGCGGGAACGTTCACCGGATTCAAGCCGAACGCGACCGGCGGTGACAAGATCGACTACGTGTTCGTGGAGCCCGGCACCGAGGTGCTCGACGCGGCCATCGTGCGCACGAGCCGCAATGGGCGGTATCCGTCGGATCACTTTCCGGTGACGGCGATAGTCAGACTGAAGTGAACCTGGCGGTACGCAGGGCGCTACGCCTGACTCTCAGCGTCTTCCCCCGAGGGCGTCTCCTTCCGTGCTACATACAGACCGTTTCCACCCCACCCCCCTTGGCGTCCTCATGCACCAGACGCATTCCCGCGGCGTGCGCAGGCGATTCTTCGGCACGTAGTCTTCGATCGGCTGGTCAAGCCCGGCGACGTGGTGGATCTTGAAGGGCGTGACATGGTCCCGTGCCGGTAGGAGGGTTGGCACCGGGCAGAATGTCCAGGAGGAACATCGCGGGGCAAGTTTTGCCGTGAGATGACAGGAGACGCGCGATGAAGGAACACGAACACGCTGCACAGAACAACCCCGCCACTGAGCCGTCGCATGACACGGTGGCCAAGAAGGCGCACGCAGGCCCGGCCCACCATGCGCACATGGCGGCGGATTTCCGGAAGCGATTCTGGATCTCACTGGTCCTGACCGTGCCGATTCTCGTCCTGTCGCCGATGCTCCAATCGCTGGTGGGACTGGGAGAAGCGATCAGTTTTTCCGGCGACCTGTACGTGCTGTTCGGTCTGTCTTCCGCGGTCTTCTGGTATGGCGGCTGGCCGTTTCTCAGGGGGTTTGTCGAGGAACTGACATCCCGCCGGCCCGGGATGATGACACTCATCTCGGTCGCCATCGCCACGGCGTATGTCTACAGCAGCGCCGTCGTATTCGGCCTGGCCGGAAAGATGTTCTTCTGGGAGCTGGCCTCCCTCATCGACATCATGCTGCTC